>CAZCZR010000064.1:0-10153 GCA_964503455.1 uncultured Lachnospiraceae bacterium | reverse complement strand
TATAATTTAGGGATATAATTTAGGAAAGAAGGATCTTAAAAAAATGGCTTCAATGAATATCGTGTACCGCTATCACGATCAGCTGTACGTAAACGTCACCAACAGATGCACCAACAAGTGCGATTTTTGTATTCGGTTTACGCCGTCGGGCGTTGACGGGATCGACCTGTGGCTTGAACACGAGCCTTCGGCGGAGGAGATAATAAACGCCTTGGAGGCGGCGGATTTCAGAACGTGCGCCGAGATCGTTTTCTGCGGCTACGGCGAGCCCTTGCTGCGCTTTGACGACGTTATGCGCACAGCAAGATACATCAAGGAGAACAGCTCCTGCCGCGTCCGCGTCAATACGAACGGCCACGCAAGCCGCGCCGCCGGACGCGATGTAACGCCTGAAATGAGCGGCATTATCGACACCGTATCAATAAGCCTGAACGCCAAAAACGCCGCCGAATACGAAAGGATATGCCACTGCGATTACGGCGAGGACGGCTTTTATGAAATGCTCGATTTCGCAAAAAAGGCAAGGGCGTATGTGCCGAACGTTGTGCTTTCGGTGGTGGACGTTATACCGGCCGAGGATATAGAGGCGTGCCGCAAAATCGCCGCGGAAGCCGGCGTAAGCTTCAGAGTGCGCGAATATTCGGAGTAGTATCATGTATTACTCGGCTCATTACAAATCCCCCATAGGCGATATACTGATAATCTGCGACGGCAAAAATATCACAGAGCTTCGGATAGAGGGGCAAAAGCATACAGGCGGTGTGCCGCGCGGGATTGCCGAAAGCAGCGATGCTCCGCTTTTGCGCGAGGGACGCGCATGGCTTGACGAGTATTTCGGCGGCGGGAAGCCGTTGCCGTCAAGGCTGCCGCTTGCTCCGGCGGGGAGCGGGTTCCGCCAAATGATATGGCGGCTGATACTCGATATTCCCTACGGCTTTACCGAAAGCTACGGATCAATCGCAAAAAAAGCCGCCGCGCTTACGGGCAGGGACAAAATGTCCGCTCAAGCTGTCGGCGGCGCTGTAGGACACAATCCCATACCCATCATCATACCGTGCCACCGCGTAATAGGCGCGGACGGCAGTCTTACAGGCTATGCCGGCGGCATTGAAGCTAAGCGCTTCCTTCTAAAGCACGAGCGCGCCGCCGTAAACAGCCCGCACTCCCCGAAAAGGCGCGGCTAAGGCATAAGAGCATATTCTGTTTTTAAATATCATTCATATTTTCATATATCCTTTATCCCGCAAAATCCCGATTTTTTACGGGACTTTTTTGCTGCATATTTTTAAATCAAGCAATCTTTTTTAATTTTTTTAAAAAATTTTTCCTATATGTATTGTACTTTTTGAGATTTTATTATATAATAATAAAGGCAGTCCGGACTGTTTGTCTGAAATATATAGGAGAATTTTACATGAATAACGATACCGCTCTTGTTTCATGCCGTGATTACGGCGCAGTATACGAAAGCATAAAGGCGGCGGTTGACGCTGTCGGCGGAATACGCGCGGGGAAAGGCTCGCGGGTAGTGATAAAGCCTAACCTCGTTTCACGCAAGAAGCCGTCCGAGGCCGCCACAACCGATCCCGCGGTACTCGCCGCGGTGGTGCGGCTGCTTACGGAGAAGGGCGTTGACGATATACTTATAGCCGAAAGTCCCGGCGGCGCGTATACAAGGGCGCTTTTAAAAAGCGTTTATTCCGTATGCGGCGTCGCGGACGCGTGCGAGGGCACTCCCGCGCGGCTCAATTACGACACGTCGTTTACCGACACGGAATTTCCGCAGGGCAGGACTGTGAAATCGTTCCCGCTTATCAATCCGATACTTTCGGCGGATCTTATAATATCGCTGCCGAAGCTCAAAACCCATGCCATGACAAGCTACACCGGCGCTGTGAAAAATCTGTTCGGCGCCATACCCGGCACTCATAAGGCGGAGCTGCATTTCAGGCTTGACGACAGGGACGCGTTTTGCTCGATGCTCGTCGATCTGTACGAATGTGTCAGCCGCGTTCCGGTGCTTTCGATTATGGACGGGGTGGTCGGCATGGAGGGCGACGGCCCGACGGCGGGTAAAAACCGCTTTATCGGTCTTATCGGCGCTTCATATAACGCTCACGCCCTCGATTTTGTCTGCTCGCAGGTCATAGGCTACAAGCCGCAGGAGGTTCCCACGGTGCGCGAGGCCTTACGGCGCGGACTTATAAGCGGGGACATAACGCCCGTTTCGGGCAGCATTGACGAATTTTATATAAAGGACTTTAAAAAGCCGAAAAGCCATTTTAATCTGCTAAAGCTTCTCAACCTGCCGGAGGGACTTAATAAGCGCGTGACCTCGCTTTTGGCGGCAAGGCCGGAAATTTGCTACAGCGAATGTGTCGGCTGCGGGGAATGCTTTCGCGACTGCCCGCCCAAGGCGATAGATATGGTAAGCTCAAGGCCCGTTATCAACACCGGCAAGTGCATAAAGTGCTTCTGCTGTCAGGAGCTTTGTCCGCAAAAAGCAATAAAAATCCACCGCTCGGTCGCGAACAGGCTGATGCTTAAGCTTTTTAAATAAACCAAGGGGAGATAAAATTTGATAAACGTAGTTTTAGTCGAACCGGAGATACCTCAAAATACCGGCAATATCGCGCGTACCTGCGCGGCTACCGGCTGCCGGCTGCATATAGTAAAGCCTATGGGCTTCGCCATTGACGACAGGAAGCTGAAACGCGCCGGTCTGGATTACTGGCATCTTCTGGGCGTGACATATTATGATAGCCTCGGCGACTTTTTCGAAAAAACCGCCGGAGGCAGATACTTCTACTCAACCACCAAAGGGCGGCACACTCATTCCGACGCGGAATACCGCGACAACGATTACATACTTTTCGGCAAGGAAACGAAGGGACTTCCCGAGGAGCTGCTCCTTGCCAACGAGGATCGCTGCATACGTATTCCGATGATCGCCGACGCAAGGAGCCTGAATCTGTCGAACTCCGTCGCGGTCGTTGTCTATGAGGCGCTCCGTCAGCTTGGGTACGAGCAGCTTAAAATGAAGGGCGCGCTCACAAAATACGACTGGGAGCTTGCCGAAAAGCAGATAACCTCAAACACCTGATTTGCCGCGCACCGGCGCGGAGCATGAAAGGACGGTCTTGATATGAGCCTGAAGATTTTTGTTGACACGAGCGCGGATATGCCCGATGACATCGCGAAAAAATATAATATAGGCGTATTCGCGTTTTTGAGCCTGTTCGGCGACGACTGCTATACCGGCGGCGTCGATATGACGAACGAGCAGTTTTACGAAATGCTTGAAAAAAATCCCAGGATACCCACAACTGCGCAGACCCCGTACAATATTCTCTACGACGGACTTTTAACCGCAAGCAAGGAGTATGACAGCGTGATATACTTCACCATCTCGGCAAAGGGCAGCGGTCAGAATCATACCGCGCATATGATAGTTGACGAGATTAAAGAAAACGACAATCCCGACGCGGATATACGCATCATCGACACCGAAAAATACTCGCTCTATATCTCGGCTACGGCTGTCGAGGCGGCAAAAATGGACGCCGAGGGCAAAAGCGTTGACGAGATAGTCGCCTACTGCGAAAGGTACGTTAAGTCATGGCGCGCGCTGCTGCTTGTGGACACGCTTAAATACCTTGAAAAGGGCGGCAGAATCAATAAAGCCACCGCCATTGTCGGGACGCTTTTGGACATCAAGCCGGTGCTTACGATAGATCACGGTCTTGTGGAGCCGCTGGACAAGCTGCGCGGCAAGAAAAATCTTATCGGCAAGCTGATAAACCTCATGTACGAGGACCCCGGCTTTGACGATGAGAAAAAGGAATTTCTTGTGGTACATTCGGATCTCGCGAAGGGGCTTGAAGCGGTCGAGAAGCTGAAAGAGGAGTTTAACATTCCCGCGGTGAAGATGTTCAGCGAATTTGGGCCTATAGTCGGTACGCATCTCGGCCCCGGAGCCGTTGCCATCATCTACCGCAGGAAAATGGATTAGAGCTTTCGCCGCGTATGCGGCAGGATTATAAATGCTATTACTGTTTTAGGAGGAAAAAATATGAAATACATTGTTGTACTCGGCGACGGGATGGCGGATTATCCCGTGGAAGCCTTCGGCGGAAAGACGATCCTTGAGGTCGCGGACAAGCCGAACATGGATTATATGTGCCGTCACGGGGAGCTGGGCATGGTTAAGACCGTAGCCGACGGCATGAAGCCGGGCAGTGATGTTGCCAACCTCGCCGTTATGGGTTACGACACGAGGGATTGCTATACGGGGCGTTCTCCCCTTGAAGCGGCAAGCATAGGCGTACCCCTGAAGGACACCGATGTTACCTTCCGCTGCAATATAGTCACCCTGTCGGGGGAGGAAAGCTACGAGGACAAAACCATGCTTGACTATTCGGCGGGCGAGATAACCACCCCCGAAGCTCATGAGCTTATGAAAGCCATAGCCGACGCGCTTGACACCGACGTTATAAAATTTTACGGCGGAGTAAGCTACCGCCACCTCGCGGTATGGGACGGCGGCTCGACAAATGTCACTCTGACCCCGCCTCACGATATATCCGACAAAAGGATAAAGGACTATCTGCCCAAGGGCGAGGGCGCCGATGTGATACTGGATATGATGAAAAAAAGCGAGAAAATCCTAAAGGATCATCCCGTAAACAAAAGGCGCGTGGCAGAGGGCAAAAACCCCGCCACCTCGATATGGATATGGGGCGAAGGCACCAAGCCGAGGCTTGACAATTTCGAGCAGAAGTTCGGAATTAAGGGCGCGGTAATATCGGCGGTGGATCTTATAAAGGGCATAGCAAAATGCGCGGGCATGGAATCCATCGACGTGGAGGGCGCGACGGGAAACGTTGACACCAACTTTGACGGAAAGGCTCAAGCCGCCTTGGACGCTCTTAAAAGAGGGAATGATTTTGTATACATACACATGGAAGCTCCCGATGAGTGCGGTCATCAGGGCAACGCGCAGAATAAGAAGCTCTCGGTGGAGCTTATAGACAAAAAGGTGGTAGGCTTTTTAAAAGAAAAGCTTGACGAGGAGGGCATCGCCTACAAAATGCTCATAATGCCCGATCATCCGACGCCCATATGCCTAAAGACCCACGTTTCGGATCCGATACCGTATATCATCTTCGACAGCACCAACCCTAACGGCTCCGGACTCGATTACACCGAAAGCAACGGAAAATCAACCGGCATTTATATCGAGGAAGGCTATACCCTGATGAACAGATTCCTCGGCAAATAACTCCGCAAAGGATTGATATCAAATGAAAATTAAAAGCAAAACCGTAAAAATAATAATATTTGTACTCGCCATAGCGGCGCTGTGTGTGGCGGCGTATTTTTCGGTGTCTACAATAATATCCGTACTGGCGTTTTTTATAAGCCTGTTTCTCCCTTTTATACTGGGATATTTGTTTTCGCTTATTACAAATCCGGTCGCGGACTTTTTGCAAAAGCGGCTCAAGCTCCCAAGGAGTATCTCCGCGATACTGGTGCTGATACTGATTCTCGGCATACTGGGAAGCATTATAGGCTTCGCCGTATGGAAGATCGTGGACGAGAGCAGAAACCTCTACACTCAAATGCCCTACATCTTTGAGTCGATACGCTCCGGCTTCAACTCGTTCTATGAGCGCATATCGGGACTGTACTCGTCAATGCCGGAAAACATACGCACGTCTATCGAGAACGTCGGCTCGAACCTGTCCGAAAAGATAGCAAGCTACATTAACCTTCATTCCTCGCCCGCCATGGGATATGCAAGCGGCATCGCAAAAAGCCTGCCGGGTATATTCGTGGGCTTGGTGGTATTCCTGCTGTCGTCTTACTTTATGATTGCCGACAGCGCGAAGGTGTCCGCGTTCGTGAACCGCTTCGTGCCTCAAAGGCACCGCGACAAGATGCACCGCGTCAAAAACGAGATCAAGCACTATCTCGGCGCATACGTGAAGGCGCAGGGCATACTTATGTGCATAACGTTTGCGATTCTGATAACGTCGCTGTCGATTCTTAAAATACGCTTCGCTCTGCTGATAGCCCTGGGAATAGCGTTTCTGGACGCGCTGCCGTTTTTCGGAAGCGGAGCCGCGCTGTGGCCGTGGGCGATAGTGAGCTTTATAAACAGCAACATACGCGTGGGCGTAGGACTGATAATAACGTATGTGGCGATAGTGCTTGTGCGCCAGTTCATCGAGCCGAAGATCGTAAGCGCCAAAATCGGTATGCACCCGCTTATGACGCTGATGTCGATGTATATAGGCTACAGGCTGCTGTCCGTCGGCGGTATGATTTTGGGGCCTGTCACCATGATGTTTGTGCTGAGCCTTTACAAGGCGGGAATATTTGACGGATTGATAGCTTTCATACGCCGCGTCGGCGAATGGATAAAGACAAACGCCTCGGACGCGAAAAATTATATAATATCATTTATTAAATCCGAATAAGGATTAAACGAAAGGAAAATTCATATGGCAGAAAAATTCTATCTTACGACCGCGATAGCATATACCTCGAAAAAGCCTCATATAGGCAACACCTACGAGATTATCCTCTCCGACGCCGTTGCCCGTTTTCAAAGATATATCGGCAAGGACGTTTTCTTTCTTACCGGAACGGACGAACACGGTCAGAAGATACAGGAAATCGCCGAGGCCGAGGGCATTACGCCCAAGCAGCACGTTGACATGATCGCCGGTCAGATCCGCGACATCGCCGATATGCTTAATATCAGCTACGACAAATTCATCCGCACAACGGACGATTACCATGTAAAGGCGGTACAGGGCATATTCAAGCGCCTGTACGAGCAGGGCGATATATATAAGGGCGAGTACGAGGGACTTTACTGCACTCCGTGCGAATCCTTCTGGACGGAAACGCAGCTTGTAGACGGCAAATGCCCCGACTGCGGCAGAGAGGTGCAGCGCACCAAGGAAGAGGCGTATTTTTTCAGAATGAGCAAGTATCAGGACAGACTGATGCAATACATCGACGAGCATGACGAGTTCATTCAGCCGGAAAGCCGCAAAAAGGAAATGGTGAACAACTTCCTAAAGCCCGGACTTCAGGACCTGTGCGTGTCAAGAACCAGCTTCGACTGGGGCATACCCGTGGAATTTGACCCCGGACACGTTATATACGTATGGATAGACGCGCTTTCAAACTACATCACCGCCCTCGGCTATACCGTTGACGGCAAGAGCGAGCTGTACAACAAATACTGGCCCGCGGACGTTCATATCATAGGCAAGGATATACTCCGTTTCCACACGATATACTGGCCCATAATGCTTATGGCTCTGGGCGAGCCGCTGCCAAAGCAGGTGTTCGGTCATCCGTGGATGCTTGTCGGCGATGAGAAAATGTCCAAATCGCGCGGCAACGTCATATACGCGGAGGATCTGGTGCGTCATTTCGGCGTGGACGCGGTAAGATACTACTCGCTTCACGAGATGCCCTTCGCGCAGGACGGCACCATCACATACGAGGTGTTCATATCGCGCTTCAACTCCGATCTGGCAAACACTCTCGGCAACCTTGTAAACAGAACCGTCGCCATGATAAACAAGTACTTTGACGGCGTTTTGGTATCAAACGACACCGAGGGCGAATTTGACGCTGACTTAAAAGCCGTCGCCACGGGCGCCATAGGCATAATAAAGGAAAAGATGAATACGCTCCATGTCGCCGACAGCCTTGACGAGATATGGAAAATAGCCGACCGCGCCAACAAGTACATCGACGAAACAACGCCGTGGATCCTTGCAAGGGATGAGGCGTCGAGGCCGCGTCTTGCGACGGTGCTTTACAACCTCGCCGAAACAATCAGGATTATAGCCTCGCTTCTGTCGCCGTATATGCCCTCCACATCGGAGAAGATCGCATCTCAGCTTAACACCGATATTCTCTCATGCGATACAACCGAGACCTTCGGTCATCTTCCCCTCGGCACGAGGGTCGGGAATCCGGAGCCTTTATTCGTGCGCATAGACGCTGAGAAGAAGCTTGCCGAAATCGAAGCGGAAATCGCCGAGGATACGGCTCCCGCCGTTGAGATAGCTCCCTTTAAGGATAACGTTGACATAGAGGACTTTGAAAAGCTTGATATAAGAGTCGGCAAGGTCATAGAGTGCGAGCCGGTCAAAAAATCGAAAAAGCTCCTGCGCTTCACGCTTGAGGTCGGCAGCGAAACACGGCAGATACTGTCGGGAATATCGCAGTTCCACAAGCCGGAGGAGCTTATCGGCAAGAATGTGCTGTTTATCGCCAATTTCAAGCCGAGGAAAATGATGGGTCTTGAATCAAACGGCATGATCCTCTCCGCCGAGCATGACGGCAAGCTGACTGTGCTTACAACGCTCAACGATATACAAAGCGGCGCCGAAATAGTGTGATCGCGTGAAAGGAATTTACAAATGGATTTTAAATACAAAGCTGCCGCCCGTCTTTCCGAGCTGACGGGACTGGACACAGACCGCATATCCGCGCTTACGGAAACCCCTCCCGATGAAAAGCTGGGCGACCTTGCGTTCCCGTGCTTTATACTTGCAAAAACACTGCATAAGGCTCCCGCTCTTATAGCAAAGGAGCTTGCCGATAAGCTCGGCGATATGCCCGAAATAGAGCGCGCCGAGGCGGCGGGCGGGTATCTGAACTTTTTCTATAACCGCGGCTCTTACTCAAGGGAAATCCTCTCGGAGGTTCTCAAAAAGGGCGAGGCTTACGGGAAATCGGATATAGGCAACGGCAAGACCGTCGTTGTGGAATACTCCTCGCCGAATATCGCGAAGCCCTTCCATATAGGGCACCTTTTCTCAACGGCTCTGGGCAGCTCGCTTGAAAAGATATACAGCCGTCTTGGCTTCAAGGTCGTGCGCATCAACCACCTCGGCGACTGGGGTACTCAATTCGGCAAGCTTATAAGCGCGTACAAGCGCTGGGGCGATGATGAGGTCATCAGAAAAGACCCCATAAACGAGCTTTTGAAAATATACGTTAGGTTCCATGAGGAGGCGGAAAAGGATCCGTCGCTTGAGGACGAGGCAAGAGAGTACTTCAAAAAGCTTGAGGACGGCGAGGAGGAAACCACCCGTCTTTGGCAATACTTCAAGGATATAAGCCTTGTTGAGTTCAAGCGCGTCTATGATATGCTTGGCGTTGAATTTGACTCCTACGCCGGCGAAAGCTTTTACTCCGACAAAATGGACGAGGCTGTCGAGCTTATCAAAAACGCGGGACTTCTTACCGAGAGTCAAGGCGCGCAGGTGGTGGATCTGTCGGATATGAATATGCCCCCGTGTATAATTCTCAAATCCGACGGCGCGACCATATACGCCACACGCGACATCGCGGCGGCGATCTACCGCCACAGAACATATAATTTCGACAAGTGCATATATGTTGTCGGCACGCCGCAGGCGCTGCATTTCAAGCAGGTGTTCGAGGTCATACGCCGTATGGGCTTTGACTGGGCGGATAAGTGCGAGCACGTGGGCTTCGGTCTGGTAAAATTCCCCGACAAGAAGCTCTCCACGCGTCACGGCGATGTGGTGTTCCTTGAGGACGTTTTAAACGAAGCCGTAGCGAAAACGCTGGAAATAATAAACACCAACAGTCCCGACATGGAAAACAAGGAGGAAACCGCGAAGCGCATCGGCATCGGCGCCGTACTCTACACCTTCCTGAAAAGCTCCCGCGAAAAGGATATTGTGTTCTCGTGGGATTCGATGCTTGATTTTGAGGGCGAATCCGCGCCGTACTGCCAGTACGGATACGTCCGCGCACAGAGTATTCTCCGCCGCGCGGATACGGACTTTTCCGATGCGGATCTGACGCTGCTTACGGAGGATGACGAGTACACGCTGATAAAGCAGCTTGCGGGATTTGAAAGCGCCGTCGCGGCGGCAGCCGATAAGAACGAGCCGTTTTATGTCAACAGGTATGTGACCGGTGTTGTAAAAGCGTTCAACAAATTCTACAGCACCTGCCCGATACTCCGCTCCGACATTCCGGAAGATATAAAAAAAGCGCGTCTTGCGCTTGTAAAAGCCTCCGGCGACGTTATAAAATCCGCCCTCGCACTCCTCGGCATACAGACAGTGGAGGAGATGTAAGG
>CAZCZR010000063.1:0-10367 GCA_964503455.1 uncultured Lachnospiraceae bacterium | reverse complement strand
CATTGCGATGTTATCGTGCATGATAGCCTTTTCCTTGGGGAAGGCGGCATTTGCGGCTGCAGGGAATGGGGGTGCAAATGACGGACGAGGGATAATGTTTTCGTCCATATTCCTGTGATGGGGGTTATCGCCCCCGACGAACTCGCATGGATTTTCAATCCCCGCCTCACCCCGATTTTCATTTCCTTTGCTCGCCCAAAGGAAACGAAACAAAGGAAACGGCGCATAGGGGGCGTTCCCCCTATGTACCCCTGACCCCCCGAATGGGGCGCAAGCATAGTGCGGTTGTTATCTTAATGCAAGCGCTCATTGCGATGTTATCGTGTATGATAGCTTTCCCGAAGGTGCGGATGAGGAAAGCATCAAGCTTTAACCTTTACAAAAGCTTCCCCGCGAAAAGCGGAATGACTGCGTATAACGCGTAGATTAAAATAAATATGATAAGTCCTGCCGAAAGCTCGGTTTTCTCCCGCGCCGGAAGCTCCATGACCTCGCTTATGCTCCGTTTCTCCGTCAAGAGCCTGTACGCCGCCCATATGATAACGGGGCAGGCAGCAAGCTCAAGCACGAACACGGCGGTATCTATTGCGGGATGCGCTTCGATCCGCGCCGCAAAGACAGACATAAGCAGGCTTACCAGATTATTCGATGCGTGAAATATCATCGTCGGGAATATGGAATCCGTTCCCAGACGTATAAAAGCCATGGCAATACCGAGTATAAACACGGTGCAAAAGGCTGTTATATCGAGGTGCATAAGCGCGAAAGCCAGCGCCGAGGCGAGTACGTACACTGTCAGACCGTAAGGCTTTAAAAGCCTCGTGATTACCCCTCGGAAAAACAGCTCCTCGACAACGGGCGTCAGCACGCACAGTCCCGCGAACGCGCATACGGCTTCGGTCCATGAGGATAGAGGCGGTATATCCGCGCTGTAGGTCCCGAATATACCGGTTATGACGGTCTGCACGGGGATAGTCGCAACGGAAATCGCCGACTGAAGCACAGGCGGAAGTATTATCATCAGCGGGATAAGGCGTTTGTCGAAGCCTCGGAAGCCGAACAGCTGCGAAGCGTTTTCCGACGGGAATTTCAGCTTTATAAAAAAGCATACGAACACAAGCACCGGCAGCTGCGACAGCTCGGCAGCAATATACAATACGGCTGTGTTGTCAAGATCTGCTGCAAGACCGATAATATATATCAGTATGTTCGATACAACAAGGTATACAAGCATAAAACGCCAGACAAGCCGGAAGCCGTTATAGCTTTTTTCCACAGCGTATTATCCTCCTTTCCGTAACTATATAGTTCATCATCGCGTCATGCGGCTCGGGATATGTGTCGGGGACGAGCTGAAAATCGTGGCAAAGTCCTATTCTGACCGCGCCTATGTCCGAGAGAAATCTGTCGTAATACCCCGCGCCGAAGCCCATCCGTCCGCCGTTTGCGTCAAATACGGTCCCCGGCACTATCACAACGTCAAGCGATGTCTTGTCTGCGGGGACAAAGCATTTCGGCTCCGGTATTCCGTATGCGCCCTCGGTAAGCTCGTCAAGCTCCGAAAGCAGACACGGCGTTATAACGCGGCGCCCTTTGTCCGTGACAGGCACGGTTAATTTCACGCCGCCGCTTAGAAGCTCCTCGGCGATATAGCTTGTGTCTATCTCGCCGAAGGCGGACAGGTATATCATAACGCTTTTCGCCTGCGCATATTCCGGTATTTTTTTAAGATTTAGTGTCGCCATACGGCTGTTTAGTGTCACCGTTTCGGGATTTAGCGTCCCTCTTTGGCGGCGCATTTGCAGACGCAGACGGGATTTAGTGTCCCTGATATTTTGCTCGGATAAGGTCATATCAGTACTGCATAGCCTTTTTGAGATCATCGCTTACCTTTTTGCCCTTTAAAAGCGCCGTAATTGTAAAGCCGAATTCCGCCGCCGCGCCCGCGCCCTTTGCGGTAATGAACTGACCGTCCGTGACGCATTTATCCGTCTTTATATCGGCGCCGTAAAGGTACTTCTCATAGCCGGGGAAGCATACGGCGGACTTGCCGTTTAGGTACATTCTCTTTCCCAGGATAGAGGGAGCGGCGCATATTGCCGCCACGTATTTTCCGTGAGCGACGGCGTAGTTTATAAGACCGTGAACGGCGTTTGACGCGTCAAGCAGCTCGTGTCCGGGGCCGCCGGGGAGCATAAGAACCTCCGTTTTGGCGGGGTCAACCTCATCAATGGGAATATCCGCCTTTACCTCGATGCCGTGAGCGCCCGTCACGGTCATTGCGTATACGCCGACCGTCGCGACGTCAAGTCCCGCGCGGCGCATAATATCAACGGGAGTTATCATCTCCACTTCTTCAAATCCGTTTGCAAGCATTACATATATCATAAAAAACAGTCCTTTCTTTCGTATATTCTATCACGCTTTTGCCATTGTTTCAAGGGGTTTTAAAAAATGTTTACAGTTATTTCATTAATTTATACAATATCGCGCCCGTTTTGCGTATTTTGCCGCAAAATTCATCTGGTCGGGGAGGGGAAAATGGGTAAATCCCGCCGCTTTTTTCGCTGCGGGAGCCGCTTTTCAAAATTACTGACATAAAATTTAAAAAAATTTTTCAAAAAAAGTCTTGACAAAGCGGATAAAGTATGGTATTATATAAAAGCAGTCGGAAATGACGGCGAAAATGCGGGAGTGGCTCAGTGGTAGAGCGTCACCTTGCCAAGGTGAACGTCGCGAGTTCGAATCTCGTCTTCCGCTCCATGACCTCGGATATATCCGGGGTCTTTTTTTACATATTGCTTTTAAGGAGGAAATAACAAATGCTCAAAACAGGTACGAAAGCGCCGGCATTTTCGCTGCCGGATCAAAACGGAGAGCTTCACTCATTGGCAGAATACAGGGGGAAAAAGGTAATTCTGTATTTTTATCCGCGCGACAACACGCCCGGATGCACAAAGCAGGCGTGCGGCTTCGGCGAGCTGTACCCGCATTTTACGGAAAAGGGCGCCGTTGTGATAGGCGTGAGCAAGGATTCTGCCGCGTCGCACAAGAGGTTCGAGCAGAAGTATTCGCTTCCGTTTACGCTTCTGTCCGATACGGAGCTTGAAACCATAAAAGCCTATGACGTGTGGAAGGAAAAGAAAAATTACGGCAAGGTATCCATGGGCGTCGTAAGGACAACATACCTTATAGACGAGGAAGGCGTCATAGTAAAAGGCTTCGATAAGGTAAAGGCGGCGGAAAATCCGGCGCAGATGCTGGAGCTTATATAATTGCCGCCGAATATTTAAGGCTGCCGCGTTCGGCGGGCGCTTGTACGGATAGTGCGCGCCGTCTTTAACGGGCAGCCTTTTTTAATGCTATGATATTTATGATATTTTCATTGTTCCCCTGTCGATAGCGTAGACCACGGCGGATATGGCGTGAGAGTTGTTGTCAACGGTGATGTAGTCAGCCGCGTCCTTGACCGAGGCTATGGCGTTCATTACGGCAACGCCTACGCCGGCGTTTTTAACGAGGGTTATATCGTTTTCGTTGTCGCCTATGCCGACGGTATGCTCCGCCGGTATGTGCATGATGCGCGAAAGCTCCATAAGTCCGTCGCCCTTCGTTGAGCCCTTGGGCAAAAGCTCGTAATAGTTGGGGCTTGACTGCATGAAGGTGTACCTGTCGGCAAATTCGGATTCGGCTATAGCCTTTCTCACAGCCGCGACCTCATCCTCCTCCTGCATGAAAAGCACCTTTGTCCACGGCTCGGTTATATCGCGGTAATCGGCGTAGTTGTCGGGGAATTTTTCAAGGAGCTTATGCTCCTCGACAACCCTGTTCACCTTGCAGAAGTACACCTTGTCGGCAGTGCATATTTCAATGCCCGCAAAGGGACACGCCCTTTCGACATATTCAAGCGCGTTTATCGCGTCAGCGTCAAGAGTGCGCGACCACAAAAGCTTATCCTTGGCGAAATCGTAAATGCCGGCGCCGTTGAAGCAGATCATCGGCGCGTTCGGCTTTATAAAGCTAAGCATAAGCCTTGCGCCCATGGGCGTTCTCCCTGTGGCGAAGGTGAAAAGTCCTCCCTCCGACTGGAAGTATTCTATTGCCTGTTTATTTTCTTGCGAAACGCTTTTGTCCGTCATAAGGAGAGTATCGTCAAGATCGCTGCACAAAAGCAGTCCGTCAAATTTTCCCATTGTGTAAACCGTCCTTTCCCTCCGAGGGTTATATCCATAGTATACCACAAATCGAAAGCATTTACAACGTGAAAAATACTCTAATATTTTGCGCAAACGGCTGTTTAAATACAGCATTTAGCCAAAGATTATATATAAATCATGACAATTGTTAAATTTCTTTGTCAATTAACTAAAATCACTTGTAAAATCCTCAAGAGTGTGTTATAATTTAGTAATAAAATATAAGCCGGAGTAGTGCGGATAATGGATATTACCGATAGAATGATAAGACAATGCTGTTCACAGACAATATATAAGCGCGGCACGGAGTATTTCCATCAGGGACGCGTGCATATACGCCGCAGATCGGAAAATTCCGTCGGCGCAATTGTCGATGGGGAATCGCGGTATAATGTTTCGGTGTCCTATGACGGCGCGGGTATCGAGGATTATATGTGTACCTGCCCGTATTACAGGACAATGGACACGGTGTGCAAGCATATAGTGGCGGTTTTGAAACAGAGGCAGTATGAAATAGCAAACGGGGGAAGCGTCTGCGGGGAAAACGACAAGCTCGCCTCAATGCTGTGCGATTCGTATGAAAACGAGGGCAAGCCGTCGGTGCCTGTGCGTCTCGGATTTACGCTGTACGCGCAGAAGGACGAGGGCGGATTTATATATTCGCTTGCGGCGGAGACCTCCGACGGGCCGGTAAACGGCATAGAAAACTTTTTGGAGCATTACATAAGCCGCGAAAGGTATCTGCTTACAAAAAATGTTTTATACGTCCCCGGTGTGACGGAATTTACTCCCGACACGGAGAAAATACTGAATATACTTGCCGAGAATTACCAGAACAAATCCGGCGATATAGGCTATTACCGCAAGGAGGTATACAGAACCTTTTTCGGAGCTATGACCGCGGGAAGGCTGCTGCCTGTTCTTGCGCGGACGGGATTTCGGTTCCGATCGGAGCTTTCGGGGTCGGCTTCTCCGATAATATATGAGGAGGATCCCGATATAATAATTGATGTTTCCACAGTGGGACGCGATATAGCGCTTTCGGTAAGCGACAGGGGCATAGCTCTCACCCCCGACGGGGAATGGTTTTTATTCGAGGATGATATATATCGCACCACGAAGGAATGGCAGGCGCAGTATATGCCCATATACCGCGTGCTTAACTCCGAGGAAAGAACCGAGTTCAGCTTTTCAGGCGATAACGCGATGAGCTTTATACGCAGCGTTCTGCCGAAGATACGTTCCATGCACGGCGTTGTGCTTCACGGGGTGGACGATATTGTGGTAAATGCCGCGCCGGTATTCAAAATATACCTTGACGCTGCGGAGGACGGCGCGCTGACGGCTGCCGCGTGTGCGGTATACGGAGATATAACCGTAGACCTAAACGGCGACGACATACCAAAAGAGCGGGAGGATAAGCTTATCATACGCGATATTGCGGCGGAGAACGACATAAAGGCGTATTTTTCGCGCTTTGAAAAAAGAGGCAATCTCGCCGCGCTTTACAGGGATGAGCATATATATTCCTTCATCACCGAATCGCTTCCGGAGCTTGAGAGCAAGGCGCAGATATTCACGTCGGAGCGGTTTGAGCTTCTGCGCACAGCGCAAAAGACGGATATACACGCCTCGGTGTCTTTCAGCAAGGAGCTTGATCTTCTGGAGGTAGGCTTCGATACGGAGCTTTCGCCGGAGGAGCTGTCCGGACTGGTAAGGGCGGTTGTGAAAAACGAAGCGTATTACCGTTTAAAAAGCGGCAGGTTTGCAGATCTTTCCGCCGCAGGCTCCGACAAGATGATAGCGCTTTTGAGCGATCTGGATTACACCCGCTTAAATGACGGCGGATTCAAGGTGCCGGCGCCGAAATACAAGGCGCTTTATATGGACGCCTTGGCGCGTTCGGGCGCGGTCAGCGCCGATGAAGGCTTTAAGGAGTATATAGACGGCGCGCGCAAGGCAAAGGCGGTTGTGCCGGAGTATCTTTCGGAGGTGCTGAGAGGCTATCAGAAGGAGGGACTTAACTGGTTCAAGCAGCTATCGGAGCTTGGACTGGGCGGCATACTGGCGGACGATATGGGTCTTGGAAAAACGCTTCAGGTCATAGCGTATATAATAGGAGAGGATCCGAGGCTGCCGGTGCTTGTGGTTGTGCCGTCATCGCTTGTATACAACTGGTTTTTTGAAATAAAGAAATTCGCGCCGGAGGAAACCGCGGTTATAATAGAAGGCTCCAAGGAGAACAGACGCGCCCTGATAAGCGGATGCGGCGAATACCGCTTTGTCATAACATCTTACGCGCTTTTGCGCAGAGATAGCGACGAGTATGCGGGCTTGGAGTTTTCCTACTGCTTTATAGACGAGGCGCAGAATATAAAAAATTCCGGCACGGTAAACGCCCGCGCCGTAAAGCGCATAAAAGCGGCGCACAAGTTCGCGCTTACAGGCACCCCGATAGAAAATTCGCTTTCGGAGCTGTGGTCGATTTTTGATTTCACCTCCCCTGGGTATCTCGGCAGAAAGGAATCGTTTAAAAAGCGCTTTGAAAATCCCATAACACGCGAGGACAATTTGAGCGCGCTTGATATATTGAAGGCGAAAACGTCGCCGTTTATACTGCGCCGCATGAAATCGGACGTGCTTTCGGAGCTGCCCGACAGGATAGAATACACCATGACCGCCGAAATGACGGACGCGCAGAAGGATATATATCTTGCCTACCTTCACAGCGCGAGGGAACAGGCGCGCGAGATAATCAACACGCCGTCGTATTCCAGGCTGGACATACTTACGCTTCTGACGCGTCTGCGGCAAATATGCTGTCACCCAAGGCTTATATCGGCGGATTATACGGCGGAAAGCGGAAAGCTTATCCTGCTTGACGATCTTATCTCCACGGGCATAGCGGGAGGTCACCGTATACTGATTTTTTCCCAGTTTACGTCAATGCTTGCCATAATAGACAGGCATTTGAGCAGAGCGGGCGTGAAGCGGTTTTACCTTGACGGCTCGACTCCGCCGAAAAAGCGCGTGGAATATGCCGACAGGTTCAATAACGGCGAGGGAGAGGTGTTCCTTGTGTCGTTGAGAGCGGGAGGTACGGGCCTCAATCTTATCGGCGCGGACACTGTGATACATTACGACCCGTGGTGGAATCCGGCGGTGACGGATCAGGCGTCCGACCGCGCTTACAGGATAGGTCAGACAAAGGCGGTTCAGGTGATACGCCTTTCAACACGCGGCACTATAGAAGAAAAGATACTGAAGCTTCAGGAGCGAAAGCGCGCTCTTGCAAACGAGATCATAGCTTCCGGCGGCAATCTGTTCTCGTTCCTTTCGGACGATGAGATACTGTCGCTGTTCGAGGATTAAACAGGATGTGATGCAATTGGCTGAAAATACCGATCAAACAACAAGGGCTGTCCAAACAAAAGAGGACGAAGCTCAAGCAAAAGCGAAGCCGAGGTACAATATCGACACCTCTGTGCTTGATGAGCTTGACAGAATGGATGACATGGCGGCTATGCCCCATTTCAGATCCGTGATATTTATGGCGGCGGTGTTTATCATATTGAATATCGCCGCGGTGATTTACGTAAAAGCGAGCAGGTACGTATATTTCGGGGAAGGGGCGCTTTGCTGGAATACGGCGCGAAGCATCGCCGAGGGGAATTTCGGCGAGAGCTTTTTAAAAGCGGCATATAACGCTGTCAATGGCGGAGAATGTTTTGCCGCCGCGCTTATACCGGCGCTTACGGCAAGGATTTTTTCCCCGTCAAGGCTGTGCTTTATACTTACGACGGTAAACTGTTATTTGTTCCCGTCGCTGGTGTGTCTGTATCTGCTTGTGCGCAGGCACACCAAAAACCCGATACTGATGTGCATCATAGTGATGCTTGCGTGTCCGCTGCTCATATACTCGACCTTTGCGGGGTTCATAGACGCGGCGCCGATAGCGCTGTGCTTTGTGTGCTATATGCTGTATTTTGCGAAGCGCCCCGCTATGCCGCAGCTGCGTGACAGGCGGCTGAAAAAGCTGCCGGAGAGGAGCATCTCGGCGCGGAGGTACGCGGGTATAGGCTTGTGCCTCGCGGGTATAATACTGCTTAGAAGATATTATATTTATTTTGCGGTGTCGTTTATAATAGCGATGCTTGCGGAGGATATAATCTGCGGCAGAAGGATAAAATATACGCTGATACCGGCGCTTATCACGGGAGCTGTGATATGCTGCTTTCCGGGGTTGGTTTCGTCGGATTTTGTAGCAAAGCCGCCGGCGTCGGCTGTTACGGGGGCGGCGGAGCTTTTCGCGGGGTGTTACGGCATGGCGTTCCTTGCGGCGGAGGTGATTATGTCCGTATATATGTATTTCAGGCGCAAAAACGCCGGAATACTGACGCTCTGGATTCAGCTTTTGGTATGCTTTGCGATGTTCACGTTTTCATCGGGGCATGAGGTGCAGCATATGCTTGTGTACGCGCCGCCCATGATGATGATAATGATAATATTTTTGGGTTACACCCAGGAAATCCCGCCCAGGATTCCGGCGCAGTATACGCGCCGCCGAGCCGCCGCCAAAAAGCCTGCGGGGAAAATATTCAAGCAGGCTTGCGCGCTTGGCGTGGGAGTGCTTGCTCTTTGCACGTTTTGCTCGGTATGCATATCGGAGACGGAAGCGCTGTACGTGCCGTCGCTGTTTCCGGGATTTTCCCTGAAGGCGCCGACACGCGATGATATGACGGAGCTTGCGGAGCTGAAAAGGTATCTTAATTCAACGGTAGGCGATGATGAAACGGCGGGAGTCCTGGCGGCGTCGCAGACGCTTAACGCGGATATAGTAAAGAATGTGGGAGCTTCCCTCAATATTACCGACAGGGACCCCGATTATATAGTGACTGTTCCGACACTCGATTCGGCAAACAGCGACACCGAGCTGATATACAAGCCGGATTATCTTGTCGTGGCGTATCCGGCGCAGCTTAATCCTTCGGGAGCGCCGCAGAAGCGTCTTACGGAGGCGGTGACAAGCTTCGAACGCTATGCCGATATAGCTGTCGCCTACAGCTGCACGGAAAAGTCATTCACGCTTGAAAACGGCGTGGAGGTATATGTATATAAACGCCTGCGCTCGCCGGATCCGGTGGAAATATCGGATTTTAAAAAGCGCATTTCATAAGAATGAGATGCATCGGGTACGATGCAAATATATAGATAAGATGCAGATGTGTTTTAAAAGCAGGGAAAGGAAGATCTACTATGCGCAGCTGTATATATTGCGGCAGAACACTTGAAAAGGACGAGGTTTGTCAGTGTCCCCAGGCTGTGAAGCATCGTGAGGCAAGGAAGAATAGCGAGCAGCAGGCGTCCTCCGCCGGATCGCAAGCCGGTGACGGCGCCAATAACACATATCATACGGGATACACCTCTGACGAGAGAACAAAGGAAGAAAAGCGTGAGAAGAAAAAGGTCAAAAAGGAACAGGCAAAGCGGAAAAAGGAAGATGAAAAGCGCCGCCGCTCGGAGCGGTTCCGCGCTCATGCCGATCACGCGGCTGACAGCGTAAGGCATTCGGGCAGCGTGATTTCGGATCTGTTCGCGTTTATGCGCAGGTTCTCGCTTACGCCGGTGGACGGAGTGTCATATCCGGAGGATATGTCCGTGCCGCGTTATGTGATACTTTCGGCGTTTAATTCCATAGTGCTGGGATTTGGGGTGTATTTTTTGAGAATAGGCTTCGCGGCGGGGAAGCGGTTTACCGGAATACTGTCGGTGCTGTTAAGTCCCGCGGTCAAGCTGACGGCGTTTTTGTCGGGACTGCTTAAATGCGCGGCTATGGTATTTCTGCTTTTGTATGTGCTGTGGGTAATACTGTATCTGCTTGACAGGATCGTTATGAAGTCGTCGATGAGGTTTCGGGATTTCCTGCCGAGATTCGCCTGCACGACTGTGCCGGTGACGCTCATAGGCGCGGCAGGCGCCGTTTTGGGACTGTTCTCGATCTATTCGACGGTAATGCTTGCCGGCGCGGCGATAGTATGCTTTATAGTGCTTACTTACGAGGCGCTGCGCACACAGTGGTCATCCAAAGGCCCCAACGCGGTGCTGTATATAATGACGCTCGCGTTCTTTATATTCTTCGCGGTGGCGTTTAATATTTGGAGAATACTTTGA
>CAZCZR010000062.1:0-10591 GCA_964503455.1 uncultured Lachnospiraceae bacterium | reverse complement strand
TAAAAACTGCAATTTTTAAATGTTACGCTGCGCTAAATTCATCCTTTACATGATCGCATATCCCGCGAACCACAGTATCGTTATATGCACGTATAAAAGCGTGAAAAGCAGCATCAGCGTGTTTTTCACATATTTATTTTCTATCGAAGCGAATATTATATACAGCGGCACACAGCCCATGGCATAGCGGCTGCCGCTTATAAGCCAGCCGGACACATAAGTCATGGCGGTGTATACTCCGCAGTAAGCCAGATATGAGGTGCGCACACCTTTTTTTAATCCGTAGAATATCGCGGCGACGGATACGAAAAACAGGATCGTCTGCGGATGGTATATGATATACGACAAAGCCTCATGCTCCTTCGCCATATTCACTCCGGTTTTCAGCACTTCGAAGATCCATGCCGGCGTATTATACCACGGCGGCGCCGCCTGATGCGCCACATACGCGAAAAAGCTGCCCTGCATTATCTTGTTTATGCACAGGTATACAATAAATCCCAGCGGCATCATAAGCGTGAACAGATACTTCTTGTCGAATTTCTTCTTTTCCGCCGCGTCGATTATTATCTCGTACACCGCCGGCACTATCAAAAGCAGTCCCTGCGTTCTTGTCGCGGACACAAGCGCTCCCGCCGCTCCCGCGCCGAGCCAGTTTTTCTTTCGTATAAAATACAGCGCCAAAAGCGACAGCATCACAAACAGGCTCTCGGTAAATATTCCCATAAAGAATACCCCGAAAGGCGCCGCAAACAGCGCGAACACTCCCGACATGGCCTTTTCATCGTCACAGTCGATTCGTATCAGCGCGTACATCAGACACGCCGCGGCTCCGAAGCATACGTTTGAAACGAACATCGCCGAGAAGATATAATTTCTGAAAACTATCGCCGCTATGCGTATCAGCAGCGGATACAGCGGGTAGAAAACGATGTATTTCGCATTCTCGCCCGATGCCGCGTAGCCCTCGCGCGCTATGCGCAGATAATGCACGGCGTCGCCCGCCTCAGGGAATATATCCATAAACGTGCGCGAATTGCCGGTGCGCTTCATCACCCACAGTCCGAGCAAAAGCATTATAAGCCTTGTCGCGACAGCCGACGCGAATATGAGAAGATAGATCCTTCTGTCGCAAAGGTATTTCTTTGTGTTAAGAGTCCTTTTTCCACCGCTCATTTCCACGCACCTCCGATCACGGCGTATATCAAAAGCGCGTTCGCTCCGATAAGGACGTATTGCGCCGCGTATTTTACAGCGGGCTTCACCGTTACGGGTTTACCCGACCGCACAAGCTTTTTATATCCGCCTGCCATCGTCCATATATACGGCAGCAAAAGTATTATGCCCGTCTTGTGCATAAGCACGGCCGCCGCCATAAGCACCGCCGATAAAACGGAGCGTCCTCTGTCCGCCGCAAGACACGCCGCCATAGCAAACGCCGCCGCGCAAGCCGCTCCGCCCGGATAAAACAGCGCAAAAGCGCCCGGAAGGCACAGCGCCGTCAATGTAAGAGTGCATACGCGCTTCTCGCCGAGAGCAGGCTCCGTCCAAAGCCGCAGCAGCCACGCCGCCGCGACCGCGAACATAAAATTCAGCCACATCCCCGCAAGATCGTACTCCTCCATACATATCCTGCCCGCCAGATGCGCGATGTACGGATACAGCGGCATATTCATGCCCGAAAGCGTCTTTGAAAGCTCCGGCTCTCTTACAAGCGCGAGCGCAGCCGAAAAGCCTTCGCTTTCTTCAAACACCCCGCCGAAATCAAACATATTCACCGATCCCGAAGCAACGCTTTTCACATACGCCGCAAACGCGAGATATACCGCTCCTATCCCGAAAACATAAAAATATGTCACGGTAAATTTTTTTAGGGTCTGACTGTCTTTTACAACTCCCGCCTCAAAAAGCAGCTTTGCTATAACAAATACCGCCGCCGTCAGTATAGCCGCCGTTCCGACGCCGCCTATAAACTTATCCATGCCGACACCTCTATTCTATCTTTTTCCGGCAAACGTCCTTCAGCACGCATATATCGCACTTCGGCGACCTTGCCTTGCATACGGCTCTGCCGTGAGCCACAAACTGATGACACATCCTGAGCTGATAGTCCTCGGGGACGATTTTTTTTAAATCGGCCTCTATCTTCTCCGGCTCCTTCTCCTTTGTAAGTCCGATCCTTCTCGAAAGGCGCATACAGTGTGTGTCCACCACAACGGCAGGCTTGCCGTATATATCGCCAAGCACCAGATTCGCGGTCTTTCGTCCGGTGCCGGCAAGCGTCAGAAGCTCCTCCATGCTGTCCGGCACAACGCCGCCGTACACATCGCGCAAGCGGCGGCAGCAGGCGATTATGTTCTTTGCCTTGTTTCTGTAAAATCCCGTAGGACGGATATACTCCTGAAGCTCAAGTATATCCGCGTCGGCAAAATCATCAACGCTTTTGTATCGGGCGAAAAGCTCCTTTGTGACAATATTCACCCTCGCGTCGGTACACTGCGCCGAAAGCTGCGTCGCTATAAGCATCTCGACCGGATTTTTAAAATCAAGCGAGCAGCATACCTTTGGGTACTCCGCGTCGAGCAGAGGACGTATCGCCGCCGCAAGCTGTTTTCCCGTCATATCCGTATTCTCCTCCGGGCGCTCAGTTAAGCACCGCCGCGCCTATAAGCTCATTAATATCCTTAATGCCGAACCTTTCGGCGTACTCCGCCATTTCGCGCTTTACGCGAATTATCATATCAGGCTCTGTAAACATACCCGTACCCAAAGCCACCAGACTTGCGCCCGCAAGCATAAACTCGATCGCGTCATAGCCGCTCATTACGCCGCCCATGCCGATTATGGGAATGTCTACCGCCTGTGATACCTCATACACCATTCTCACCGCCACGGGCTTTACAGCCGGACCCGAAAGACCGCCCGTATTATTCGCAAGCACCGGACGGCGCGTGTTGATGTCTATCACCATGCCCAAAAGCGTGTTTATAAGCGAAAGTCCGTCGGCTCCGCCCTGCTCGGCGGCCCTTGCAATATCCTTCACGGAAGTGACGTTTGGCGAAAGCTTTACCACAAGCGGCTTTTTTGAGTGCGCCTTTACCGCCCTTGTAAGCTCGTACACGGTATCGGGGTCTGTCCCGAAGGCAAGTCCGCCGTGCTTCACGTTCGGGCAGGAGATGTTCATCTCAATCAACGCCGCATCGGTATCGGAGAGTATCTCCGCCATTTCGCAGTATTCCTCCACGGTGTTTCCCGACATATTGGCGATAACGTTTGTGTCCTCCTTTGCAAGAGAGGGCATGATATGCGAGGCGAAGTACTCGACGCCGGGGTTTTGAAGTCCGACGCTGTTTAGGATGCCTGACGGGGTTTCGGCTATTCTCGGCGGCTTGTTGCCGCAGCGCGGCGTTCTTGTAAGTCCCTTCGCCCCGAAGCCTCCGTACTCCGAAAGCGCGGCGTATTCCCCGTATTCCTCTCCGAAGCCGAATGTGCCGGACGCGGTAACTATGGGGTTTTTAAACTCCACGCCGCAGAAATTTATTCTCATATCAGTCATTCAGGGTCACCTCCCCGCTCCAGAATACGGGCCCGTCCTTGCATACGCGCTTGTATCTGTCCGTACCCTCGAATATCGTTTCGCAGCTGCATACAAGGCACGCGCCTATGCCGCAGCCCATGCGCTGTTCAAGCGACAGCCTGCATTTTATGCTCCGTTCCTCCGCTATGCGCTTTACCGCTCTCAACAGCGGCATCGGGCCGCAGGAGTATATTATGTCCGCCTCGTTTTCATCGAGGTACTTCTCCATATAATTTACAGCGTAGCCGTCAAGTCCGTAAGAGCCGTCGTCGGTGGATACAAACGTCTTTTCGGACACCGCCCGAAACTCGTCCTCCATAACAACCCTGTCCGCCGTGCGGAAGCCAAGAAACACCGCCGGCTCGTCAAGCCGCTTTGCCAGTGCGTAAAGCGGGAAGATCCCTATGCCGCCGCCGATAATGACGGCTTTTTTGTATTCGTCCGACACGATAAAGGAATTACCCAGAGGTCCCATTATATCTATCATGTCGCCCGGCTCCTTTTTCGCAAGCTCCGCCGTGCCTATGCCCTTTACCTCAAAGATAAAGCGCACATTGCCGTCCCAAGCGTCGCAGATGCTTATCGGGCGGCGCAGAAATGACGATTCGCCGCAGTCGATGTGCAGGAACTGTCCGCACTCGGCAGCCGCCGCTATCTCCGGCGCGCGGACGGTGAAGTCATATATGCCCCGAACCGGCTGCGATTTTTTTATAAGAGTGTATTTATCAGCCTTTTTCAAAAGTATTCCTCCCCTTATTTTTTTGCAATGTATTTATAGAACGGATCGTTATCCGCGTCGAAGGTGAAGTAGTTGTTTAAAATGTCATCGTCGGAATATTTCCGTCCTATGCCCTCGAAGGTGTCCGCCCACATCGGAAGGCTCATATTCAGTCCGTCCGAGGCGTTGTCCGCCAAAGACCTCGCCGCCGTATTCAGCTCGCCGAGCGTCGGCAAAGCCGCGAATATCACCAGCGCTGCGGCAATATAGCGTCTAAGCTTTACGCTTCTGTCCGAATTTTTCGAAAACCACAGCCGCAGAAGATATATCATCAGCACAAGCATACACAAGGCTGACGAGCGCGTTCTTAAATCATTGTAAAGACCTATCTTGAAAAACGGCAGCAGCAGCAATACCGCGTTCACCGTCCAAAACGTCACGTCTTTTCTATGCTCCTTAAACACGCACAGCGAGTACAAAATAAATTCCGCTATAACGAAAACTATATATCCCTCTAGCTTTCCCCCGTAGCTTTCCGTTGTGAATTTCATCGAATCGGGCTTCGGCGCGAAGGCGTTGCCGCCTACATAGAGGGCGATCATCGGTATGAACACAGCTATGGCAATGATATTTTGCACGCTAAGACATTCCATGACCGGTTTTTTGAATCCCGTTTTTATAATATCCGCGATAAAATCCGCCGCGGCGATTATGAAAAACGCCGCCAAAGGAAACGGCGAATGAAGCAGCAGCGCCGCTCCGAGAGCGAAAATACTCGCCCGATCGCGCTTTTCCTCCGACATATACAGCGCCGCCGCCATAAAGCCGGGTATCATCTGATTGAACACCCAGCTGAAGGAGTGGTAATTCGATGTGAAGCCGTATACGACGGTCTTGTACGAATAATCCGCCTTGAATATGCGCACGACGCCCTGCAAAAGCTTTCCGGCAATATATCCGATATTTTCCGCATCGGAGAACACGAACAAAGCCAAAAGCACCACGGCATATTTTGCCGTCCTGTCCGCGCCCGACGCTTTTATAAGCAGAAGATACGTCAAAAACACTCCCAGTGAGGTCCACAGCCACAGCATAACATATCCCGCCGTTATGCCGAACGCCTTTCCGAACGCCGCCGGAACCATAAACAATCCCAGATAATACGTGAACGCCGATCCGTCGCTGTAGCGCACCGGCCAGTGGCTGTTTATCAGCTCGTGCATTATGGTGTTCCTGCCCTGCCAGTCCGCCGCCTGCTGCGAATACCCCATCTGCCCGCACAAAAGCATATACGCTAAGACCGCCAAAGCCGACAGTATCAGCGGCGTAATGCCTATCTCGATGCAGTCACTCTTTTTTCTCTCGCTTTTGCATATGAAAAGCATCATCACCGCCAGAGCCGCGCTTGCCGGCACCGACAGCCACGGCTTTACAAAGCCTATGACAAACACCAAAACGTCAAGCCATAAAAATCCGTACACAGCCGCGCGGACGGCTCCCATGCTTATTTTTACCTTTTTCATACATCCTCCCCATGTTAGAGAACATTCGTTATCTCATCTCTCATCCTTATAGCTTCCGCTCTTGCCGCCTCGGCAAACTGCTCCGGCGCCCAGCCGCCCTTTTTGTAGGCGCACATTATGCCTCTTGACGAGTTTACTATCGCGCCGAGGCCGTCCTTATTGAAGCACGGCACGACATCCTTTGCTCCGCCGCCTTGAGCGCCGTAGCCCGGCACAAGAAAGTACGACTTGTCCATTATCTCTCTTAGCACTCTCGCCTGTTCGGGATATGTCGCGCCGACAACAGCTCCGACTGCGCCGTAACCCGACTCGCCGACGGTGCCTTCATTCCATGCGTTTACCATTTCCGCCATTTTCTCGTATATGTGCTTATCGCCTGTCATAAGATCCTGAAGCTCGCCCGATGAGGGGTTGGAGGTCTTTACAAGCGCGAACACAGCTTTGTCGTACGCTTTGCAGTCGCTCAAAAACGGCTTGATGCAGTCCGAGCCGAGGTAACCGTTGACCGTGATGCAATCGACGCCGCACGGCTCGGCTTCAACGCCGTCTATATCCGTCTTGCCGAGGTATGCCTTTGAGTACGCCTCCGAGGTCGAGCCTATGTCGTTGCGCTTCACATCAAGAATGATGTAAAGACCCTTTTCCTTCGCGTAGGCTATCGTCTTGTGCAAAAGCGCCTCGCCGGGAAGTCCGTACATTTCATAAAACGCGGACTGCGGCTTTACCGCCGGCACCACATCGTAAAGCGCGTCTATAAGTCCCTTGTTGTACTCCCATATGGCGGCCGCCGCTCCTTCAAGAGTTTTGCCGTACTTTTTATAAGCCGCCTCTTTCAGATATTCCGGCACGTAATCTATTTTCGGATCCAGGCCCGCCACCGACGGGTTCCCCTTCTCCTTTATTTTAGCTACAAGCTTGTCTGCTGACATATTTTTTCCTCCCGTTGTTTCTTTATTTTCCTCTTCCGTTAAAGAAGCACTCCCTGATTCACTACTATATTGCCGCCCACGATCGTGTATTCGGGCTTTCCGTAAAGCGTCCAGCCGTCATAGGGAGAGTTCTTCGCGCGCGATGAAAATTCTTCAACCTTTACGGTATACTCCTTCTTCGGGTCAAATATCACAATATCCGCCGCGTGACCTATGCTGAGAGTACCCTTGTTAAGTCCGAGTATAAGGGCGGGTTTTGCTGCCATAAGCTCAATAAGCCTGCTCCAGTCTATCACGCCCTCGTTTACAAGGCACTTTATCGCAAGTCCCAAAGCCGTTTCAAAGCCTACTATGCCGTTTGCCGCCGAGGCGAACTCGCAGTGCTTTTCATCGTAGTGGTGCGGCGCGTTGTCCGTGGCGATAGCGTCAACCGTGCCGTCGGCGATAGCCTCTTTGATCGCCGCCACATCGTCATCGGTGCGCAGGGGCGGATTCATTTTCGCGTTGGTATTGAAGCCGTCGCAGGCAGCGTCGGTCAAGGAGAAGTAATGCGGACACGTTTCGCAGGTCACCTTGACGCCGCGCTCCTTCGCGCGGCGGATCATCTCCGCCGAGCCGCGCGTGCTTATATGCGCTATATGCACCGGCGCGCCTGTGCTTTCGGACAGGATTATCTCCCTCGATACCATGATCTCCTCCACGGCGCGCGATATTCCCTTAAGTCCGAGATATGTTGACCAGTAACCCTCGTTCATCGAGCCGCCCGCAAGGGACATCTCCTCGCAGTGCGATATTACCGGTATATCGAACATACTCGCGTATTCCATAGCGTGACGCATAGTAGCCGCGCTCTGCACCGGCTTGCCGTCATCGGACACGCCCACGGCGCCGGCAAATTTCATCTCGCCTATCTCCGCAAGCTCCTCGCCTTTAAGTCCCTTCGTGATGGCGCCTATGGGATAGACGTTTACATATCCCACCTGTGCCGCCTTCGACTTGATGTACTCGACCATTGCGCCGCTGTCTATGACCGGATTTGTGTTCGGCATACAAGCCACCGACGTAAATCCGCCTACGGCCGCGCTTTTGGTTCCCGACTCGATGTCCTCCTTGTATTCAAACCCCGGATCGCGCAGATGACAGTGCATATCGACCAGCCCCGGCGCCACTATTTTGCCCGCCGCGTCTATGATCTCCATGTCCAGGCCCTCAAGCTCCGGATCGCTGCCTATCTCGGATATAACGCCCTTGTCTATGAATACATCCGTTACCTCATCTCTGTTGTTGTACGGATCGATGACACGTCCGCCTTTTATTAGTATTTTCATTGCCGTATATCCTTTCTTGTACGCACAGAAACGCTGTGCCTGTATTTGTGTGCGAAAGCCGCGGGATTATTTTTCGTCCGCGCCGCCGTCGAAGCCGCCTCTTGAAAGCAGATACATGACCGCCATCCTGACCGCCACGCCGTTTGTCACCTGCTCGTTTATAACGCTTTGAGGGCCGTCTATGACAGAGCTTGTAAGCTCCACTCCCCTGTTGACGGGGCCAGGGTGCATAAGTATGGCGTCCGGCTTTGCGAAGGTCAGCCGCACATCGTCCACGCCGAAGAAGCGGTTGTATTCTCTAAGGCTTGGGAACAGTCCCGCCTTCTGGCGCTCAAGCTGTATCCTTAGTCCTATGATAACATCCGCGTCAACCACGCTTTCATGCACCGAGTTGAACACCTTCACGCCGAGCTTTTCCATTTCAGCCGGCATAAGCGTCGCCGGTCCTCCGACAGACACCTCCGCGCCCAGCTTCCTTAAAGCGTACACATCGCTTCTCGCGACGCGCGAATGGGATATATCGCCGACTATGGCGACCTTCAGTCCCTCAATATGCCCTTTCTTTTCCATTATTGTAAACATATCCAAAAGCGCCTGTGTCGGATGCTCGTGCATACCGTCGCCGGCGTTTATAACCGAAGCCGATACAAGCGGCGCAAGAAGATGCGGCGCTCCGCTCATGCTGTGGCGCAGGATAAGTATGTCCGTACCCATGGCGTTTATCGTTTCGGCTGTGTCTATAAGGCTCTCCCCCTTAGCCACCGATGATCCGCTTGCCGACACGTTCGCCACGTTCGCGCTCATATATTTGCCCGCCAGCTCAAACGACAGTCTTGTTCTTGTGCTGTTTTCGTAAAACAGCGTAACGACCGTCTTGCCCGATAAATGCTGTGTCTTTTTTTGAGGCTGAGAAAGTATATGCTTCATTGTGGCGGCATTTTTAAGTATATATTTAAGCTCGTCCGCCGACAGATCCTTTATTCCGAGTAAGTCCTTTTTCACGGCTCAAGCCTCCTCTCCGGAAGTGATGTACACTCCGTTTATGTTTCCGTCGTCACCGGTTATCATTCGTATACGTTCGCTTTTTGAGGTAGGCGCTTCTTTGCCGATATAGTCCGCGCGTATAGGCAGCTCGCGTCCGCCTCGGTCGATAAGTATCGCAAGCTCCACCTTCGCGGGTCTGCCCATATCAAACAGCTCGCCTATCGCCGCCCTTATGGTGCGTCCGGTGTACAGTACGTCATCCACAAGTATTATCCTTTTGTTCTCCACCGAAAACGCTATATCGTTGCCCACTACCGCGGGATGCTTTGAAAGCATTGTCAGATCGTCGCGGTAAAAGGTTATGTCAAGGCTTCCAACAGGAATTTCGATATCCTCCGTTGCCCATATCTCCGCCGCAATCGCCCTTGCCAGCGTGACGCCGCGCTTCTGGATGCCTATGATCACCAGATCCTCCGTTCCTCTGTTGCGCTCTATTATCTCGAACGCCATACGCCTGACAGCGCGCGATACCGCCGCCCTGTCCATGATCTCAACGTTTTTGTACGCCATATTATAACCTCCCGTCGGGACGGGCGCAAAGCCCTAAGCCCTGTGTTTGCAGTATGCGCAGCATCAAAAACCGCATTTCAAATTCGGATGTAAACATTCCGTAGGGGACGCCATCCCCTACGAAGCGTCAATTTTTAGTGCTGCTATCATATATTATATACTATTTTTTTCCGTTTGTCTATAGTTTTTTCCATAAAACCGTACAACTTACCCGATCCCGTATAATTCCGCGGCGAGTTTTTTTAAGCATCGTTTTTCTATCCGGCTTACATAAGAGCGGGATATTCCAAGCTCCGCAGCTATTTCGCGCTGTGCGCGGCGTTTCCTGCCCATAAGACCGTAGCGCGAACAAATTATCATATACTCATCATCCGTAAGAACACGCTTCATAGCCTCGGCAAGCCTTTTCGCCTCCGCGCGCGAGCCTATCTCATCGGCAATATCCTCGCCCTCCGCCGGAAGAATGTCGGCAAAGGTCATGTTGTTGCCCTCCTTGTCTGTGCCTATCACCTCGTCGATGGAAATCTCATGTCTGAATTTTTTGCCCGCGCGCAGATACATACGTATCTCATTTTCAATGCACCGCGCTATATACGGCGAGAGCCTTGCGTTTTTTGACGCGTCATATGTGCGTATGCCCTTGATAAGACCTATCGTGCCGACGGAGATAATATCGTCGGCGCTGTTGTCGTCGCTGTACTTTTTGGCGATATGCGCCACAAGACGGAGATTGTGCTCTATTAAAGCATCTCCGGCGCTTTTGTCGCCCGCCGCGTACATGGCAACGTATCTTTGCTCCTCCTCCTTTGAAAGCGCCTCCGGAAACGCCGCCGAGCCGCTGACATACCCCGCCAGCAGCAGATATTCCTTTATAAGCGTGAATACAAGTTCAAACATACCGCATACCTCCCCGATATATACTATGATGCCGGCAAGCGATTCATGCCGCCGAGAAAGTCTGC
>CAZCZR010000061.1:3192-10593 GCA_964503455.1 uncultured Lachnospiraceae bacterium | reverse complement strand
GAAAAACCGACCTCCCAATCGTCAGATTTTCAGTCTGACTTTGGGGGTCGGGTTAATTCGCGGCGCGGCGGTTTTTATATCTTATTATTCCTTTCCGTTCCAGCAGTATGTGCAGAGCCTACATTCCGGCAGGCCGATGGATTCTATCATATCGTCAAGACGGTGATAGCGCAAAGAAGTGAAGTTCAGCTCCTTGCATATATCCTCGATCATCTCGTGATAGTTTTGGCTTTCGGGGTTTGCGTAATCCGCCAGAACCTCATCCGAAACATCATCTCCCTCGCGGCGTTTTATCACGCGGCGGGCGATCAGGTCAAGCTCCGAGGCGGAGCGCGAGAAATTCAGGTACTTGCATCCGAACATTATCGGAGGACACGCCGGACGGATATGGACCTCCTTCGCCCCGCTGTCATACAAAAACTCCGTTGTTTCCCTAAGCTGCGTCCCGCGCACGATCGAGTCGTCTATAAGCAGCAGGCTCTTGCTCTTTATAAGGTCCGCCACGGGTATAAGCTTCATCTTGGCTATAAGATTTCTCTGCGACTGGCTGGGCGGCATGAAGGATCTGGGCCATGTGGGCGTGTATTTTATAAACGGGCGCATGAACGGTATACCCGAACGGTTCGCGTATCCTATGGCGTGGGCTATTCCCGAATCCGGCACTCCCGCCACCATATCCGGATGCACCGCGCCTTCATCGCGCCGCGCAAGCATATCCCCGCAGCGGCAGCGCATACACTCAACGTTTATCCCCTCATAGCTCGACGTCGGGTAGCCGTAGTATACCCACAAAAACGAGCATATCTTCATTTCCTCTTTCGGCGGCGAAACGGTTTGCACGCCCTCCGGCGTCATAAACACTATCTCTCCCGGGCCGAGGTTCTTATAATCGGTATATCCCAAATTAAAATAGGCAAAGCTTTCAAACGAAGCGCAGTACGAGCCCTCCTTGCGGCCTATTATTATAGGCGTCCTGCCGAGTCTGTCGCGCGCGGCGTACAGTCCCTTGGGGGTGAGTATAAGCATGGACATCGAGCCTTTTATCAGTCTTTGGGCAAGCTTTATGCCCTCTACAAGCGTATTGCCCATGTTTATTATCGCCGCGGCAAGCTCCGTCTGATTGATATTGCCGCCGCTCATTTCCAGAAAATGCGGCGTGCCGTTGTTGTAGGCGTACTCCAAAAGCTCGTCCGCGTTGCTTATAAGTCCCACCGTTGTAATGGCGAAGTTGCCCAGATGCGACCGCACTATAAGCGGCTGAGGCTCATTGTCGGAAATACATCCTATGCCGGAGTTTCCCTTCATTTCCTCAACGTCGCGCTCGAACTTTGTACGGAACGGCGAGTTCGATATGTTATGTATGGCGCGGTTAAAGCCGTCCTCTCCGTAAACGACCATTCCTCCGCGTCTTGTGCCGAGGTGAGAATGATAGTCTATGCCGAAAAACAAGTCAAAAACACAGTCTTTCTTTGATATTACGCCAAATATGCCTCCCATAATTACTTCCTTTCTTCAAAAGCTTTAATTCCGTTGTATTTTAATGCAATTCCGATTATATGCCGCGCGGGGCAAAAAATCAAGCGCCCCGCAAATTTTCAAGCCGCCGAGATTTATCAGGGAAGCATATATTTTCTGGCATATTCCGCATATCTTTTGTCAAACTCTGTGTCGGACTGCTTTACATGACTGAGATAGTCATGGGTGTCGAAATTCTTTCTTGCCGCCTGAATAAGCGTCGCGCCTATATTGGAGCAGTGATCGGACACGCGTTCAAGGTTGGTGAGCAGATCGTTGAACACGAAGCCGCCCAGTATCGTACATTCTCCCGCCTGGAGTCTGTCCACGTGACGGTTGCGCAGCTCGGCGCAGATGTTGTCCACAACCTCCTCCAAAGGCTCTATCTTTGCGGCTTTTTCGATATCGTCCTCGGAGAACGACTCTATGGCGGTGGTCACTATCTCGGAAATGGCGTTTCTGAGTATATCTATCTCGTGATACGCTTTAGGCGTGAAGGTGATGTTTTTATCGTGTATTTCCTCCGCGGATTCCACAAGATTTACGGAATGATCGGAGATTCTTTCAAAATTGGTTATGGAATGGAGCAGCAGCGAAACCATGCGCGAATCCTTCTTGGCAAGATTTTTCGCCGAAAGCCTTACAAGATACGTGCCGAGGTGATCCTCGTACTCATCAATCTCGTTTTCTATCCTGCGCACCTCCGCGTTTACATCGGCGTCATACTTGCGTATAGCCGAAAGAGCCAGCTCAAGACCCTCTCCCGCCAAAGCCGCCATTTTATCGGTAAGATGCTTGCACTGTTCCACGGCGAAAGCCGGCGTTTGCAGGAAACGCTCGTCAAGCACCGCAAAATCATTGCGTTCCGCGCCCTCTCTGATGGTAAGGCGCACAAGCTTTTCGATCACTTTCGTAAACGGCAGCAGAATAATTGTTGACGCCACATTGAACAGAGTGTGTATTACCGCGATATTAAACGAGCTTATCGGCGAGTTGATAAAGGCAAAGCCTATGACCGCGTTCAGCGCGTAAAATACGGCAAGGAACATGACGGCGCTGATTATCTTGATATACAAATTTGCCACAGCGGCGCGCTTGGCGTTCTTGCTTGTGCCGATACAAGAGATAAGCGCCGTGATACACGTGCCTATATTCTGACCCATAAGGATCGGCACCGCAGTCGCGAACGAGATCTGCCCCGTTGCTGAAAGCGCCTGCAGTATGCCGACGGAAGCCGATGACGACTGTATTATCGCCGTAAGCACCGCGCCGACCAAAAGCCCCAGCACGGGATTTGAAAACATGACGAGTATATTCGCAAACGACGGCGAATCCTTAAGTCCCGACACTGCGCCCGACATGGTGTCCATGCCGAACATCAGCACGGCAAAGCCTATAAGGATATGACCCGTACTTTGCTTTTTATCGCTTTTGGACATCATAAGCAGGATTATGCCTATAAGCGCGAGAACCGGAGTAAAGTTTTCGGGTTTTACTATGTTCATCAGCAGGCTGTCGCCCTGAACGCCCGACAGGCTCAGTATCCACGCTGTCACCGTGGTGCCGATATTCGCGCCCATCATTACTCCGATTGACTGCGACAGCTTCATGATGCCGGAGTTTACAAAGCCGACAACCATAACGGTTGTGGCGGATGACGACTGTATCACAGCTGTCACTCCCGCGCCCAGCAGCACGGCTATCAGCTTGTTCGAGGTGAGCTTTTCGAGTATTCGCTCAAGCTTCCCTCCGGCAAGCTTTTCCAAGCCGTCGCCCATAACGCTCATTCCGTAAAGGAACATCGCGAGTCCTCCGAGCAGCGAGAAAAGATTGAAGATCGTCATATTTTTATCCTCCTTGTATTTTTCATGCGTTTGATGCGCATACTTAAGCCTCTATCACAGTACCGTCCAGATATGAAAGCAAGCCTCCCCGCGAAAAGCGAAACTCGATCCGCGAGCATTTCAGCTCCTGATACCTGCCGGTGTAATGCCCGCCGTAGCGGACGTCCCCCTCAAGAGGATGACCTATATGCGCAAGCTGCGCCCGTATCTGATGCGTTCTTCCCGTCAAAAGCTCCGCCAAAACACGGCTTTTGCCGTTTTTTTCGGATATGACCTTATATCCTGTGACAGCTTTTTTCGCCCCCGGCACAGGCTCGTCATATACACGTACATCCCTTCCGCGCCGAATCATCCACGATTCTATAACGCCGGATTTTTTTTCAAATATTCCTTCAGCCGTACATTCATACAGCTTTTTCACCTCGCGGTTTTTTATGCGCGCGTTCATATCGCGCAGCGCGGCGGCGTTTTTCGCCGCTATGACAAGACCCTCGGTGTTGCGGTCGAGGCGGTTTGAAAGCGCGGGGGAAAAGGTGTTCTCCTTTGAAGGATCGTACTCGCCCTTTTCAAAAAGATAGGCGCGTATCCTGTCGATAAGGTTGTCCTCTCCGCCGTGGCAGTCAAGACCCTTCGGCTTGTATGCAACCAGAATGTTTTCATCCTCGAATACTACATTCGGTCTTTTTGCGATATTCTCAAACTCCGACACACGCCGCGCCCCGTCTTTCGGAAGAAATTCCTCCTTTATATAAAGCGCAAGCCTGTCGCCGCCGCAAAGCACCGTTTCCGCGTCCGTGACGCGTCTGCCGTTTATCCGCACGCACTTTTTGCGTATGCTCTTGTAAAGCAGCGCCCTCGGCATACCGTCAAGGTATTTTTCCAAAAACCTGTCAAGCCTTATGCCGGAATCGTTCTTTCCTATTATAACTTCCTTCATGTGTCACCCTTGCACGCCGTACACGCCGCGAATAAACCGTTTGCTGCCGCTTGTTCCTCGCAATGTGAATTTTTTTTAAATTTTTTCGCCTATACCATTGTATCACAGATTAAAATATGTTACAATAGTATTTGTGAATTTATTTTTAAATTTTTTTTGAAAGGAATGAATATACAATGGGACTTTTCGGAGGAAACTATGCCAAGCCGGGACCCGGAGTGGATAAAGACGCGCCCAAAAAGAAGGGCCTGTTTCTGTATTTCGACATACTGACAAGGAAATTCACCAAGCTGATACAGGCGAATCTTATCTATTCGCTTATGTCAATCCTATGGATAGCGGTGCTGTATTTCCTGTCGATGTTCTTCACCCAAGGCTTTATAGGCAAGCTGACGGAGGGAATAGTGGTAGAGGGAATGACGGATGAACAGATCCAATCCATGTACAGCGTTGTAATACGCATGGTGATGCTTTCGGGCATATGGCTGATCATAGGCTCCGGACCCGCGTCGGCGGGACTTTCGTATATCCTCAAATGCTTCACCCACGAGGAACACGCGTGGATATGGGGAGATTTCAAGGATAAGATGAAAGAGAATTTCAAGCAGGCGATAATAATGCCGTTTTTAGATCTGGCAGTCATGCTTTTCGGCGTGAACGCCTGTGTATTTTACTATGCCTCTTATCAGCAGAGCTACGCCCCGTACTGGTTCGTGCTGTTCGTGGTAATGTGCATAATGCTGCTTATATACGCGGTGATGCATTTCTTTATATACCCGCTTATGGTAACGTTTGAAACGACCTTTAGTCAGCTTTTCAAAAACGCGTTTTTGCTGGCTCTTGCCAAGCTGCCGATGTGCGTGCTGTTCATGCTGCTCGGCGGCGGCGTGCTTTTTGCGGCGTTCTCGTTTTTAAACCCGATGATAGTGGTGGCTGTTCTTCTTTTCGGCGGCTACGGACTTATGCGCTTTCCGGTGGAATTTTATGTTGTGAGGGCGATAGACAAGCTCATGCCCGATATGAAGAAAAAACAGCCCGCTTCAAAAATGTCCGTGACGTATCTTGACGATGACGAGGACGTAGATGCGGAAATATCCGAAACGGAGGAAGATGAGTAAAATTGACTGATATAAACACAACCTGTACGGCGGGAGAATACGATGTCGCCGTCATAGGCGGCGGTCACGCCGGAACGGAGGCTGCTTTGGCGGCGGCGCGTCTGGGATGCCGGACGGTGCTGTTTTCCATAAGTCTTGACGCTGTCGGGAATCTGCCTTGCAACCCGTGCATAGGCGGCTCGGCAAAGGGTCATCTTGTAAGGGAGATCGACGCCCTCGGCGGCGAGATGGGAAAAGCCGCGGACGCCACATTCATACAGTCCAAGCTCCTAAACCGCGGCAAGGGCCCGGCGGTACATTCCCTGCGGGCGCAGATTGACAGAAAGCGCTATCATATTGAAATAAAAAAACGGCTCGAATCGCAGACGGGACTTCAGATAAAGCAGGCGGAGATCGTTAAGATACTTACCGAAAACGGAGCCGTATCGGGAGTCGTTACCCACACCGGCATGGTGTATAAGGCGAAAGCCGTTATCGTCGCTACGGGAACATATTTAAAGGGGAAAATACTTATAGGCGACTATGAGCGCGAATCAGGTCCGGACGGGATGTTTCCGGCAAACGAGCTGTCGCGTTCGCTTGGGGAATTAGGCGTGGAGCTGCTTCGCTTCAAGACGGGCACCCCCGCGAGAATACACTCGGACAGCATAGACTATTCCAAAATGGAGGAGGAAAAGGGCGACGACACGATATTGCCGTTTTCCTTCGAAACGGAGGACCCCGGCAAAAATCAGGTTTCCTGCTGGATGACCTATACCAACGAGCGCACCCACAAAATAATACTTGACAATCTTCAAAGAGCGCCCCTCTACTCCGGCAGAGTGACCGGCGTCGGCGCGAGGTACTGTCCCTCCATCGAGGACAAGATCGTGCGCTTTGCTGACAAGCCGCGGCATCAGCTTTTCATAGAGCCTATGGGTCTTGACACAAAGGAAATGTACGCCCAAGGCATAAGCACAAGCCTGCCAGAGGATGTTCAGATACAAATGCTGCGCTCCATAGACGGTCTGGAAAACGTTGAGATAATGCGCGCGGCTTACGCCATAGAGTATGACTGCTGCGATCCGACGCAGCTTCTGCCCACGCTTGAATTTAAAAAGATCCCCGGTCTTTACGGCGCGGGGCAGTTCAACGGCACAAGCGGCTATGAGGAGGCGGCGGCGCAGGGACTTGTGGCGGGCGTCAATGCCGCACTCAAGCTAAAGGGAAGGGAGCCTATGATATTAAGCCGTATAGACGGCTATATCGGCACCCTCGTTGACGACCTTGTCACCAAAGGCACCAACGAGCCGTACCGCATGATGACCTCACGCTCCGAATACCGCCTGCTGCTCAGGCAGGACAACGCCGACGAGCGGCTTACGCCGATAGGTCACAGGGTGGGTCTTATCTCCGACGAACGGTATAATAAAATGACGGAAAAGCTTGAAAGGATACGCTCCGAAATAAGGCGTGTCGAGCGCGTGACAGTACCGCCGAAGCTTGCGAATCCGCTGCTTGAACGCTACGGCGCATCGCCGGTAAAGACGGGGATACCCCTTGCCTCGCTTATAAAGCGTCCGGAGCTTTCGTACAGCGCGACACGCGCGGTTGATCCGGAGCGCCCCGCACTTTGTGACGCGGAGGCTGAACAGGTGGAGATCCGCTTAAAGTACGAGGGCTATATAGCGCGCCAGCGCCGGCAGGTGGAGCAGTTTGAAAAAATGGAGTCAAAGCTCCTGCCGCAAGACTGCGATTACTCCGATATACACGGTCTGCGCCTTGAAGCGCGCCAAAAGCTCAACAAAATACAACCCAAGTCCCTCGGTCAGGCGTCGCGTATCTCCGGCGTGTCGCCGTCGGATATATCGGTGCTTGTGATATGGCTTGAATCGCAGAAAGCGCAGAAGCGCGTGTAGCGCATAAAATTAAAAGAAAACAAAAATTTAAAGGGGCGCCGCTTTTTTGACGGCGCCCCTTTTCAGAATGGACAAACCGAGCTGAACTC
>CAZCZR010000061.1:0-3092 GCA_964503455.1 uncultured Lachnospiraceae bacterium | reverse complement strand
CTCGGTCCTGTTATCCCAGCTGTTCCATGCTTTCCAGTACCTTTGTGAGCATATCGCGGTACTTTTCACCCTTGGCTTTTTCCTCGTCCACAAGCTTTTGAGGAGCTTTTGCGACAAAGCCTTTGTTTGAAAGCTTGCCCTCGACGCGCTTTATCTCGCTTTCAAGACGCTTCTTCTCTTTTTCAAGACGCTCTCTTTCCTTCGCCTTGTCCACAAGCTCGTCAAGCGGCAGGAAGATCTCGGCTTCGGGAACGACGATATTGACCGCGTTCTCCGGTATGCCGTTTTTGTCCCGCCTGATCTCCGTTCCTGACGCGGAGGCGAGCTTTTCAAAGAATACCGCGCCCTTTGAAAACGCGCCGTTGTCCGTTACGATTATAACCTTTGCCTTCTTCGAGGGCGGAACGTTCATCTCGGCGCGGCGGTTTCTTACAGCCGCGACGGCGTCCATGATAAGGCGCATCTCCTTTTCCTCCGCCTCATATACAAGCTCCGCGCTGTATTCGGGATAGCGGCTTATCACTATACTCTCGCCCTCGTGCGGCAGATGCTGCCATATCTCCTCGGTGATAAAGGGCATAAACGGATGCAAAAGCTGCATTGTGTGCGAAAGCACATACGTCAGAACATACTGCGCCGTCTTGCCGGTCGGGTTTTCTTTGTCGAACAGTCTCGGCTTTACAAGCTCAATGTACCAGTCGCAGAAGCTGTCCCATATGAAATCGTAAAGCTTCGATACGGCTATGCCAAGCTCAAACTTGTCGATATTTTCGGTGACCTCTTTTACAACGGTGTTGTACTCGGAAATTATCCACTTGTCCTCAAGCTGAAGCTCCTCCTTCGCGGGGAGCTTGTTTTCCTCAATGTCAAGGTTCATAAGCGTGAAGCGCGCGGCGTTCCATATCTTGTTGGCAAAGTTTCTGTTTGCCTCTACGCGCTCCGTATAAAAGCGCATATCGTTTCCGGGCGCGTTGCCCGTAACAAGCGTCATTCTGAGCGCATCGGCGCCGTATTTGTCTATTATCTCCAGAGGATCAATGCCGTTGCCGAGGGATTTTGACATCTTGCGTCCCTGCGAATCTCTTACAAGACCGTGGATGAACACGGTCTTGAACGGCACCTCGCCCGTATGCTCCAGTCCCGAAAACATCATCCTTATTACCCAGAACAGGATTATATCATATCCCGTAACAAGCGTGCTTGTCGGATAGAAGTACTTGAAATCCTCGCTGTCCCTGTCGGGCCAGCCGAGAGTCGAAAACGGCCACAGCGCCGACGAGAACCATGTGTCCAGAGTGTCGGGGTCCTGCTCCATAGGCTTGCCGCACTTGGGGCATACGGCGGAGCTTTCCTTCGTTACAACCATTTCGCCGCAGTCCTCGCAGTAAAACGCGGGGATCCTGTGTCCCCACCACAGCTGACGCGATATGCACCAGTCGTGGATATTTTCAAGCCAGTGATAATATATTTTATTGAAGCGTTCCGGCACGAATTTTGTCCTGCCGTCCTTTACGGCGTCGATCGCCGGCTGCGCCAAGGGCGCCATTTTTACAAACCACTGCTTCGATATGATAGGCTCAACCGTGGTGCCGCAGCGATAGCACTGACCGACATTGTGCGTGTGATCCTCAACCTTTACCAAAAGGCCCAGCTCGTCAAGATCGGCTACGATCGCTTTTCTCGCCTCGTAACGGTCCATGCCCTCATATTTGCCGCCGTAGCTGTTTATGGTGGCGTCGTCGTTCATAACGCGTATCTGTTCAAGGTTGTGACGCTTGCCGACCTCGAAGTCGTTCGGATCATGCGCCGGAGTGATCTTTACACAGCCGGTGCCGAAGTCCTTGTCAACGTATTCGTCCGCTATGACGGGGATCTCCCTTCCCACAAGAGGAAGAATAAGCGTCTTTCCCACTATGCCGCTGTAGCGTTCGTCCTCCGGATTTACAGCCACAGCCGTATCGCCCAGAAGCGTCTCGGGGCGGGTTGTCGCTATAATAACGTACTCGTCCGAATCCTTTACGGGGTACTTTATATGCCAGAAATGACCCGCCTGCTCCGCGTGCTCCACCTCCGCGTCAGACAGCGCCGTGATACAGTGCGGACACCAGTTTATTATCTTTGAGCCCTGATATATAAGTCCCTTGTTGTAAAGGTTTACAAATACCTCCTTGACGGCTTTCGAGCAGCCCTCGTCCATGGTAAAGCGCTCCCTGTCCCAGTCGCACGAGGAGCCTATCTTTTTAAGCTGATTGATTATCCTGCCGCCGTAGCGGTTCTTCCAGTCCCATACTCGCTCTAAAAATTTCTCGCGGCCTAAGTCGTGGCGCGAAAGTCCCTCATTGACGCGCAGATCCTCCTCTACCCTGATCTGCGTGGCGATGCCCGCGTGGTCGGTGCCGGGGATCCACAGCGCATTGTAGCCCTGCATACGCTTGTAGCGGATAAGAATGTCCTGCAAGGTTTCGTCAAGCGCGTGTCCCATATGCAGCTGCCCCGTTACGTTGGGGGGCGGTATCACTATGGTGTACGGCTCCTTTGTGCTGTCCGGCTCCGCGTGGAAGTACTTTTTTTCTATCCAGTTATTGTATATGCGATCCTCGAAGGCTTTCGGATCGTATGTTTTCGCTAAATTTTCCATTTTTCTGTCATCCCTTTGATAAATGTTATCCGACCGGTCTTTTGCCGAGGGAACGCGTTAAAGACCGATCACGCCGCGTTCCTTCAAGATTATCAGTATCACCGCCGCCACGACTATCGCGAGGGCGATGTACTTGACTCGCATGATCTCGGAGGCTTCAAACTTATCCCTCTTTGTCAGAACGTGCAGCACCTGCTCCGCCCGAAAGTTAAGCACAGCCGCCGCCACGGCGATCACCACAAGCGCGATTCTGAATACCACTGCCGATACCTCCCGAATAATTTTTTACGGAAAACCCCGTATAAGTTATTATCTCATTTTTCAGCCGTTTTGTCAAGGGAAAATATGCTGTTTGCTCAAAGATTTGCAATTTTTCGGATAACGCGGGAGGTTGGCATGAAAAAACCGCCCCGATTCGGGGGCGGTTTTTGGGGGTTATGGGTTTTTAGTTATT
>CAZCZR010000060.1:0-10651 GCA_964503455.1 uncultured Lachnospiraceae bacterium | reverse complement strand
GTCGGCGCCGGAGCATTCGTCGGAGCGTCTGTCGGAGCGTCTGTCGGCTGTGCTGTCGGGGCGTCTGTCGGTGCCGGAGGCTCTGTTACTACCGGCTGGCCTTCAAATTCAACCGCCGGAAGTATCGGCTTCTGGCCTTCAATCGAATCCCAGAACATTACCTTTGTGCTGTACTGCGACTGCGCAGGGTCATCCGCATCTACCGATACGCCCTCGGGTCCCGCCGTAACATCGGCAGCAGCAACGCTTACAAGCGCGCCGGTTGCCGGATCGTATGACGCGGTAAGGAGTACGCCCGCCGTTTCTTCAGCGGTCACTACCGTGATTTTTCCGTTAGCGTATGTAATTCCCGGAACGGGAGCTTCAGCCTCGGCCTTCACTATGGAAAGGCTTACAAGGTCAGGCGCCCATGAGCCGTCTTTTGTACCTACAATAAGAGTGTTTGCGCCCGCCGCAAAAGCCACGCCCTCATATGTATGAGTAAAGCCGGTCTTTGCGCTGTTTGAGGCTGTTATCACTGTCCAGCCCGCCTCGTATTCATCAGACACATCGGTGCCGAAGTCATACACGGTTTCGCCTACCTGTATATCGGCGCGTCTGTTGTTTGCGCCGAGGAACGTCAGCGTGACGTCATAATCTCCCGCCTCGGGTATCTCTACCGCATATGTAGCGGGGCCGCCCGTAGCGTCCGAAGCGCTTGCTCCGCCGATACCGCCCGCGATATAACCCAGAGCCTGAACATCCCAGGTTGTGCCGTCAAGCAGCGTCAGCGTTCTGTCAGTCAATGCCATTTTCGAACCGGGGTACGGCTGCTCAGCCGTTTCCGCGCCATAGGTTATGGCGTCCTCGGCATGAACAGGCATAACCAGTCCCATCTGCACCGTCATAGCAGCAGATGCGATCAATGACAGGACTTTTTTGAATTTCTTGTTCATTAAAACGAACCTCCCTCTTTCTTTATATGTTTATAAAGTTTCCGCCCAAAAAGCATATCCGCATTTTGAGCTTCCCACCTATCATTATAATACAAAAATCATAATTTGTACAGAGTTTTTTTAAAATTTCTTTAAAATTTTTCAATTTTGCCGCCTCCCGTTCGGGACTATGCTCCCGCCTATAAATCGGTATCGGCTTTTTATACAATTTTTCACGCATTTTTTGTGCAATATGCTGATTTTTATGAATATTCAAAAAAAGTTTACAATTTATTCAAAAAACTCTTGCAATCCGTATTATTGTGTGATAGAATAATACCGTTCACAATATCAAAGCCGCATCGGCTGCGGGATATACGGCATAAAGCAAAGGGGCGGACTGCCGTGCGGGAATATCATTTTTTTCCTTTAACCGTATTCGGCGGCGCTCCGGAGAATTTCGCTTTTTTGCGGATGCCGAAGGTGTACGGCGAAAGCCAATCTCTCAGGCAAAAGGACGGAGATATGAGCTGCGTTTGAGCGCTTGTTTGTCTGCCTTATTTTCAGGAGCATGATCCTTTAAACGGGATTGTTGCTCTTTTTTGTTGTGATACTTGTACGGATGCTCCCCTTTAAAGCATCGTGTACCGCCTTAAAATAAAAATATAAAGGAGAATCACTGATGGAAGGATTTTTAAAAGCAGTAGAAACTGTCAACAACGCAGTCAACGGTTTCGTATGGGGCTGGCCGGCGCTTATCCTGCTGGCGTTTGTGGGTGTACTTATGACGGTGCTGACGAAGTTTTTCCAGCTGTCGCATATCGGACACTGGTTCAAAAACACCATAGGCGCTATATTTAAGGACAAACACGTTACAAAGCACACGGACGACAAGTCAATATCACAGTTTCAGAGCCTGTGTACGGCGCTTGCCGCGACGGTCGGAACCGGTAATATCGCGGGTATCGCTTCAGCTATAGCCGCCGGCGGACCCGGCGCAGTATTCTGGATGTGGATTATCGCGTTCTTCGGAATGATGACCAACTATTCCGAGAATGTTCTGGGCATACTTTTCAGAAAAAAGAACGCAAACGGCGAATGGTCGGGCGGCGCGATGTATTATCTGCGCGACGGACTCGGCTCGAAAAAGCACTGCAAAACCATAGGCGCGGTGCTTGCGGTACTGTTCAGCTGCTTCTGTCTGCTTGCCTCCTTCGGCATAGGCAACATGACACAGGTAAACACCATAGCTTCAAACATGAACTCGGCGTTCCATATTCCCAATTATGTAACGGGTATAGTGGTTATGGTACTGGTAGGTCTGGTAGTTGTCGGCGGTCTTAAGAGAATCGCCGCCGTAACGGAAAAAATAGTTCCGGCAATGGTAGTGCTTTACCTCGCCGGCACGATAGTTATCTGCGTCATGCACGCAAATATGCTCGGAGAAGTATTCGTTTCGATTTTCAAGGGCGCGTTCGGTCTAAGAGCCATAGGCGGCGGTATCGTCGGCGCGGGCGTGAAGCTGGCTGTTCAGATGGGCATGAAGAGAGGCGTGTTCTCAAACGAGGCGGGTCTCGGCTCCTCCGTAATGGTACACTCAAACTCAAATGTCAGAGAGCCTATCAGACAGGGTATGTGGGGTATCTTCGAGGTGTTCGCCGATACTATAGTTGTATGTACTCTTACGGCGCTGTCGCTTCTTACATCGGGGCTTGTTGATCTTGAAACGGGTCAGCTGGCGGCGGAAGCAAGCGGCATTGAAACAGGCAAGCTCGTCGGTCAGGCATTCGGAAACACCTTCGGCACGGTCGGGGTAATGTTCGTGGCAATAGCATTGCTGCTGTTCGCGTTCTCGACGGTACTCGGCTGGAGTCACTACGGCACAAAGGCGTGCGAATACCTCTTTGGCACCAAGTCCACCATGCCTTACAGGATCATCTTTGTTATCGCCGTATTCGGCGGAGCCGTTATGGGCGAGAATCTCGCGTGGGATCTTTCGGATACCTTCAACGGACTTATGATGCTGCCGAACCTTATAGGCGTTTTGGTTCTTTCGCCGCTGGTATTCAGATGCACAAAGAACTATGTTGACAGACATATGCGCCACAAGGACGTTGAGCCGATGCTCTCCATGGATCCCGAAATTCAGGCGGCACACGCTGCGGAGGTCAAAAAGGGCGCGGAATAATTACATATTTTATACGACATTTGCGAAAATGCAGATGCGGCGCAAAACCCGCACCTGCATTTTTTTGCCAATCGCCGGATCGGATTCGGATTTGGAATAAATTTACACCCAAATTTACTTTGGGAATTTACTCCCACAAAAATCCGACAAAAAAATCCTTCAAAGTACTTGCAATATTCATCAGAGTGTGGTATAATTACGATGTATACTTGTATGATTAAGAAAATGCATTATGTATGAAATAAAGATAAATCCGCAAAATAATCATGCTGTGAGTCTAAAAAGGAAAGGAATGTGAGATAATGAAAAAGAAAATTATAAGCGTTGCGGCAGCGGCTGCTATGGCGCTTTCTCAGCTTGTGAGCGTTTCCGCCGCGTCATTTCCGGATGTCAGCGGAGAGTATGAGTGGGCAAAGACATATATTGACGATATGGCGGACGCCGGCATAATAAACGGTTATGATGACGGGACCTTCCGCCCCGGAAATGATGTTACGCGTCTTGAGGTGCTGGCGCTTTTCGCAAGGGCAATGGGTTCGACAGAGGATGTCAACGAGCCGATAACGGAATGGGCAACGGAGAAATACGCCGATAAGATAAGCGCTTGCGCGCTCCCGTGGGGCAATGAGGATATAGCGTATCTTATGGCGAAGGGTGTTTTGAAGGATGAGGATCTGAATACTTATCTCGCCGGCTCCAAAAAGAACGAGGCTATGCCGCGTCATGAGGCTGCCGTTATCATCACCAAGGCGATGTACGGCGAAAAGGACGCCAAGGCCGATACGGCGGTATCTCTTGATTATTCGGACACCAAGGACATTCCGCAGTCGTCGCTTCAGTATGTATCATACGCGAGCAAGCAGGGCATAATGACAGGTATGGAGGACAATACCTTCTCGCCTCTTACCGGAGTGAACCGCGCTCAGATGGCAGTCATGCTTTCGCGTACCGTGGATAAAACGAAATATGTATATAAAGAAGCAAAGCTTGTTAAGGTGGACGCGGACAATGAGAATATCGTGTACCTTGACGGCGATGACGAGATAGAAAAGGCGTATACCGATTCGACCTCCATGACCATAAAGGGCGAGCAGACACAGCCCAAGTTCATGCCGGAGAATGTCAAGTCGGTGCTGTCGTTCTCGAACGGCGCTCTTATGACGGTAGACGCTCTGTCCGCCGAGTCGGACAGAGAAATATCGGGTACATATATCGGATTCACAAGCTCCGGCGGCAGCGTTACCTCTGTCACGATACAACCCTTAAACGGCGGGGAGCAGGAAACGATACAGTGTGCCGACAAGGTTACTATCACTTATAACGGCGAGTCGGCAACAATGGCTTCGTTCAATAAAAACGGCGAGATAATGACGCTTACGATAGAGGGCGGACTTATAACGGCGATTTCGGGCGAAAAGAAAACAAGCACTATCACGGGAGCCGTTCTTGAGGAAATATCCCAGGATCCATTTGAAATAACCATAGCTCACTCTTCATCGGAATACGACGGCAAGACCTACCCCGTTTCGACTACGGTCGATGTAACGAAAAACGGCAATGACGTCAACTTCCAGTCGATATACGAGGGCGACAAGGTGGATCTCACGCTTGAGTACGGAGTGGTTACAAAGCTTGTCGCAACATCATCGCGTTCGGCAAAGCAGGGTGTGATAAAGTCGATAACAATATCCAACCAAAGCTCTATGATCGTTTCAATAAACGGCGAGGAAAAGAGCTACGACATACCCAACACCGCCGAGATTACCATTAACGGCAATGCCGGAACGCTTTACGATTTCAGAGTCGGCGATGATATTACTGTAACGCTTGAAAGCAACGCCATAGTCGCTATTTCGGCTGTGTCGGTGCAGACAACGGAGGGCAGCATTACCGGAACGGTAACGGCAGTCAATCCGGCGTTCGGCTTCATCAAGGTTGAGTATACCGACGGCGGCACAGTAAAGACCGAGAACGTGTATGTGGTAAAGAACAAGTCCAAGATAATGAACGCTAAGACAACCCACGAGATAGATATCGAGGATGTCACAACGGGAAGCACCGTAAACTGCATAGGCACTACCAGCAACGGCGCGTTTACCGCGACAATGGTAGTCGTGATGTCGGAAGCGGCGTAATAAATACAGCGTATACAAGCGCCGGTGTTTGACGGTAATCTGTTCCGAAAGGGAACTAAAGAGGTCGGACACCGGCGTTTTTTGCGGGGGAAAACGGTATGAAGAATATAGCGGTCATAGGCGGAGGAGCATCGGGCATTACCGCGGCGATAGCGGCGGCGCGTTCGGGCGCGGGGACAGTTATCCTCGAAAAGGAAAAGCGCATCGGAAAAAAGATACTTGCCACCGGCAACGGACGCTGCAATCTCACCAATATGTACGCCTGCGCTGACAGGTATCACGGAGAGGATGCGGCGTTTATCGCGGAGGCGGCGGAAAAATATTTTAACGCCGGAAAAACGCTGGGATTTTTTTCGGAGCTGGGACTTTTGTGCAGGGAGGAGGATGACGGGAAGGTCTATCCCTACTGCGGAAGAGCGTCGGCTGTGCTTGACGTGCTGCGCTTTGAGCTTGAAAGGCTCGGAGTAAGCGTTTTGACGGACTTTAATGTAAAAAGCGTGTCAAAAAAAAGCGGCGTTTTTACGGTGATCGCCTCCGACGGAAGAAACGTTTCGGCGGACGCCGTTATACTCGCCGCCGGAGGAAAGGCTTCGCCGTCACTCGGCTCGGACGGAAGCGGATACGCTATAGCAAAGGCTCTCGGTCACTCGGTGACAGCTCTGTCACCCTCGCTTGTGCAGCTTAAAACCTCCAATACATCGGTAAGATCGGTTAAGGGGCTGAAAATAAACGCGGCGCTCAGCATAAAAGGCACGCCGTATACCGAAGCCGGAGAGCTGCTGTTCACCGATTACGGCATTTCGGGGCCGCCTGTGTTTTCCATATCGTCAAGGGCAAAGGCGGGAGATGTGATAGAGGCGGACATAATGCCGGAGTACGGATACCAAGAAGCGGCGGAGCTTCTGGAGGCGGCGAAAGCCTCGTATAAGCCGCTTGACTGCTGGCTTACCGGCATACTTGACAGGCGCATTGCAATGGCTCTTATGAAAGAGTGCGGCATCGGGCCGTTTTCAAGGGATTCGGCAAGCGTGAGCATCAGGGAAACAAGACGCATGGCGGCAAAGATAAAAGCGTGGGAGTTCCCTGTGACAGGCACTATGCCGTGGGCAAACGCTCAGGTAACAAGGGGCGGCGTGCGCACGGGAGAAATCAATCCCAAAACCTTGGAATCGAAAAAAATCGGCGGACTTTATATCTGCGGCGAGCTTATGGATATAGACGGCGACTGCGGAGGATTTAATCTTCAGTGGGCATGGGCGTCGGGATACACGGCGGGTAAAAATGCCGCAATGCAAAATATATAAGCATATCCTGCGTTATCCGTGAAATATTTGTGTAATATTTTTTGTCAAAAGACTTGTAATCATGTAAAGAAAGTGATACAATAACACCTGTATAAAGAACTTCATAATAAAAAGAAAATTTGGCTTTACGCCAAGAAGGGATCAAGTACATTATGGATACATATTTTTTGAAGCGCATTGATACCGCAAGGTGCGGCAAAGGCTGCAGAATGTGGCTCGGAGACCTGAACGGAGACGGAATAATGGAAATTGTCATGGTACAGCCCGACAACGGGTTTGATGACAGATACTTCCCCCATTCGGTAGTGTGCGCGACAGCATTTGATCTTAACGGTGAAATGCTTTGGCAGATAGGAACGCCCGACCCGACGGTAACACGCAGCGGCGCGGATATACCTGCCCAGATCTACGACATAGACAATGACGGAAACAACGAGTTCCTGTGCTGTATGGACGGCGAGCTGCACATCTATGACGGCGCGACAGGCACGCTTAAGGAAAAGCACCATATCCCCAATCCGTACGCGCATGACTGCATTATCATCGCGGACCTTGAGGGAACCGGTTATCCGCAGAATATTATTTTAAAGAACAGATACCATCAGCTGTGGGCGCTTGACAGAAACTATCAGGTGATGTGGACGTTCAAGGGCAATATCGGACATTATCCGTGGCCCTATGACCTCAACGGCGACGGCAGAGATGAGCTTGTGGCGGGATATACTGTTCTCGACGGCGACGGAAACACGCTGTGGACAATAGATATGCTTGATCACGCCGACTGTGTATGGGTAGGCGATCTGGATCAGGATCCGGCTACGGGTCCGGCGGTGCTTGTGGGCGGTCTTGACACCACGGCTCATACATGGGACGGCAAGCTCCTGTGGAGATACACGGATACGGTTGAATCGCAAAATATCGCCATGGGCAACTTTCTGCCCGAAAACAAGGGTACCGAGGTAGGCGGACTTGACAGAATAGACAGAAGCGGCCCCGAGGGCAAGGACGGTTTGTTCCTGATCGACTACAAGGGCAACACGCTGTTCAAGGAGGACAGAAAGGTCCCCGGATGGTCCTCTATCGCCACCACAATCCATAACTTTGACGGCACAGGCAGAGATCATCTTCTTGCTTATAAAAGAAGCGGACTTCCCGCAGCCATATATGACGGTCATATGAACCCGATATTCACTTTCCCGTTCGACGGCCATATCATGTGGACGGATCTTGTGGGCGACGGTCAGCCGCAGATACTTATATACGATGACGAAAAGATAGAAATCTATTCGGCGAAAGAGGTTGACTTGACAAAGGCGGCTGTGCCGTATACGCGTCCGCAGCCGAAGCGCCTTTACGACTGGACCCGCTACTGGGGCAGTCAGATGGATCCGAAGCAGTACGCTGTGAACTACATCACGAAGGATTTCACCACAAACGATATTCTCCCGTGGGCGCTTAAGTGCGCATCGGGTCAGACGGATGACGGGGACGATACGATAAGCCGCGCGGATTTCGTTGTTTTGCTGGTGAATAACTTAAACCTCAGGGCGTATAAGGTGAACACCTTCAAGGATGTTCTGCGCCGCGACTATTTCTGCGAGGCTGTAAATATCGCAGCCAAGCTCGGCATAGTTCCCGAGGAAAACGGCTTGTTCAGACCGCTCGACGCCATAACCTGCGGAGAAGCTCTCACCATGCTTGAAAAGGCGGGCGTTATAGCGGCGTCCGTAGCAGACGCCGACGCTCCTCTCACAAAGAAGCAGGCGGCGAAGATGATGATAATATAAGGACCTTTAAGGCATTTTTTAAAAATCAAAAACAGCAAACCGCCGCGCCGCGAATAAACGGTACGGCGGTTTTTGCGCTATCCGTTTAAATGTTTACAGATAGTTCAATAATTTCATCATTTTCATCTTGCAATTGTTTCGAAAGAGTGGTACAATATAATAAAATGCAGTGTTTATACATTGCTGTACAGACTTTACGATCGAAAAGAGATGGAGGAATTTTATGCCACCGGGAAATAATAATAATAATAAATCAAACAGAAACGATCATGGTTATATGCCGGACAGAAAGCCGGGCGGCGGTCCGAAACGTCCGCCCTATAAAAATCCCATATTGATATTCCTTATAATATCCATAGTGCTTACAGTGGTGCTGAATATGGCATTAAGCGCTATGCTCGGCTCCGAAAACGGCAGCGAAATAAGCTTTGACGAGATGAAAAAGCTTATTTCCGAGGACAAAATAGAGGAGGTTGTCTTTGAGGGAAATACCATTACAGCCTACGAAAAGCTGTCAACCGACAGCGACTCAAGCACCGGCGGAGAGCTGCAGCAGCCGGAAACGATACTCGATTATTACAAAATGATGTATCCGTCAATGACAAAGGCTGCGCGCAAGGAATATACCACGGGATATATAAACGACGAATCGCTTATACCGCTGCTTGACGCTCATAACGTCAAGTACCAAACGCCGGTGGAAACGCACAGCTGGTTCACGGAGCTGTTCGTGACGTGGATACTGCCGCTTTTGATGATGGGGCTGATATTCTTCATATTTTCGCGCGTTGTGTTCAAGCGCTTCGGCGGAGGCGGCGGAATTATGGGTGTGGGACAGTCCAACGCCAAGGTGTATATGCAGGCGAAAACGGGCGTTACCTTCGCTGATGTGGCAGGTCAGGAGGAAGCGAAGGAGTCTTTGAATGAGATAGTGGATTTCCTGCACAATCCCCTGAAGTACACCGCCATAGGCGCGAAGCAGCCGAAGGGCGCGCTGCTGGTAGGCCCTCCGGGAACGGGCAAGACCATGCTTGCAAAAGCTGTGGCGGGCGAGGCGAATGTACCGTTTTTCTCGCTTTCAGGCTCGGAATTTGTGGAGATGTTTGTCGGTGTCGGAGCTTCAAGGGTAAGAGATCTTTTCAAGCAGGCGGCGGAGAAGGCTCCGTGCATAATCTTTATAGACGAGATAGACGCTATAGGCAAAAGCCGCGACAGTCAGCTAAGCACCAATGATGAAAGAGAGCAGACTCTTAATCAGCTTTTGGCGGAGATGGACGGCTTTGACTCATCAAAGGGAGTAGTGATCCTCGCGGCTACCAACAGACCCGAAATCCTTGATAAGGCGCTTCTGCGCCCGGGACGCTTCGACAGAAGAATAATAGTCGAAAAGCCGGACCTGAAGGGCAGAGAGGATATTCTGAAGGTCCATGCAAAGAATGTGAAGCTCGGAAACGATATAGACCTGCATGAAATGGCGCTTGCCACAAGCGGCGCCGTGGGAGCCGATCTTGCAAATATGGTAAACGAGGCGGCTCTGCGCGCGGTGCGTATGGGACGAAGCGTCGTTATGCAGGAGGATCTGATGGAGGCTGTAGAGCTTATCATCGCCGGCAAGGAAAAGAAGGATAGAATACTTTCGGAGAAGGAAAAGCGCATAGTGGCGTATCACGAGGTCGGTCACGCGCTTGCAACGGCGATGCAGAAAAATACCCAGCCGGTGCAAAAGATCACTATAGTGCCGCGTACCATGGGCGCTCTCGGCTATACCATGCAGGTACCCGAGGAGGAGCATTATCTGATGTCGCGCGATGAGATAATCGATCAGATCACCGTTTACATGGCGGGAAGAGCCGCCGAGGAGATCGTGTTCGGTATAAAGACTACGGGCGCGGCAAATGATATAGAGCAGGCCACGGCTATGGCGCGCAGTATGATAGCGCAGTACGGTATGTCCGACGAGTTCGGCATGACGGCGCTTGAAAGCGTGCAGCATAAGTATCTGGACGGCAGAAACGTTTCCAACTGCTCGGAGGAAACAAAAACTGCGCTTGACCGCGAGATCGTAAAGGTCGTGAAGGAATGTTACGACAAGGCGTGCGCTATCCTAAAAGACAACAGGGAAAAGCTGAACGAGATCTCGGAGTTCCTTATAGAGCGCGAGACCATTACCGGACAGGAGTTTATGGATATACTGAACAGGAAGCCGGTGCTTGAGGAAAAGAGCGGCGAAACCGGACAGGAATCCGATAATACAATTTAATCGGTTACAAGGTGTTGAAATCCAAAAAATTTCAACACTTTTGTTTTTTCAGGTGTTTTATAT
>CAZCZR010000059.1:0-11099 GCA_964503455.1 uncultured Lachnospiraceae bacterium | reverse complement strand
TTTTTTATTGCGGCTTGCGCCCAATAAAAACGCGCAAAAACAAGCCGCCCCGTACCCGCAGATACAAGACGGCTTTTCCGTTTGTTTAATTTCCGTTTATTTAATAATGAAGCTGTTTTGCCGTGAGGCGGTTTTTATCCCGCTACGCGTATGACTATGCTCTTTTTATCCTCCGCGGCGTCCGCCGCAACGACGCAGCCGGGATGTATCATTCCCTTCAGCGACAGCTGCGCCAGATCGTCCTCCACAAGACGCTGTATGGCTCTCTTTAAAGGACGCGCGCCGTTTTTGACGTCGTAGCCCTGTTCGAGTATAACATCCTTCGCCGCGTCCGTCACTGTGAAGGCCGCCTTCTTTTCGGCGAGCTTGTCGGTGATGTCGCCAAGCAGAAGCGATACTATCTCGCGAAGCTCCGGCTTTGTCAGCGGCTTGAAGGTCACAACCTCATCAATCCTGTTTAAAAACTCCGGCCGGAAATACTGCTTCAGGCTCGTTTTCACATTATCCGCCAGGGCGATTTCATCGCTGCCGCCGAATCCCATGCCGTTTGCCTTAAATTCCGAACCCGCGTTCGTAGTCATTATAATGATAGTATTTTCAAAATTCACTATCTTGCCGTGGCTGTCGGCTACGCGTCCGTCGTCGAGTATCTGCAAAAACAGATTGAACACCTCAGGATGAGCCTTTTCGATCTCGTCCAAAAGTATCACCGAATACGGCTTCCTGCGCACCTTTTCCGTCAGCTGACCGGCATCGTCATAGCCGACATATCCCGGAGGCGAACCGATAAGCTTCGACACCGAGTGCTTCTCCATGTATTCCGACATATCTATGCGTATAAGCGCTTCCTCGCTGTCGAACATGATCTCGGCTATGGTTTTTACAAGCTCCGTTTTTCCCACTCCGGTGGGGCCGGCGAATATGAACGAAACGGGACGCTTCTTTATATTTATATCGGCTCTGCCCCGGCGGATAGCTCTCGCCACGGCGGACACCGCCTCGTCCTGACCTATAACGCGCTTGTGTATGCGCTCTTCAAGCGACAAAAGCTTTTCCGTTTCGCTCTCGGTCAGCCTGTGAACGGGTATTTTCGTCCAGCTCTCTATTACCTCCGCCAGATCGTCAACGGTGATCTCCGCCTTCGACGCCTCCTCCATTGCCTGCGCATACTTCTCGCGCAGACGGTATTCCTCGGTCTTTAAACGCGCGACTTCCTCGTAATCCTGCGTTTCCGTCGCCCGATCAAGCTTGCTTGTGTTTTCCTCAAGCCGGTTCTCAAGCTCCTTTGCCTCGTAAAGAGCCTTGTTGCGCAGGTTTACCTTCGAGCCTGCCTCGTCTATCACGTCTATCGCCTTGTCGGGCAGGAATCTGTCCGTGATATACCTCTCCGAAAGACGTACCGCCTTTTCGACAATATCATCGGATATTTTCACCGTGTGATGCTTCTCGTAATACTCCTTGACGCCCTTGAGTATCTCAATGCTGTCCTCCACGGAAGGCTCGTCAACTATGACAGGCTGGAAGCGGCGCTCCAAAGCCGTGTCCTTTTCGATAAACTTGCGGTACTCGTTTAAGGTGGTCGCGCCGATTATCTGTATCTCGCCTCTGGCAAGGGCGGGTTTTAAGATATTGCCCGCGCTCATCGCGCCCTCGGCGTCTCCGGCGGCGACGATATTGTGGATCTCGTCGATCACAAGTATGACGTTTCCCATGTCCTCGGCTTCCTTTAAAAGGCTTTTCAGCCTCGCCTCGAACTGTCCCCTGAACTGCGTTCCCGCAACCATCGCCGTAAAGTCGATAAGGTATACCCTGTATCCGAACAGCTTCGGCGGCACCTGCCGCGTGAATATCTGCCGCGCAAGGCCCTCGGCTATCGCCGTCTTGCCGACGCCCGGCTCGCCCAAAAGCACAGGATTGTTCTTCTGGCGGCGGTTGAGGATTTCGATGACGCGGTTTATCTCCTTGTCGCGGTTTATCACCCTGTCTATCTGACCGAGAGCGGCTTTCGCCGTAAGGTCGATGCCGTAGGTGTCGAGCATTGATTTTTTGCCGGGACGCTTCGGCGCGGAGCGTCTTTCGCCCGCGGCGCCGCCCTTTGAGGCGCCCTCCTTCGAGGGGCCTGCGGCTCCTGCGGGGCCGGCGGGGTTTTTGCCGAACATATTCTTTAAAAATCCCAGCGGCGCTGCCGGCGCGCCGCCTTCCTCATCGTTAAGCGCCTCCAAAAAATCCTCGGCTTCGCCGCTGTCGGAAAGCTCCTGCATCTCATCCATCATGCCGCGCATCTGCGAGGTGAGGCTTTCCACCTCCTCATCGCCTATGCCCATGGATTCGAGCATATTGTTTATGGGCTGAACCCCCATTTTCTTCGCGCATGAAAGACACAGGCCCTCCGCCGTGGTCTTGTTGTTTTCTATCTTTGTTATAAATACAACCGCGGGATTGATCCCGCACTTTGCACACATTTCCATATCGATCCTCCGTTTTCCGGATCGCTTCCTTTATCCGGATTCCCATACCGTATACATAGATTCTCATTCAGTATACCACAAAAACGCGATAAAGAAAAGACTTTTTTTCCTTTTTGGAAGAATATTTAAAAATTGTTCATATTTTTACCTTGCTTTTTTAAAAATTTATGTTAAAAACCTCTATATTTTTAAAAAAATAACCCAATTGAAAAAAAAATTTAGTAAAAGCCTTGACAAATCGTGATATAAAGATTATAATAGATAGAGAAGAAAATTACATTGAATTTTTAATTTGTTTCTTTTTTGAATGAATTGAAAAAGGTGTATAGGAGGTAACACAATGAAAAGAACAAAGAAATCTATTTTTGTATCATTGTCGCTTGCCGCGTCGATATTGGCTTCGGGACTTTCTGTTTTCGCAGCCTCATACTCGGATGTTGCTGACGACAGCTGGTACAAGACTTACGTTGATTACGTAAGCAACAAGGGCTGGATGAACGGCGATTCGGACGGTACGTTCCGTCCGGCTGATAATATTACAAGAGCCGAGTATGTTACAGTTCTTGTAAACAAAGAAAAGCCGGTAGCTCTTACACAGAAAACACTGCTTGACGTTCCTTCGGATGCGTGGTATTCGGATTACATGAGCAGAGGCGTTGCAGCCGGTTATATCACAGGCGATGACAACGGTACTTACAGACCTGATGATTACATAACAAGAGAAGAAGCGTGCATGATCCTTTACAGAGCGGCAGGTCTCGCTCCCACGGATACAGACGTTCTTACCTTCTCCGATAAGGATGACATCAGCATCTGGGCAACCGAGGTAATAAACAAGCTTGTTGCTGAAGGCGTTATCAGCGGATACGATGACGGCACCTTCAAGCCTAAGGCTAACATCACAAGAGCGGAAATCGCTGTTCTTCTGATGAATGCTGACCAAAAGCTCGTAAAGTCAACAACCGCTCCGATAACAACAACTGTTTCAACCGGTACAACAGGTACAACAGGTAACGTTTCGACAAGCGGCGGCAGCCTTGGTACAGCTTCTGCAGGCAGCTCAGGCGGTTCAAGCGGCGGTACGAGTTCAAAGGCTACCGCTAAGCCGACAACTGCTCCGACAACGGCTCCCGAGCCTACAGCAGCTCCGACACTTGCTCCTATAACATCCTCAGACGCTCCCGAAGCAGCTAAGGCTGTTGAAACAATTGAGGAGTCAGCTGTAAATGATGTTATCAGCGGTACAACGGCTACACTTCCGTTGGCTACACCCGCTCCCGAGGATGCAGAGCCTGTAGCACAGGAAATAGTAATCCCCGAAGCAAGCTCAAGTCTTGACATTGCGGCTGTTGCTGAATACTACAACACAACCGTAAAGGCGGGCGCAGACAGCTCGGAGAAGCTCAACACAACCGAACTTAACGAAGCTTACAAGGTATACGTTCCGATTATAAACGACGCATTTGCGGAAGCTGTAAACAACGGCGCTCTTGAGGGCACGGATGACAAGGCTACGGCAGCTGCTCTGAACCTTGCTATAATAACAGACGCTGTTTACACAGCAGGCGAGAAGATTATCGGCACACTTGAAGGCGCAGAGGAATCAGCGGAAACACTGTTTGCTGACGCTACAAGAAAAGCTGAGTATACAAAGTGGGCAAGAAACTACTACAACGACGTTCTTAGCGACGCGGTAGCTTCGACAGGCACAACACAGGCTGACGCTATTTACAGCGCGGTTGTCAATGCGGCGAATACTATTTACAACAACGCCAAGTACATCGACACCATAGACTATAGCTCAGCGGATGACAAGCAGCTTGCTCTTACAAACGCATATGAGAAGTACATGGGTTACACACTCACAGCTGCTGAATAATTGAACAATTATAAATCCCCGAAGTTTAAGGCTTCGGGGATTTTTTTTGCGGAAAGAAAAGTTATTTGAAAAGAGAAGATAATATTAACGGCTAAGCTGTTACTTTATAACAACGACCTCCTGAACAACATCCTTGTATATCTTGATAAACACTCTGTTGTTCTCGTCCTCGTCATACGCCTGAATATCGCCTGTCGTGCCGACGGTTACGTTATTCTTTGAGATTGTGGTATCGACACAGTATACGATAACGTCCTTGGGCAGCGAGAAGTTCTTGCCGTCGCCGCCGTTTACGGATACGTTTACGGAATCCGCAAACTTCTTTGTCACCTTACCGTAGACAATATCAAGGTACTCTACGGGCGTTTCCTCCTTCTCGGTCTCCTTCGCCGATACATCGAGCAGCACTCTTATGCTTGCGATCTCGCCGTTGGAATTGAGCTTGTACTGGATGATGTCGCCCTTTTCAAGCTTGCCGCCGTCCTTTGAAAGGATGCCTTCCTCCTCGGCAAACAGCTCTATCTCCTCGCCGTTTACAAACGCCGTCAGATGATCTGTTCTCTCGTCATCATCATTTACCGCTGTAGCTATGCCGGATACAACCGCTATAGGCGAGTCGGCATTGGTCGTAAGCTCCGCGTTCGTCAGAACTATCGCCTTCGCCGTGAAGTCGTCCGTTCTGTCATAGACGAGCGCGTTATACTTCTGCTTGTCCTCGAATACCGACTTGTCAAGTATCTCATATTCCGATACCGCTGCGCCGTCGGGTATTGAGAAGATGACCGTGGAATCCGTGATTCTTACCGCGCCGAGCTTGCCTGTTGACGCGTTATACTCCGTGTCAGTGAGCTTGTAATTCATTGTGAACGCGTTCAGATTCGCTGCTCCCGTAGCGGTATTGTCAGCGGCTGTGTTAAGCGCCGTGAGCTTTCCGTCGGAATTGAGCGTGTAGGTCACGAGCTGTCTGTTCACGCCGGAGGATTCCGTTTTCAGCGATTCTATAACGTCCCTCGCGCTCTGACCCGACTTGCCGTTTAGTCTGATTTTCTCGTTGGCTTCAACGGTGATCTCCTTCGCATCTCTTGTAAAGAGCTTGAACATAGGCACGTCATCGCCCTGCGTGATATACGCGTTTGTCAGATAAGCGTAGTTTGTGCTGAGCTGACCTGTCGTATCCACCGCCGCGATCCTGCCGTCAATGTCAAGGAAGAATGTTCCCTCAAGACCGATATTCAGCGTTTCGTTATAGTTTGACGCGACTTTATAATGCGTGCCGTTTACATAGTAGCCCTTGTCGTTGCTTGCGGTGATCTTGCCCTCGACAGCCTCGCGCGATACGTTTATATCCAGAAGCTCTCCGTCAAGGCTCGCCGCCACCGACAGCACATCGAACTCCCTAAGCTCCGACAGCTCGATCTCGCTGCCGCCGAGAGTTATGCGGTATGATACGTTGTCATCGTCCAGCTTCAGTGTGGGCAGACCGTACTTGTCTATAATCTTGTTTGTCGCCGTGACCTCCTCAACCACTATATTGGTGTAGTTCGTCACAAACACAACATTGTATTTGCCGTCACGGTCAGTATCAAGCAGGGTAATATTTCCCGAACGGTCGGAAATATCCAGAAGCTCATCGCTCATTTGCGCATATCTGCCGTTGTAGATAAGCGTAGCCTCGGAATTAAGCTCCACTGTCGAGGTCTTGCTTGTCTGCTCTGTCTTGTAGTACTCTATAGCCTTGTTGCCGTTCTTTTCGGTCACTCCCTCAAAGAGGTCCGACTGTATTATAAATGTTGAGTTTTTATCCTTCTGCGCCATTGCCAGAATAACCACCTCGTCGCCGTTCGACTCCTCGCGGACATAGTAGTCCACGTTGTAAGCGAAAAGGTTATTCATGTTGTACGCCGTTTCATACACGTTATCGTCTATCATTATCTGACCGTTTGTCAGCGACGATGTTCCGTTGATAGCCGTATTTTCAATGGCTGTTATCTGACCCGAACCCTTTGTGACGCTGAGCTTGTCCTTCAAAAGAGTCTTGTCTGTTATCTCAAACACCGCGTTTTGACCGAAGCCCTTCTGCTCCATAAGATTTACCTCAAGCGCGTTGCTTGTAAGATACGCTACATTTCCTCTTGTGATAGGCTCATTCACCGAACCCTGAACGTTCTTTGTAAGACCGTTCGATGAAGCTGTCGCGATAAATCCCGACGGGAAGCCGCCCTTCGACTCCGCAGCCGGCTCGTAGCCTGTGGCTCTTACCATTATCGTCATAGCCTCGGCGTAGGTGATAGTGTCATTCGGACGGAAGTTTCCGTCGCCGTCACCCACTATAAGTCCCTGTGCTACCGCCACGTTGATATATCCCGACGCCCAGTGATCGGCGGGAACATCATAAAAGTTTGTAACTCCCGCAGCAGCTTCCGCCGCGTCATCAAGACCCATCGTAACGACCGCCATTTTTGCGACCTCCGATCTGATGATCGTATCGTCGGGGCGGAAGTTTCCGTCGCCGTCGCCGATCATAATCTTCAGCGCCTGAAGCACCTGTATCGGCTCTTCGAATCTTGTTCCCTCAACATCGGCGGGAACCGCCGCCAGCGCGCCCAGCGACGACGCCATACATGATGCGGAAAGCACTGCGCACAGAATTTTCTTTCTGATACTCTTCATAAATGTGTCCTCCTTATTATCCCTTGCGAGATTCCCCGCGCTTTCTTATTCACGGAGATCTCTTTACATTAGCGCTTGTGGTGTTATGTCAACCACGAGTCATATAATACACCGGTTTACTCGGAAAATCAAGCTGTAATTTGTGGAAATTTGTCGTTTTTGCGTGCGCCGTGACATAGCGTGAAGGATATATTATAGTAAGAACCCCGCCGCAGAGGAAAATATTTAAATATCACGCGTATTCATATATGCACGGTTTTTTAAAAAATTCGTGTTTTTTTTAACGTATACGAAAAAAAGTATGGACAAATTCGCATATTTGCGGTAGAATTAAAATCGGTATCAGATAATAAAAACATCAGGGAGGATATATCATGAGCTTTACCATAAGCGCGGACACACGTATCGTATACGCGGGCGATGAAACGCCGGTCAAAAATGCAGTGCGCATACTAAAGCGCGATATAAATAAGGTCTGCTCGGCAGGCGAAAAGAATGAAATAGTCTTAAAACCAACCGCCGATACGGAGCCGGAGACATTTACAATAAGCGTCAATGACGGAATGAGCGTCACGGCGGGGGACGCGCTCGGCTTTGTTTACGGACTTTTATACATAAGCGAAAGGTTCCTCGGCATAAAGCCGTTCTGGTTCTGGCTTGACCAAAGGATCGAAAACAGGGGAGAGGTTGTTGTAAAAAACGGCGAATACACCCAAAAAAAGCCTGTCATAAAATACCGCGGCTGGTTCTTTAACGATGAGGTTCTTATAATGAAGTGGAGCATCGGCGGCGATCCTGCCGAGCCGTGGCGCATGGCGTTTGAAGCGCTGCTTCGCTGCGGGGGAAACATGACTATCCCCGGCACTGATAAAAATTCGCGCAAATACCGCCGTCTTGCCTCGGATATGGGTCTGATGATAACGCATCACCACGCCGAGCCCTTGGGCGCGGAGATGTTTTTAAGAGCCTACCCCGATAAGAATCCGAGCTATGACGAATATCCGGAGCTTTTTGAAGCTCTTTGGGAGGACGCCGTAAAAGAGCAGAAGGATATGAATGTTATCTGGAACTTAGGCTTTCGCGGTCAGGGCGACTGCCCCTTCTGGGCGGCGGACGCCTCCGGCAAATACGATACCGACGAAAAGCGCGGCGCGCTTATAAGCTCCCTCATAGAAAAGCAGCGCCAAATCGTTTTAAAATACGTCCCCGACGCCAAATTCTGCACCAATCTGTACGGCGAGATCATGGAGCTTTACAATGACGGCTTCATCACACTTGACCCCGATATTATCAAGATATACGCTGACAACGGCTTCGGAAAAATGGTGGCGCGCAGACGCGGCAATCATTCCAAGCGTGTCGAGGCAATGCCTAAAAAGGGTGACGGCGCAAGCGGAATTTATTACCACGTGTCCTTTTACGATTTGCAGGCGGCGAATCATATAACAATGCTGCCCAATTCCGTGGATTTTGTTGACCGCGAGCTTTCGAAGGTTATTGAGTCGGGCGGAGATGATTTTTGGATAATCAACTGCTCCAACGTGCGCCCCCACGCGTATTATTTGGACGCTGTAAGAAAAAAATGGTTCGGCGAAAGCGTATCGGACGCGGTTCACAGCAAAGACTTCGCCGCCGATTACTACGGAGGCAGCGCCGATGCGGCAAGGTGTCTTGAGGACTACACAAAGGCACTTCTGTCCTATGGCGAGAACGAGGATGAGCATTGCGGCGAGCAGTTCTACACCGAAAATACCCGCATTATCGTAAACCGCTTTATCTGCGACAGGACACAGCCTATAGAGGGATGTAAATGGTTTACGGGCGAAAAGAGCTTTGATGAGCAGGTGAAGATATTCTGTAAGCTATGCTCTGACGGTCTTTCTGGACTTTTGGGGTATTACAATGAATGTAAGGACGCCCTTTCGGGCATGGCGGGCGATAACGCAAGGCTTTTCGAGTCAACGGTGCTTTTGCAGGCAAAGATACATTACTTCTGCGCAAGAGGTGTGTCTCTTTTCGGAAAAGGCTACGGGGAATATCTTGCGGGTGAGCTTAAAGCGGCGTTTATGAGCTTCGGCTACAGCTATGAAAGCTTTAAAGCCGCGGCGGACGCCTTAAGAAAATCGGAGTACGGCGTATGGAAGGGCTTCTATTCAAACGACTGCTTCGCCGACATAAAGCACACCGCGTATATGGTAAAAAAGATGATGGGCGTGATCCGCGAGTACGGCGACAACGCCCACCACGTCAACTGGTACCGCGACGCTGTATACGCACCTGAGGACAGATATATTCTGACGCTTCTCGTAAATGACAATCATATGGAGGACCTTGAGCTTTTCGAGGCGATGAAAGCGGCTGAAAATAATAAATAACGATAAAACGGACGTATTAAAAAAGCTGACTGCCCCTTTAAAGCAGGACAGTCAGCGCGGTCTGCCGCATTGTTATCGGAAAATGCCGGTCCTATGCGTTATGCACCGCCTTAAGCTCCGGTCTTATGCCGAATACCTCCTCAAAAAATTCCGCCGCGGCGTTAAATTCGGCGGTTTCCACCGTTAAATCGCCCGACGCATGGGCGCGGACATACAGCTTCTCTTTCTTAAATCCCGCCTTTATCGAGGAAATTTTACCGTTTCTGCCCGTATCAAGCGTCTTTGCGAGGGCAAGTATGGCGGTGAGCTTCGATATTAAAAGCCTGTGCGACTTGGTCAGCGCGTTATAGCCCGGAGTGTCCATTTTAACCCCCGGCGCGTGAAACAGCAGCGTATACGCTATAGTCCTGACTTCTTTGTCGGAAAGTCCCAATATCCTGTTGGCGGTCACTATATCAAAGGAATATTTCGAGTACTCGTTCACGTTTATAAAATATCCCGTATCAGCCATGATCGCCGCCACGTTCAAAAGCACTCTGTCGCGGTTTGAAAGACCGAATTTCTTCCCCGCCGCTCTGAACAGCTCATCGGCAAACGCCGTCACAGCCTCGTAATGCGCCTTATCGCAGCCGTACTTGTCGGCATAGAACTTCGCCGAGGAGATTATATCCTGTGTGAATATGTGCCTTGTATGGGTGCAGCCCTCCTTTTCGGCAAACTCCACGCACATACCGTCCTCAAGCGAAAGCTCGCTTACAAATATTTTCTTGCTCTTGTCAAACGATGTGAACATCTCGTAAAACATCACATCCGACAAAAGCGACGCGGCGCGCTCATGCGTTATATCAAGCCGGCGGCATATCTCATCAACGGGCGTTTTTTCAAGCACGTTATAGGCTTTTTCTATATCCTCGTATGAGATATATTCCCTGTCCTCAGCTCCCGCAAGCCGCTTTAAATATCCCGAAAGACCTCCCGTAAATACGAAATACCCCGTTTTCGCGCGCTCCATATAGCTGTTTTTGTACTTCTTTATCCCGTATTCCAGAAAATCACGTATTACCCCTGTGTATTTTATGCCGGTATTCTCATATTCGGCTGTCTTTTCCGCTACGCGCATAGGTCCCAGAGGTATGTTCTGCGACAGCTTCAGCTGCGATCTTTCATAAAGCGTCACCTGTATATTTCCGGAGGACGAATCGATTATAACGGCGCCCTTTTCTATCATCTCGTCAAAATGCTCGTCATAAAGCGCCAGCGCCTTGTTCTGTAAAAAATGCTCCTCCTCGTTTGACAGGATCGACACCTTTATTCCCGTACGCAGATTTATCCTGTCTATGATATATTCGCTGTTTGAAGCCTCTCTTACGGCGGAGGTTGCGTAAGCCGTACAGCTCTCCGCGCCGTATTCCTTCATTATTCGCGCAAACTCGGACATGACGGCGCATATTTTCTCCACCATGGGATAGCGTATCTTTCCTATCGTATACGTTTCCGCCCCAAGGGAGAGCGGGTATCTTATCTCGTCTATCGTGCGGATTCCCCTTCCCGAAACCTCCGCCACCTTCATGGCAAGCGCCGTTGAACCGACGCTTACGGCCGCAAATATTTTTTTCACTTCAATCCTCCATGCCGCCTTTAGCGGCTCAAAATCATTATAGTTATCATTTATTAGTTATCTTTTATTATATTATATCACATAAATTT
>CAZCZR010000058.1:0-11298 GCA_964503455.1 uncultured Lachnospiraceae bacterium | reverse complement strand
GTTATGCCGTCGGCGGCGGGATCCCAGTTGCAGCATCGCGCGGTGATCGCCTTTAAAAGACGTATTGCCCCGTCTGTATAAAGCGGCTTTTCATACTCGCCTACCTGATCCGCTATCTCAAGCATACCGCACGCCGCGCACAGTCCCGCCGTTGTGTCGTAATACACAGGCTCGGCAGGCGATCTGAAATCGCACAGCGGAACATAGTCCGTCATCGCGCTGCACGCGAGGAAGTAATGCGCTGTGCGCTTCGCGGCGTCGAGGTATTTGCTCTCCCCCGTATGCCTTGCCGAAAGCGCCATGCCGTATACCGCCCAGCTCTGACCTCGCGACCATGACGACCCTTCGGCAAAGCCCTGTCCCGCCGGTGCGGAGATATACTCCCCCGTTTCGGGATCGTACAGCACCTTATGATTCGCCGAGCCGTCCGGACGCAGAGTGTATTCAAGGGTCTTATCGGCGTGAGCCGAGGCTATGGCGCGAAATCTCGGATCGCCCGTTTCCTCCGACGCCCAGTACAAAAGCGGCAGATTCATCATGCAGTCCACTATCGTAAGTCCCACGGTGCCGTTTTGCGTATCGTAGGCGGGATTCCACGCGCGGATGTACCCGCCCGCGGGATTGAACCGCCCCGCCAAAAGATTCGCCGCGTGCATACCGCGCCTGTACGCCTCCTTGCTGCCCGTAAGACGGTAGTCCGCCACCGCCGTATGCAGGAACATAAATCCCATGTCATGGTCAAGTCCCTCAAATTCGGCAAGCGCCCTGTCCATACGCGCGTCGGACATACGCGCCGTTTTCATGTATTCCTCGTCCCTCGTGGCGCTGTACATCTGCCACATTATCCCCGGCCAGAAGCCGTTCGTCCACCAGAATATATTTTCCGTGTCGGTGTATCTGCCGTCTGAGTCAAGCTCGTTCGGGACAATGCCGCCAAGGCGTTCCCTCTCCGCCGACAGCTTCCTCTCAAGCCTTTGCCTCACCTCCGACAGCCACCTGCTGTCCTCCTCCGAAATCGCGTAGCTCATATTTCCCTCCGTCCTTTCATTGCTTTTCCCGTCCTATCTCAAAGCGCACCTTCATATGTATATTTTCGCCGTCAAGGCGGTATTTTTTCAAAAGCTCCGGCCCGCAGCTGTGCGAGCCTATGCCGTTTTGCGCCGCGTCCACGCAAAGCACGACAGCGCCGCTTTTTTCAAGCTCAAAGCTGTGCTTTTTGCGGGCAAGCTCCTCGGCTGTATACTCCGAAGCATTGAAGCAAAAGCTCCCGCCCGAAACCCTCACCGCCAGATCTCCGTCCGTCACCGACAGCGCGCTCACTCCCCAGTGACTGCCGTTCTCCTGCGGCATAAGATAGTCCTCGTGCATATCCGCCGCCTTTGCGGCGAAAACGCCCTTCCATGAGGCGCGATGCTTGTCAATATAGCTTTCATACGGGCCCCAGCCGTAGTAGCTTACGGCGTCAAACTCCTTTTTCAGCATCATCCTCACGCCGAACCTCGGCAAAAACAGCATTTTAGCGTCGCGCTCCATATCCGCTTCAAGTATCACGGAGCCGTCCGCCGACACAGTCCATGCCGCTTTTCCCCATATGACCCTTTTCTGCGCGGGGGCGGCAAGGGAAAACTCGGACACTATACGCGCCGCGCCGTCGTTTTCAAGCTCCGTCCGATACACTCTCGTAAGCGCCCTGTCGTAGCCGAGATACTCCCATTCCCTGCGCTCGTGGCGCTCGTTGTCGGTGGGCGCGCGCCATATCGTCCAGCCGCACGGCGCTTGGGTGATCTCCTTTCCTTCATATATAATACTGTCAAACGAGGCGGTATATATGTTGTATACATACCTAAACCGCTCGCCCGAAATGATTATGCTCTCTTGCGTCCGCTCGGTGCTGACGCTGCCCCTTTTCACGGCGAATACCGGCCTTGGAGCGTCTGTCAGGCGTATCTGATCGAAGCCTGTTATATGTCCCCGTTTGGTTAGTTTTGTGTCCCTGCTTTGGGTATAGATAAATCTGATAAACCCTTCCCCGCCGATTTGCGGCAGCGGTATTGCTTCGGTGACATATTTATCTGTCCCGAATTTGATATTTAGCGTCCCTGTTTTAATTATCCTGCCGTTGTCGGTAATCTCATAGGAAATATCGTTAATCTCGCCGGCGTCGGTGAAATCGAGGCGGTTTTCAAATTCAAAGCCGCCGTCTTTAAGCCGTGCGCGTATGGGGCGAAGCACGTTTTTATATTCAAGCAGTCCGGTATGAGGCGTTCTGTCCGGATATACAAGTCCGTCCATGCAGAAATTCCCGTCATTGAGGACGTCGCCGAAGTCGCCGCCGTAAAAATACTTATCCCTTCCGTCGGGGGTCTTGCCCATGTAAACGCTGTGATCGCACCATTCCCACACAAAGCCGCCCGCAAATCCCTCATATTTGTCCATCAGCTCCGAATAATCCTCAAGGTCGCCCGGGCTGTTGCCCATGGCGTGGGAGTATTCGCAAAGCACGAACGGCAGCCTGCTTTCGGGATCGGAAAAATAGCCTTCGATCTCCTCTGTCGAAGCGTACATCCTGCTTTTCATATCAAGCATTGAGGTGTCGTTTATGTGATCGCCCGTTTGGTAGGTGCTTTCGTAGTGCAGAAGCCTTGACGGATCGTATTTTTTAACCCATCTGCCGGCGTCCTCAAACGCGGCGCTCCAGCCCGACTCGTTGCCAATTGACCATATTATCACCGACGGACGGTTCTTCTCGCGGATGACGCATCTTTGCACCCTGTCCACGATCTGATCATGAAACATCGGCATCTGCGCGACAAGACCGAAATGCCCGCCGAACACCGATTTTGACCCGTGCGACTCTATGTCCGCCTCGCCTATCACATAAAAGCCGTACTCGTCGCAAAGCTCGTAAAACCACGGGGAATTGGGGTAGTGGCTTGTGCGGATGGCGTTGATATTATGCTCCTTCATAAGGCGCAGATCCTTTATGACCTGCTCGCGCGTCACCGCGTAACCCGTCACGGGATCGGAGTCGTGGCGGTTCACCCCGCGCAGGCGCAGCCGTTTGCCGTTTAAAAGTATCACGCCGTTTCTGACCTCGATTTTCCTTATCCCGACGCGCTGATATATCCTCTCCTCGCCGCAGGCGATCGTGACTGTGTACAGATACGGCGTTTCCGCCGTCCAAAGCTTCGGTTCGGGGACAGTAAATTTAACCGTCCCTTCCGAGGTGTTTTGTGTCCCTATTTCATTCCCGTCCGCGTCTGTCAGCGTGCATACGGCGCGTTGCGCGCCTTCAAGCTGTATATTTATACATCCGACGCCGTTTGAAATATCGGTGTTTATGAAAATATCGCGTATATGCTCGCGGTCGCGCTCCAGGATGTACACGCTTCTGAAAATGCCCGACATCCTCAGCTTGTCCTGATCCTCCAGATATGAACCGTCGCACCATTTAAGCACCAGCACATCGGCTGTGTTCTCGCCGTCGGTCAGCTTATCGGTTATGTCAAGCTCCGACGTGCAGTGCGACACTTCGCTGTAGCCTGCAAACTCGCCGTTTATCCAAAGATAAAAGCACGAGTCCACGCCCTCAAAGCTGATGTAATATTTCCTGTCCGCCCGCTTGGAAAGCGCGAATTTCCTGAAATATCTGCCGCACGGATTTGCCGAGGGCATATAGGGCGGGTCGAACGGGAACGGATAGCGCGCGTTTGTGTAGTTGTGGCTGTCATAGCCGTGCATCTGCCAGCATGACGGCACCGGTATTTCGGCGCAATCCGCCGGCAGGCGGCTCATATCCGCTTTATAAAAGCTGTCGTAGTACTTAAAGCTCCACATCCCGTCAAGCTCCGTGAAGCGGTCGGATTCACCGCGCGTTTTGCCGTCCTCACTGCCCGAAAACGGTATAAAATACGCCCTCGGCGCCTCGCAGCCTATATGCGCGCAGTCCGGCATTTCGTGATAGTTTTTCATATTTATTCCTTTCTGCAAATAATTATTCTGTATCAAGCATCAATTTTTTTATGACCGTCCGCGCCGGATTTGACGCGTCAAACCTTATTTTCACAGTGTTCATCCCGCTTGAAAGAGGCACGGTCACAGGCTCGGTTTCAATGTCGGCGTTTCCGTCCGCGCTATATGACACGGCGTATGCGCCGCCGCATTGTATCGTCATGCCGAAGCGCGAGAGCGCGTTTCCCTCCGCGCAAAGCACGAATGAAATACGCGTTTTAGTGTCCCTGTCCGTTATCAGCGCAAGCCGTATTTCATCCCCGCCGTATGCGGCTGCGCCGTCATAGCTGCGGCACACGCTCCTTTCGGCGGCTATCATATCGGTAAGCACTGTATTTACAGGCGCGGGCGCATTGTCGGGTATATCGCATTTTAAGAATTTATATGTCCCTCTTTGCGCTTTTTCTGTCCCGAATTGTTTTTTGTATTTTTTGCTTTCGCGTTTTCTGAAGCCGTATCTGCGCTCAAAGCAGTGAAGGCGCGAGATCACGTCAAGTATGCAGCAGGCGTTTTGCTGAAGCTCTCCTCTTGTAAGGCTGCCGTTTTCAAGCGATTCGGCAATATCATCGTCCCACTTCCCCGCCTCAAAATTGCCCACCACCATATACAAATCGTTGCGCGCATGGGCCATGGCGCCCAGCCGGCGCGTGCTTTCGGCAGTGTCGGGCGCGCCGTTCATATTCGCCCACCAGTCGGTCATCACAACGCCGTCAAAGCCCCATTCATCGCGCAGAATCGCCGCCGTCAGGTCATAATTCGACGCCGAATGATAGCCGTTTATCTTGTTGTACGACGTCATCACGGCGCATACCGGCGACGTTTTCACGGCTATTTCAAAGCCGCGCAGGTATATCTCGCGAAGCGCCCTCTCGGACACGACCGTGTCCATGGAATGACGGTTCTGCTCGCGGTTGTTGCAGGCAAAATGCTTTAGCACCGCCTCCGCGCCGCCGCTGTGCATACCTCTGACGGCAGCCGCCGCCATTGTCCCGCTTAGGAGCGGATCCTCGGAAAAATACTCAAAATTCCTGCCGCAAAGGGGATTGCGGTGAATGTTCATCGCGGGGCCGAGAAGCATATCAATGCTGTTTAACAAAAGCTCGCGCGCCTCGTACTCATAGAGCCCTTGCACAAGCTCCGTGTCCCAGGTGCAGGCAAGCAGCGTTCCGCTCGGCATTGAGGTGGTCTGCGCGCCGCTGTCCGCTCTTATCCCCGACGGGCCGTCAGAGGTGCAGACCGAGGGTATTCCCTTTTTTATCAGCTCCTCGCTCACTCCCCCGAAGCATGACGCCGTCCCCGGCGTAACCCTCGGACTCATCATCCCCTCGCCGCGCGACAGCGCCGCAAGCTCCTCATTGGTTAAGTGTCCCGAAAATTGTTTTATGTGTCCCTCTTTTACAGCCGCCGCGAAATCCTTGTCATAGCCGGAATCGGGTATTTCCTCCGGCGCGGAGAATACGCCGCTTCGCGCCGAGGGCGTTATTTTTTCATACGCGATGCTTCCCGAATCGTTTACAAGCCTCGAAAAGCCTTGTATCGGAGCCATGCGCTCCTCACACTGCCCGATAAGCTCGGTCTTGTTTATTCTGTATGAATACACCGGCTTAGCGTCGCGCACATTTTTCCCCGCGTATACATTATATGTCCCCTTTTCGAGTACCCACGCGTTTTTGTGTCCCGTAACGCCGGTATCGTCGTAAGACGCCGTTTCGGCTATCGGTATCTTAAGCGTGACCCTCTCCGTGCCGCCGGGATTTATGTCCCTCGTTTTCACAAACGCCGCAAGCTCCCTTTTCGGATGACCGAGCATCCCCGCCGGAGCTTCCGTGTAAACCTGAACGACCTCTCTGCCCGTATATTTTCCGGTATTCCTTACCTCCATGCTAAGCTCGATAACGCCGTTTCTTTCGCGCACCGCGGACAACGACTGCTCAAACTCCGTGTAGCCGAGTCCGAACCCGAACGGATACGCCGTCCTTTCGGGAGCGAACGTTTCAAAATACCGGTAGCCTACATATATATCCTCGGCATAGATGAGCGAATCGTTTTCGAAAAAGCCGGCGGTTGAGGGGTAGTCGGCGCAGGCCTTGGCGATCGTGTCGGCAAGCCTTCCGGACGGGGCGGCAATACCCGAAACGAGATCCGCGCACGCGTCGCCGCCTTCCTCGCCGCCCTGCCATATATACATGACCGCCGGCACGTCATACTCGCTTACCCAGCGCATATCCATGACGCCGCCCGTATTCAAAAGCACCGCGTACCTTTCAAAATGCCTGCCGACACGCTCTATAAGCGCGCGCTCCTTGCCGGTAAGCAGAAAGCCGCCCTCGGCGTCCCTGCTGTCATAGGCTTCGCCGGCGGTTCTGCCTATGATTATCACAGCCTTATCGTTCCTTTTCGCCGCCGCGCTTATAATATCCTCCGGAATGTCAAGCTCCTCATCCGAAAAATCGGCAAAGAACCTGTTGCTCCTGTCGGCGGGGAATTTTTTTGCAAGCTCCTCATACAGCGAGGCGATCTCCTCATCGACCTCGATGTACCCGTTTTTGCGCAGCCCCTCCAAGGGCGTGACCGTGTGCCTTGTGTTCACCGCCCCGCCGGAGCCTGTCCCGCTTTTGAAGTAATCGATCTGGCATCGTCCGAACACGGCTGCCCTTTCGCCGCGTATCGGGAGAGTGTTTTTTTCATTTTTTAAAAGCACCGCCCCTTCAGCCGCCGCAAGCCGCACCATCTCTCGAAACCCCTCATATATCATGCCGCTTCACCGCCCTTTTTTTGTAGCTCGTAAACTCCGTGACGATTTTTTGTGTCCCCTTTTTTATATCGTATTTTATGCACGGGATCCACACGTCGGGATAGAGGATGTTTGTATTCTGCGCGGCGCGTACAGCTTCCGGCTTGCCGCCGCCCTTTGCCGCCGACACGCAATATCCGCTGCTTATACGCACATATGTGTCCCTTTTTCTTATTTTAGTGTCCCCGTGTGTTCCGTCCGCGATATGCCTCGCCGCGAAGCCGCAGTCATACATAACGCAAGGATACTCCGCCGTCACCGTTGTTTGCCGTATATGTCCCTTCTCCGAGGGAATGACGACGGTCTTTACATCAATGCCCTTTACGGGCGACCACTCCGTTATCACGCGCCCGTCGGAGGTGATTTCGGAGCTTTTGTTCTTGCGCTTTGCGTAAAAGAAGCCGTCAACCTCAAACGCGCTCATGCTGTCGGGCGCAAATTCAAACAGGGAAAGATTTGAATAAGGGACACAAAAGCCGAACGTCGCCGAATACGCGAATTTGGCGTACTTCGAATCGATATGGCCGAGAGTTTCATTGGCGCAATTGCCGGTTGTATACGCTGTCGCGGCTCCGTTTTTGCGCGTCATAACCATGCCCGCGCGGGGTATGGCGTGTACGGGGTCAAGCTTCGGCAAAGGCTCGCACTCTGCGCTCCAGAACGGATGATCGTCGGGCAAGGCAAGCACAAGCATGGTTTTCATCGCCCAGTACGGCGAGCCGGGGGCGTTATAATGCTCCGCCATCATCGTATTTTGATAGCCGTAGCCTATTGTAAGCACTCCGGCGTTGTCAAAGACAGGCTTTTCCATCCAAGCCTCAAGATTCCTTGAGATAATGCCCTTCATAACGCCGAGCGGAAACGGCTTTACTTCCGCGAAAACGCACGCGCTCCAAAACGCCGCCTGGGCGAATCGGTACGTAAGCGACCTGCCTATGGGCAGAGCGTCGCCGCTTTCGTCGAACCAGTATATGAAATCGTGCGCGAATACCTCGGCGCGGGCGCGGTATCTTTCCGCGCGGACGGGATCCTCCTTGGCGTTGAACACGCTGTAAAGCAGCCCGTAATAGTGGAGCGCGAAGGGATTGTAGTAATCTATAGTGCTGTCGGTGCCGTCTATGTACCAGCCGTCGCCCAGATACAGTCCGTCAATGAAATCGAGCGCGGCGTCCATGCGCTCCTTTGAGTACCTCCTGCCGACGCTGCGCAGACCGAGGTTTGTAAGCACGTTAAAATACTGCCAGTTGTTGGGGCATTGTGTATACTCGTTTATCTTGTACAGGTACGCCGCGATGCTTGACTTGTCCCTTTCGGGAAGCGGGTCCCACACCTTTTCGGGCGCGAGAATAAGCGCGCAGCCTATCGCCGCCATTTCCACAAAGCGCTGATCGCAGTCGGAAGGCTCGCCCCAGTATTCCGCGCCCTTGGGATCGCACCCCGCCGCAAGTCCTTCTCTTACCGCCTGCTCAAATTCCGCGTCGCTGCCGCCTCCGTGCCAGAACGGGCCGAGCGCCCATATCGGACGCGAAAACGACTCCATTGTCATAGCCTTTTCGTCATACCACGCCCGCGCCGGACCTATCGCGTACCCGCTTTTTAAAGGGAGAGCAAGCCTTTTGAGAGGGTTTAGAATTTTCATCGTAAGATTTCGGTAATCCTGTTTTGATGTAAGCATATTTATTCCTCCGAGTGCCGGTAATATTCCGTTGTCGTGTATATTTCATCCGTTATCGCGGCTGCGGCGGTGCCGCTTGCGCAGCCCTTTTGCACTGCGAGTCTTGCGCCCTCGCCGAAAAGCATACCCGCTACGACGGACGCCATAAGGCTATCGCTGTTCGCGGCGGCATACGCGCCTATAAGCGAGGTCAGCATACATCCCGCGCCCGTCACGCGCTTCAGCATAGGATCGCCCGTTTTAAATACGGCGGTTCTTCTCCCGTCCGACACTGCGTCATATTCTCCGCTTATAAAAACTGTGGCGCCGAGCGCCTGCGCAGCCTCCGAGGCAAGCCGTTTCAGCCCGTCAATATCCGTACACCCGTCAAAGTCGATCCCTCTGCCGACGCTTTCGCCGGAGATCGCAGCGCGTATCTCATTCTCGTTGCCGCGTATCACGGCGGGGGCGGCTGTTTTCAAAAGCTCCCCGAAACATTCCCTCCTGTACTCCGACGAGCCAAGTCCCACCGGATCTATAACTATCGGGATTCCTTTATCCGAAGCCGTTTTCGCGGCGGCCTTCATCGCGCGGAGCCTTTCATCGCTCATCATACCCATGTTAAGCGCTAAGGCGTCGGCGCCCGCCGTTATATATACGACGTCCCTGTAATAATCCGCCATGACGGGTCTTGCTCCGGCGGCAAGCGTTATTCCCGCGCACTGATGTATCGACACGCCGTTTGCGATATTGTGTACCACAGGCGCTTTTTTGCATACGCGCGCCATGTATTTTTTAATTATGTCAACCATTTTTTCATCCTCCTTATGCCTGCATCCGTTTCAAGACGCCCGTTTTCGAAAGAGAGGTTATTATAACGGCGGCTATTGCGGTTCCTCCGGCGGAGCTTATCATAAAGGGCAGCACATACGCGAACAGCGCCGCCTCCCTGCCCATGGCGTACACAGCCACCGGATATGCCAGCAGTCCGCCGAGTATGCTTGTGCCGAACAGCTCACCCGCGTAAGCGCAGATATTCTTTTTCGTGTATTTGTACGCTATCCCCGACAAAAACGCGCCCGCCATGCTTCCGGGGAATGCCATAAGCGAGCCGAGTCCGAGCATATTTCTTATAAGCGAGGTCGCAAACGCCATCATAACGCCGTAGTACGGCCCAAGCAAAACCGCCGCCAAAACATTTATCATATGCTGCACCGGCGCGCATTTCGACGCCCCGACAGGTATCGAAAACGCCGAGCATACCACGCCCACCGCCGTCAGGACGCCCGCCGCGGCAAGCTTTTTTATCCGATTGTTATTGCGCTTATTCATATTATCCTCCATGCCGTTTTTTTCAAGGTGTGTCATTGTACATATCATTATAGCATAACCTTTTCCGTTTGTAAAGTTCTGTAAAAATATTTAAATAAAATTTAAAAAACATTGACATCAATGTAAAAAGAGTGTATAATAAGCACATAGCCGGTGAGGTCCGGTCAATATATTGACGAAAAAAAGGTGTATTTTAATGAGAGTAGTAGCTGCTACCAAAAACCGCGGCAAAATAAAGGAGCTTACAAGCATACTTTCTAAGCTCGGCATAGAAGTCGTTTCACAGGGAGATTACGGCATTAATGTCGATATTGTGGAAACGGGCAAGACCTTCAAGGCGAACGCGCTTTTAAAGGCGAGAGCTATCGCGCTTATGTGCGATGACGCCGTACTCGCGGATGATTCGGGTCTTTGCGTGGAGGCTCTTGACGGCGCGCCGGGCATATACTCGGCAAGATACGCCGGCGAAAACGCCACGGACACCGACAGGGTACACAAGCTCCTGACCGAGCTTGAGGGCGTGAAAAACCGCCGCGCTAAATTTGTGACGGCTATAGCGTTTATTTTCCCTGACGGAGGCGAGATCACCGTTTCGGGCGAAACTCACGGCAGTATAACAGAGGTTCCGCGCGGCAGCTCCGGCTTCGGATACGATCCCGTTTTCCTGTCCGATGATTTGAACAAGACCTTCGGCGAAGCGACCGAGGAAGAAAAGAACAGCGTAAGCCACCGCGCCCGCGCCATACAAGCGCTTGCCGAGGAGCTTGCGAAACGCATGGAGGTATAGCTATGGACGTTTATATCGAACACATACTCAAGCATAAAATGAACTCGAAGGATTACGCAAAGGCTGCCGCGATAGTGGGCGCAGCGCTTGTGCTGTCGGCTCTGCTTATAATATTTTACCGCTTTACCTTCGGTATGGGATTCCTTCTCATAGCGGCGGCATGGTATTTTGTGTATATACTTTTGAAGTCGTTGAGCGTTGAGTATGAGTACATCATGACAAACAGCGCGGTGGATATAGATAAAGTCGTTGCGAAAAACGGCAGGAAGCCGGTTGTTTCGTTCGACGTCAAGGACGTTGACATATTCGCTCCCGCCGACGGCGCCGATACGCGTCACGCGTTTGAGCAGCGCGAGGGTATAGCGAAGGTGTACGAGGCCATAGGCAATCCCGCGGACGGGGGTATATATTTTGCCGACTTTGTAAAGGAAGAAGGCAAGGTTCGCGTAATATTTCAGCCGACCGCTGAAATGGTCACGGAAGCGAAGCGCTTCAACCCCCGAAACGTATATATTTGATCACGGACAGCTGTCGTTACATCGGCAGCTTCTTTTGTACGCCTCCAACGAGGCGTTGGTTTAAAACGGACGGGATTGCGTTTTTATCCGTATTCCTGTAATGGGGGTTATCGCCCCCGACGAACTCGCATGGATTTACAATCCCCGCCTCACCCCGATTTTCATTTCCTTTGTTCGCCCAAAGGAAACGAAACAAAGGAAA
>CAZCZR010000057.1:0-11326 GCA_964503455.1 uncultured Lachnospiraceae bacterium | reverse complement strand
TCTATTCACGCTTCATTATCCTCACAGACAACGGCACCGATACCGCCGCCGCGATCAGCGCCGCCGCCGACAGTACGGCGCAAACCGCGCATATCGGAAGCTCCTCGCCGATTGCCATCATACTAAAGCCGCCGCCGATCCATACTATTATCATTATTATCCTCATATAATTTCTGTATCCGAGCAGCAGGCACAGCGGCATGGACACCGCCGTCAAAAGCACCGACGCGGGTACCGCCGCCGCGAAATTCTCCGCCATAATTCCGAAGTCAGCGCTCTTGTAAAATATCCCGCTTACCGTCTGCGCGGCAATTCCTATCAGAAAATCGGCAGCCATTATGATAAACGCAACCGCATACACCGAAAGCACCGTTTCGGTATGCGTCACGGGCAGCATCCTGAGCATACCCCTGTGATTGCCCGACTGCAAGGTTCCCACAACATATATGTACACCGTCATCATGACCATCGCTCCCATGGCGGAGTTCAGCGCAAGCGAAAATATCAGATAATACACCGCCGCCCATATCAGCACCGCACGGCATGAGCGCAGCTCAAATCCTATCACCTTAAGCATTTTTGCACGCCTCCCTTGCTTTTGAATACATTTTCATTATCATCTCCACCGAGGGCTTCTCTATCCTGAAATCGCCCGTAACAGACGCAAGCTCCCGCCTTTTTATAAGTCCCTCGAACGAGTACGCGTTCTCGGTATACGCTATAAGCTTCTCCTTTACGCCCGCAAGCTCCTCCGCGCCGCCGCGTATCACGCAGTGCGATTCAAGCAGCGCGTCCTTTTCATCGTCTATCACAACTCTGCCGCCGTCAAGCATAACTATGCGGTCAGCTACCCTGTCAAGGTCCGAGGTTATATGCGTTGACACTATCACCGCCGTATCATCGTTCATCGCCTCCGTAAGCGCCTTCATCAGATCCTCCCGCGCCATCGGGTCAAGTCCCGCCGACGGCTCGTCGAGTATGATAAGCTCGGCACGATGCGACAGCGCCACCGTCAATGCCGCCTTTGCCAGCATACCGTCGGAAAAGGTCTTTAGTTTCCTTTTCATATCCAGACCGAACCTTTCGGCATACCGCCGGTAAGCCTGAGAATCCCATGCGGGATAAAACGGCGCTATCGCCTTTTCCGTTCCTTCAAGACTCAGCTCGCTTATTAAAACGCCCTTCGTCAGCGCCGCGCCTATATGCGTCTTTACGCGCTTGGCATCACGCGGCAGGTGCATACCGAGTATCTCAATATCGCCCTCAAAGCCGCTCATTCCGGCAGCCGCGCGGATAAGCGTCGTCTTTCCGGCGCCGTTCCTGCCGATAAGTCCCGTAATACAGCCGCGCTTTACTTCAAGCAGCGGTATATCAAGGGTAAAATTTTTGTACCTCTTTTTAAAATCCGTTATCCTTAAAATATTTTCTTCCATGCAAATTCCTCCCCGATTTACAGATCCCATAAATCCCGCGCCGTCTGCGCAAATTCCTCCTTTGACATTCCCGCCGCTTTCGCGGCGTCGGCGGCAGATAAAATGTGCTGCTCTATAAGCGATCGCCTATGCTCCCTCGCAAGCTCACGGCTCCTCGGCGATACAAAAAAGCCTTTGCCCTGCATCGCGTTTATGTATCCCGCCGCTTCAAGCTCCTCATACGCTTTTTTCGCCGTTATCACGCTTACCGAAAGCTCTCCCGCCAAAGACCGTATCGACGGCAGCGCGTCTCCCTCGCCCATGCCGCCCGACAGTATCTCCTCCTTTACCGCCTCCGCGATCTGACGGTATATCGGAACATCGGATATGTTTGATATTAATATTTTCAACTCTATTCCTCCCCCGTATGTCCTTGCTAAACTTTATATACTGTATATATTATTTATATACAGTATATACTATGTACTCTCTTTTGTCAACGGTTTTTTTGAAAAATGTTGAATTTTTTTTCAAATGCACTTGAAAAACCTGTGCAAAAATGCTATAATATAAGAAATACATTGATTTTTAAGTACCGCAAGACAGCAGCGGCGAGCAATCCGGACATCGGGCGGGTAATATCCGCCCCTGCTGTGAATTGTTGATATTTCAGGGAGCGAAACATATATGAAAATACAGGAGTCGGCCGAAAATTATCTTGAGGCTATACTGATGATACAAAAGCAAAAAGGGTCGGTGCGTTCGATAGATATAGCGCGGGAGCTGAATTTCACCAAGCCGAGCGTCAGCGTCGCAATGAAAAATTTCCGCACCAACGGCTATATAAATATGGATGAAAACGGCTTTATAACCCTGACCGAATCGGGAAAGGAAATCGCCGAAAAGACCTACGAGCGCCATGTGTTTCTGGCTGACGCGCTTGTAAAGATTGGCGTATGCCGTGAAACCGCCGCCGAGGACGCCTGCCGGATAGAGCATTGTATTTCGGAGGAAACCTTCTCGCGCCTGAAAGAATATGTCGGACGCATGGAGGATATAAAAAAGATGATGAGTCTGTAATCATACGGCTCTAAATCGGAAAAAAACGCTCTAAGGGGTTAAAAGAGCGTTTCTTTGACTAAAAAATATATTAAAAAGAGAGAGTAATCGTAAGCGCAGGATCTGCCGTAACGGGAGGTAAAATTGTCACGCGCGGATCTTCTCCGCTTACACGCATATTGTAGTACCAAAAGCCGATTTTGTCAAGCATTTTTTTCAATTAAGCCGCGAAAGCGGGTCATTTTTCGCATTATGCCGAAAATCCCGTGCTTTTGCGCCGGATTTCTATATATTATTCAGAAATGAAAACCACCGGAGCCTGTTTGCGCCGGTGGTTTTGTATTTTCTTTGCTGTATGATTTGCGTATTATCAGCCCTGATTTGAATAGCTGTAGTTGGGAGCTTCCTTTGTGATATAAATATCGTGGGGATGGCTTTCTTTAAGGCCCGCGCCCGTTATGCGGATAAACTTGCCGTTTTCCTGAAGGTCGGATATTGTCGGCGTTCCGCAGTAACCCATACCGCTCCTGATACCGCCGAGAAGCTGGAACACAGTGTCCGAGAGGGGACCCTTGTAGGGAACGCGTCCCTCAACGCCTTCGGGAACAAGCTTTTTCGAGCCTGTCTGGAAGTATCTGTCCTTGGAGCCTTTTTCCATGGCCGCAAGCGATCCCATGCCGCGATATACCTTGAAGCGTCTGCCCTGGAATATCTCGAAATCGCCCGGCGCCTCGTCACAGCCGGCAAGCAGACTTCCGAGCATTATAACGTCGCCGCCCGCGGCGATAGCCTTTACTATATCGCCCGAATACTTGATGCCGCCGTCCGCGATAACGGGTATGCCGTACTCTCTTGCCACTCTTGACGCGTCATACACCGCCGTGATCTGCGGCACGCCTATACCGGCGACAACTCTTGTCGTACATATGGAGCCGGGGCCTATGCCGACCTTGATGCAGTCCACTCCCGCGTCGATAAGCGCCTTCGCCGCCTCGCCCGTGGCGATATTGCCGGCGATCACCGGAAGATCGGGGAATGAGTGTTTTATTTCCTTTATCTTTGTAATTATGTTCTTGGAATGACCGTGAGCCGAGTCAAGGCAGACAATGTCCACGCCTGCGCGGTATAAAGCCTCCACCCTTTCAAGACAGTCCTGCGTAACGCCTATGGCGGCGCCCGCCAAAAGCCTGTCATGGCGATCTCTTGCCGAGTTCGGGTACTGAACGGCCTTTTCAATATCCTTTATGGTGATAAGTCCTTTCAGATGACCGCTGTCATCAACGATCGGCAGCTTTTCCACCTTATGGTGCGACAGTATGTCCTGCGCTTTTTTAAGGTCTGTGCCTTCGGGCGCGGTCACAAGCCCCTCGGAGGTCATTACCTCGGAAATTTTTCTTGTATAGTCGGTCTCGAAGCGAAGATCGCGGTTGGTGATTATTCCGATAAGCTTATTTTCGTCATCGCAGATAGGAACACCCGATATTCTGTATCTGCTCATAAGCGCGTCCGCGTCCTTAAGCGTGTGATCCTTCGACAGTGAGAACGGATTTGCTATAACGCCGTTTTCCGAACGTTTTACCTTATCCACCTCCGCCGCCTGTTCCTCGATAGTCATGTTCTTGTGTATAATTCCGATACCGCCCTCACGCGCCATAGCTATCGCCATAGCCGATTCCGTAACGGTGTCCATCGCGGAACTCATCAGAGGAATGTTTAGCTTTATATCCTTTGTAAGCTTTGTTTCAAGTTTGATCTCATTCGGCGTAACCTCCGAAGCCTGCGGCACGAGCAGCACGTCGTCAAAGGTCAGTCCGATTCTTGCAAATTTATCCTCCATGTCGAAATCCCCTTTCTTTTGCACAGCTTATTAATGGAATGAACTACATTTAATTATCTTATTATACCAAATAGAACGGCTGTTTTCAAGTGCTTTTGTCAAAAAATTCTATACAATATTAATCCCCGCGTTCACGCCGCCTATTGTACAGAGTGCTTTTCAATACCCGTCAGCTCATCCAAAAGCTCCCGTATTCGGGAAAGCGTTTCCGCCCTGAATACCTCGCCCTTTATCCTCGACGCTCCCGGCATACCCTTGATGTACCACGCAATATGCTTGCGCGCCTCTCTTATGCCTCGATACTCGCCCTTGTCCTCCGCAAGAAGGCGCGTATGCTCCAGCGCGACCGAGAGCTTTTCCTCCGCCGTTGCTTTTGTCCTCACCTCGCCGAAGCGCATATACTCGGCGATCTCTCTGAAAATAAACGGATTGCCCTCGGCTCCGCGCGCGACCATAACGGCATCGCAGCCGGTTTCCTCAAGCATAGCCGCCGCGTCCTCCGCCGAAAAAACGTCCCCGTTCGCCGCCACCGGCACACTGACCGCGCGTTTGACCGCCGCTATCACGCTTCTGTCGGCTCTGCCGGAGTAAAACTGATCTCTCGTCCTTCCGTGAACGGCTATCATATCGGCTCCGGCAGCCTCCAAAGCCTTCGCCGCTTCCACCGCGGCTATATCCTTATCCGACCAGCCGGCGCGTATTTTTACCGTGACCGGCACCGGCGACGCGGCTTTTACCTTTCTCACGATCTCCGCCGCGAGGGGAATGTTTTTCAAAAGCGCAGATCCGTCGCCGTTGTTCACTATCTTGGGCATCGGGCAGCCCATATTTATGTCAAGCGCCGCGGCTCCCGTTGACGCCGCCTTCGCGGCAATCTCCGCCATTATATCGGGATCGGAGCCGAATATCTGAACGGCGCACGGCTTTTCCTCCGGCGTTATCTTCATAAGCTCCGCCGTTTTTTTGTCGCCGTAGTAAAGTCCCTTCGCGCTCACCATTTCCGTGCAGCAGAATCCCGCCCCGTATCTCACGCAAAGGCGCCTGAACACCGAGTCGGTCACCCCCGCCATAGGCGCTAAGAACACGTTGTTTGCCGTTGTTATGTTACCTATCTTCATCAGCTGAAATACCTTCCACGCTGTATTGATTTACCTCCCGGTTAAGCTCCTCCATTTTCTCGTCGAGAGACGAAACCATATCCGCGCAGAACAAAAGCTCATTGTTAATGCTTTCGGGTATGCGTCTGTCGAACTTGTAGCGGATCTTATGCTCAAGGCTTGCCCAGAAGTCCATGGCTATGGTTCTTATCTGCACCTCTATCTTGACAAACTCCGCCTTGCCGGAAAGGTATACCGGAATCTCAAGTATCATATGATAGCTGCGGTAGCCGTTCGCCTTGGGATGACGTATATAGTCCTTGATGCGCAGTATTTTCAGAAACGGCTGCGCCTCTATTACCGACGCTATCATATATATGTCCTCGTTAAAAGAGCATATTATGCGGATCCCCGCAATATCGTCCACGTACATCACCGCGTTTTCAAGCGTAGCCTCCACGCCCTTGTGCTTGAGCTTGGCGGCAATGCTCGCCGGCGATTTAAGGCGCGAAATTATATGCTCTATCGGGTTTGTTTTAAGTCTTACCTCAAATTCTCTGTTCCATATTTTCAGCTTGGCGTTAAATTCTTCTAAAGCGCTCTCGTAAAGCATCATAGCCTCACGGTATTGCTTCGGGTTCATTTCTTCGATCAGCATGACCTCACCTCCATGTTTGAAAACACCCGTAAGGCAGCCCAAAACCCGTCGCTGCCATTATTCGTTCAGATGTATCATTACCTGCTCTATTATCCTTTTGACGTGTTCGTCGTCAAGGGAATAATAGGTATTTTTGCCGTCACGGCGCGATTTCACAAGGCGCGCCTGCTTCAGTATGCGCAGCTGATGGCTTATCGCCGACTGAGTCATTTCAAGAGCGCCGGCTATGTCATAGACGCACCTCTCGCAGTCGAACAGCACCCACAATATGCGTATGCGCGTATTGTCCGCGAATACCTTGAACATATCGGCGATCTCCGTTGTGAACGCGTCGTCGGGTATCTCGTTTTTAAGTCTGTCTATTATCCTTGTGTTGTAGCGGCAGTTATCGCATATATAGCCGCCCGCAGCATCGTCGCTGTGACCTTTTTTACAAATAATATCATTCATTTTTTTATATCCGTTTTTTCCGCAAGCTCATAACCTATTTCCGTCACGGTGCCGGCTCCCATGGTAAATACTATATCGCCTTCACGGGCTTGTTCCCTGACGGCTTTCGCTATCCCGCCGAAGCTTTCGATATACCTTGCGTTTACTCCGCGCGCGGCTATCTCCTCCGCAAGCCTGTCGGGGTCGGTCTTGCCGTCATATGTTTCCCGCGCAGCGTATATCGCGGTTATTATAAGCTCGTCAGCGTCATCGAACGCCGTCACGAAATCATTCCACAGTGTTCTCGTTCTCGAATATGTGTGGGGCTGGAAAATACATATTATCCTGTTGTGCGGGATACGCTTCGCCGCCGTAAGCGTGGCCTTTATCTCGGTGGGATGATGCGCGTAGTCGTCTATGATCACCGCGCCGTTTACCGTGCCGCGCTTTTCAAAACGCCTATGTGTTCCGCGGAACTCCTCGATGCCCTCGACCGCCTTTTTTACATCCGCGCCCAAAAGCTCCGACACCGCCGCCGCCGCGAGAGCGTTCAGAATATTATGCTCGCCCGGGACGTTCAGCGCCGCGTGGGCGAGCTTTTCCCCGTGAGCGATTATGTCAAACTCCGGAAAACCGCCTTTGTACTCTATATTGCAGGCGAAATAATCGGCTTTATTGTCAATGCCGTATGTCACAATATCGAGTCCTGTGCCGTCAAGCGCCTTTTCGATGTTTTTATCGCCTATATGCGCCACTACCTTGCCCTTTCCGCGCGTAAGCTCGGCGAATTTGCGGAAGCTTTCTATGATCTCGTCTATCCCTGAGAAGAAATCAAGATGATCCTCCTCGATATTCGTAATCAGCGCGACCGTCGGAAAGAATTTCAAAAAGCTGTTTGTGTACTCGCACGCCTCCGTCACAAAATACGGCGTGGAGCCTGTCTTTATGTTTCCGCCGATCAGATCCAGCTCTCCGCCAAGGCTTATTGTCGGATCAAGTCCCGCTTTTATAAGCGCGTGGGCAAGCATTGATGTTGTCGTGGTCTTTCCGTGCGTGCCCGCCACTCCCACTGCGTGGGAATACAGCTTCATCACCGCGCCCAAAAGCTCCGCCCTGTCAACGCGGCGTATGCCCTTTTCAAGCGCAGCCGCCATTTCCGGATTATCCTCATGCACCGCCGCCGTATAAACCACAAGATCCGCCCCGTTCACGTTTTCGGCGCTGTGTCCCTCAAAAACAGCCGCGCCGAGATCCTCCAGGCGCTTTGTTATATGCGTGAGCGTCCTGTCCGAGCCGCTGACCTTATATCCCTTTTGAAGCATTATTTCCGCAAGACCGCTCATACTGATGCCGCCTATGCCTATAAAATGTATCTTAGCTCCCTTTGGAAGCTGTGAAAGCTCTAATCTGTCCATTTCGGTTACCTTCTTTTTATTTCGTTAAATTCAATATCGCCTGTCTGAGGCTTGAGGTTGTGGAGCCGGGGTAGCTTATTATCACGAGATCGTCAAACCGGCACACGTTATCGTAAAATTCCCTGAGGTTGAACCTCTGATAATTTCCCGCGAATCCGTTCCATTTCCTCGGATCGAGGACGAATACCTCCTCATAATTGTTGACCGCCCATGTCGCGAACGCGTCACCGAAGGACTCCTTTACTATAACCAGCTTCTTGCCGTTTTTCACGCTTGTGATAAAATGCGACAGCGGCTGATCGCCGTTTACAAAGGTGCAGTAGGAATTATCCTTCGTGTTGATGACCTGCGCGTTGGAAATTTTATTTTGCAGATACATATCGTGATAATTCGCGCCGGTGTACTCCGTTATCGGCATAAACCGCTCAAGCGTTTCGGGATGGGAGCGTATCTGCGCCGCGCCGGCGGTTCCCTTCAAATATCCCGAATACGAACCGATAAAGGGATAGTGATCCTCCCTTGGGAAAGCGTCAAGCTCCGGCACAGTTTCGCCCTTGTTTTCCATAAACGCGCGGTAAGCATAGTACGCGCCGCGCTGCGTCCAGTGATGATCGGTGCTGAAATAAAGCTTTTCACCCGCGTGTTCCCACATAGGCTTCACAATGTTTATGGGTATGACGCTTTCGTCAAGCTGACGGTATATCTGCCTTATGCCCGACACCTGATCGCTGTATACGGATTTCGGGCCGTAAAACTCGCTCATCGACGGTATAAGTATATCGTACACCTGCACCTCCGGAAGCGAAGCCGCCACGGCGTTCACCACTCCGGCGTAATACTGTCCGTTGGTATTGGCATACGAAAGCTGCTCCATAGCGTGAGCGCCGTTTATAAGATATATGCTGCCGTATTTTTGCACGCTTCCGCCAAGACGGTACTCGTCTGTAACGAATGTGTCCGCAAGCTCCGTATCGCGCAAGCCGGTGTTCCTTACCGGCAGCTCGCCGTCTATATAAAGCGCGTCGCCGGTAAACGCCGCGAACACGGTTATCGGCATATACAGCACGTTTTCATACGTCACCATGGGATGCTCAAATGTTATATCCGTACCGCGCAGGGTGACTATATTTCCGCTTGTGTATATGTAAGAGGTGCTGTCCTCGTCCGAAGCTGTCAGCGCCCCGACATCCGGATCCCAGCCCATGGCATATCCCGCATACGGAAGCAGCGCGTCCGCCGGAAGATATATCGCGCCGTTTCTTACAAACGCCTCGCCGGACATGGTATGCGGTTCGCCGTTTACCGCGAACTCCGTGCTTCCCGCATAAAGCGAAAACACCGTTTCCCGTTCAGTCCCGTCAAACGCCGCCTCTGCCGTCACACCGCCCGAAGCCGACAGAATTACCGCCCCCGCGGCGGCAGCCGCCAATATTCTCTTTTTCATAGGTTTCTCCCTGCCCTAAGGCTTTTTATTCACGAATGTAAATTATATTGTCTTATTTTTATATTATATCATGCCCCGCCGGGTTTTTCAATAGTCCAAACGCAAAAATTCATTTTTTGCTTACATAGGCTCTATCCCCGGCATACGGCACGAATGTGCGTGGCATATCGCGACGGCTAAAGCGTCCGCCGCGTCATCGGGCTTCGGTATCCCGCGCAGATTCAAAAGCATTTTCACCATGGTCTGTATCTGCTGCTTCTCCGCCCTGCCGTAGCCTGTGACCGCCTGCTTGACCTGAAGCGGCGTGTACTCGTATATAGGTACGCCCGCCTTTGTGATACAGGCAACCATCGCTCCGCGCGCCTGGGCAACGTCTATGGCTGTTTTTTGGTTCGTATTGAAATAAAGCTTTTCCATCGCCACCGCAGCCGGCGAATATTTATCCAGACAAATATTCAGTTCATCGTATATTTTTGCAAGGCGGTACGAGGTCGGCGTGTGCGCCTTTGTCGTTATCGCCCCGTAATCTATCATGCGGAACCTGTTCCCCTCGTATTCTATGATTCCGACTCCCACTATCGCATAGCCGGGGTCTACTCCCAATATGATCATTTTGCCCTTTCCCGCCCGCTTTTCGCGGACGTTGTAATATTATTCAATTTTTCACATAAAAATTCATTTTTGTTTGTACAAAAAAACACTTGCTTTTTTATGCGGAGTGGTATATAATAATATCATTATAACACATTTTGGGAGGAAAATCAACTATGGCAAAGGAAAAAGTTGTACTTGCATATTCCGGAGGTCTTGACACCTCTATTATTATCTCATGGCTTAAAGAGAATTATAACTATGATGTTGTATGCGTATGCGGCGACGTCGGACAGGGTAAAGAAACGGAAGGTCTTGAGGAAAGGGCGAAGCGCTCGGGCGCGCTCAAGTGCTATATAGCCGATCTGCGCGATGAGTACGTAAAGGATTATATATTCCCGACATTGAAGTCGGGAGCGGTTTACGAGGGGAAATATCTTCTCGGAACATCTCACGCCCGCCCCATAATCGCCAAAAAGCTTGTCGAGATAGCTCACAAAGAGGGCGCGGTTGCCATATGTCACGGCGCTACGGGCAAGGGCAATGATCAGGTTCGTTTCGAGCTTAGCATAAAAGCGCTTGACCCCTCGCTGAAAATCATAGCTCCGTGGAGAATCTGGGACATCAAATCGCGTGAGGACGCTGTGGATTATGCCAACGCACACGGCATTGAAGTCCCCGTAACAAAGAAAGAGCTGTATTCGCGCGACAGAAACATCTGGCACATCAGTCACGAGGGCATGGATCTGGAGGATCCGTGGAACGAGCCGAAGCTTGACAGCCTGTTAAAGCTCGGCGTATCGCCCGAGCAGGCGCCCGATAAGCCGACATATGTTACGATCGGCTTCGAGGCGGGAGAGCCTGTTTCGATAGACGGCGTTAAAACAGAGCCCCGCCCGTTGGTAGAAAAGCTCAACGAGCTTGGCGGCGCAAACGGCGTAGGTATCGCGGATATATGCGAGGACAGGCTTGTCGGCATGAAGAGCCGCGGCGTATACGAAACGCCCGGCGGCACGATCCTCTACGCGGCTATTCAGGAGCTGGAGTATCTCTGTCTTGACCGCGACACTCAAGCGTTCAAGCGCATGAGTCAGACACAGTTCTCGCAGCTTGTGTATGACGGAAAGTGGTTCACGCCGCTGCGCGAGGCTATGAGCGCGATGTACGATGAAATGGACAAATATGTGACCGGCGAGGTTCGCGTAAAGCTTTATAAGGGCAGCGTGACGCCCGCGGGCGCAAGGTCGCCGTACTCGCTCTATAACGAGGATATAGCGTCATTCGGCGACAGCCGCGAGCTGTACAGCCATAAGGACGCAGAGGGATTCATCAATCTGTTCGGTCTGCCCTTGAAGGTGCGCGCGATGATGAAAGAGAAAAACGG
>CAZCZR010000056.1:0-11410 GCA_964503455.1 uncultured Lachnospiraceae bacterium | reverse complement strand
CTTTTTTCCTATCCCCTGAAAAGGAGCTGTTTAAAAATGACTTTTTAAACAGCTCCTTTTTGTTTTTAATCGACTACCGCAGATACAAATTCGCTTATGATCGTATCCTCGTCATCAAGCGAGGTATACTTTACGTACCTCGGATAAAGCGGACAGCCGTAGTAGTACTTCTCATATACTCCTTTCTTGCCGTCGCTTGTTCGTCCGGCAAGACCGATCTGCCATGTAAACAGATCTCCCGAATACTCGATCTGGAAGTGATGCACCTTATCGTCGCCGAAAGCTATTACAACACCCGGCGTTCCCCAGCCTCTGCTGTCGATGATTACCGAGCCGCCCGCCGGACAAGTCCACGATGTGTTCAGATCGTAATCAAGCAACGCCGCCGCGTCTGTTTCGTCAGATGTTGATACCAGCTCAACGGGTACGCGGTTGTTCATTTCCTTATTGCCGTAATCCTCGGCATATCTTGTCATATCAATAGGCTCCGGCACACTCGTGGAGGAGATCTCCGCCATAAGCTCCGCCGCATTTTCGTCCGTCATCGCCTTATCAAGGCTTGAAATGTATACAAGTCCCGTATCATTACCCGCGTCATAGTAGCCTACATTTTTGTCAAGCATCTCGGCAATTGTTCTAAGCGGAACAAACGCTCTTGACCGGCGCAGCTCCGCTACCGTATCCATAGTTTTCGTTTCGCCGTTTACCGTGTAATCCTTATGACCGGGCTTCATGACAATATCCTTGCCAAGGCAGCTTATGGTTATCTCCGCAGTGTCATCGTCATAATCGACATCAGCGCCATATGCTTCCGATATAAATCTGATCGGAACCATGGTTCTGTCATCGCTGTTCACATACGGAACAACCTCCGCATTGTCATTGTCCACTCTCTTCTTTGCGCCGTTTACAAACGCTGTCGGAACATCGGGAACAAGCTCTACCGTATCTCCGAAGTAAAGCTCATCTATGCTCCACTCCTTTTTGGAAAGATCCGGATTAGATATTTTGCCGCCGTTTTCGTCAAGCGAGTATACCATCGGCACCGGAACAGTCTTTGTATCGTAGCCGAGGTAATATCCGAGGTGAGGCGTCTGATTATAGCATACGTTCTGCCAGCCTATGGCATCTCTGTACTCCCAATCGCTCATAAGACTCGGAATCCTGTATGAAGTCGGTTCTGTCGTTGTATATATCCTGAGATGCTCGTTATCATTAGCCGGATATATAAGCTCCTCTCTCCAGTCGCCTAAAATATCCGCCTGTATGCACGGATTGGACTTCGCGGCATTTATCGAGTGCGCACCCACAGCCTTGAATACAACGTCCATATTTTCATTCTTTACATTCCATTTGTAAACGCCGTTGCCGTCCTCGATCTCTCTGCCTATATCGCTGTCCCAATATATAGCGAAGTTTGCGGGCATGGAATAATTTGTTGAAAGCACGGTTCCGTCAGCTGCCGTAAGCACACCGTATGCCGACCATGCCTCCTCGCCCGGATGATCCGGATCTATATCGGCGACGCAGGCGCGTCCGTTGTCCGTTTCTGTCTTAAGGCCGTACAATATATTGCCTGTTCTCGCGTCACGCATATAGAAACCGTAATCAGCGTTTCTGTACTCCTGACAGGTGTATACTTCCAGCCCCGGATTGTCGGGAACGAAGTCGCCGACGTGCATGGAATCGCCGTGATACATTTCAGTAGAATACATGGGCGAACCGTCATGATCAATATTCATGGAGCCGAAGATGACCTCGTCCTTGCCGTCATAGTCAACATCCGCGATCGACAGATTATGGTAACCCTGTCCCGAATACGGTTCATGACCGTCAGCGGCGGGATAATCATGCGAATCAAAAGTCCAGTCAGTGACTATCTTCTTGTTTTCAAGATGATATGCGCTTATGCACGTTCTGCCGTAATAGCCTCTGGACTGTATAAACGACATATGCTCTCCGTCAAGACACGCAAGAGCGCCTAAGTATCTTTCAGATCTGTTGCCCCAGTCATCGCCCCATGAATTTATATCCCATGCTGTTCCGTCCTTGTATGTGCCGGTGCTTTGCGGGAAGTAATCCACGGTATCGATAACGGTTCCGTCCTCGCCGCTGAATACCGTCAGATACAGCGGGCCCTGCAAATTCTTGCCGTCATTAAGCTCATACCATTTTGCGTCCTTGTCGCCTATTACGGTCCCGTCAGCCGCCACTGTGCCGTCAGCCGTGCGGACAGCCATTTCAGCCTTGCCGTCATTATCGAAATCGGCTACTATAAACTGTGTGTCATGAGGACCCGAACGGATGTTGGGACCCATATCTATGCGCCACAGCTGAGTTCCGTCTGTTTCATACGCGTCGATTATACAGGTGTTCGTATAGCCTCCCTTGCCGGCATCGCGCACAAGACCGTCCCATTTAAGAACTATCTCATACTTGCCGTCACCGTCGAGATCAGCCACCGAAACATCATTCGGAGTATAATCGGAGCCGTCCTCGCCGTTTGCCATCTTACTCTTTTCGGGACGGTTTAACGGTATTTCCAAATAACCGTCCTCCCATACCGATACCTCATCGCACCTTTCGCCCTCAACGCCGTTTACAACCGCGCTTACGGCATATTTATCCCCGGAAGCCGGATTGTTGTCGGTATAATTTGTAAGGCTCATAGGCTCTTTGTTGACAAGCTCGCCGTTTTTATACAAGTTATACTTTACGTCAAGGCTCTCTGTGCCGAGCCACTTCCATGAAACGAATACGCTGCTGTCAGCCTTCACCGCTACAAGACCTCTGTCTACATCATCTGTGAGACGAAGCATTTCCGGTCTGCTGTTTATAAGCTTTTCCGTCTCGGCCGCAGCCTCAGGATAAGTGCCTACAGTAAGGTTATCGCCGACGCTGCACAGAATATCTTTAGTGCCGTTTATATCCGACGCGGACACTATCGGAATCGTACCTGCCAGCACACCCATAACCGCCGCAGCCGCTGTGATGCGCTTTAGTAAAGTTTTTTTCATAGGTTTCCCTCTCCTTCTTTTATAGATTCTGAAAATATGATTACCGAACCCTCGCAAAGCTTTTTACATATATACATTATACCACACAAAAATAAAATTGTAAAGCTGTTTTTGTGTGGTTTTTAACAAAATTTCAAAAACAAGCCTAAAAAAGCACAACATCTTGCGGACATTGTGCTTTTTAAAACATATTTTTCGGTTTTATTTGATAAGTCTTACATGAATTACTCCGTCGATAGCTTCAACTGTGCTTACAATCTCTGCCGACAGGTCGCTGTCCGTGTTGATTATCGTATACGCAAGATCACCCTTCGACTTGTTTATCATATCCGAGATATTAATATCAAGCTCGGCAAAAATCTGCGTGAATTTGCCTATCATTTTCGGCACATTGCGGTGCATAATGCATATTCTGCCCGATGATCCCTTGGGAAGCGTACAGTTCGGGAAGTTGACCGAGTTTACAATGTTGCCTTCTTCAAGGTAGTGCTTCAGCTCATCCGCCGCCATCATGGCGCAGTTGTCCTCCGACTCCGTTGTGGAGGCGCCGAGATGTGGTATTGCGATAACGTTTTCAACGCCGATCATGCTCTCATCCGGGAAGTCAACCACATACTTGCGCACCTTGCCGGATGCTACGGCAGCCTTAAGAGCCTCAGCGTTTACAAGACCGCCTCTTGCAAAGTTAAGCAGGATAACGCCGTCCTTCATCTGCCCGAACTGCTCCGCGTTTATATAATCCTTTGTTGAAGGCATAAACGGAATGTGGATAGTGATGAAGTCCGCCTTTGAAAGCACTTCCTCAAGGCTGTTCGCCTTTGCAACATAGTTTGAAATTCTCCATGCCGCGTCAACCGACAGATACGGATCAAAGCCGATAACGTTCATGCCCAGCTGTGAAGCGGAATTTGCAACCATGGCGCCTATTGCGCCCAGACCTATAACGCCGAGCGTCTTGCCCTTGATCTCATGCCCTACAAACTGTGACTTGCCCTTTTCGACCTGCTTCGCCACATCGTCGCCTGACAGCGTTGAAGCCCACTGCACACCCTCGGAAACGTTTCTTGCGGCAATTATAAGTCCCGCCAGAACAAGCTCTTTAACGGCGTTAGCGTTGGCGCCGGGTGTGTTGAATACAACTATGCCCCTTTCGGTGCATTTGTCGATAGGAATATTGTTTGTGCCTGCGCCCGCTCTCGCAACGGCTTTCAGCGACTTCGGAAGCTCCATGTCATGCATGGAAAAGCTTCTTAGAATTATGCCGTCCGCATCCGCGGCGGCATCATCCGTGATCGCGTACTTATTTGCATCAAATTTATCAAGACCGCAGTCCGCGATCTTATTAAGCTTAAGAATATTATACATTTTTATGACCCAAAACCTTTCTGTATGCCATTATTGAATTACTTGTTTTCAGCTTCAAATTTCTTCATAAAGTCAACGAGCTTTTGAACGCCCTCGATAGGCATGGCGTTGTAAATGCTTGCTCTCATGCCGCCGACTGTTCTGTGACCCTTCAGGTTTACAAGACCCGCTGCCTTTGACTCCGCGACAAACTTGGCGTCAAGCTCCTCGTTCCCGGTAACGAACGGTATATTCATAAGCGAACGATCCTCAGGGACTACTGTGCCGCTGAAAAGCTCGGAGCTGTCAAGGAAGCCGTACAGAAGCGCCGCCTTTTCCTCGTTCTTCTTCTGCAGAGCCGCCACTCCGCCCTGCGCCTTGACCCATTCAAGCACCAGCTTTAGGATATATATCGAATATGTGGGCGGTGTATTGTACAAAGATCCGTTCTTTGCATGGATAGCATACTGGAACATTGTCGGCGTTCCCTCAAGAGTATCGCCTATAAGGTCATCTCTTACGATAACAAGCGTAACGCCGGCGGGGCCGAGATTCTTCTGCGCGCCCGCGAAAAGCAGACCGAATTTGCTTACGTCAATAACCTCGGACATAACGCAGGAGGATATATCCGCGATAATGGGAGCGTTTGTTTCGGGGAGCTTCGTATAGCGTGTCCCGTATATGGTGTTGTTGTAGCAGATATAGAAGTAGTCCGCGTCCTTTGAGAAGGAGTTAGGATCAAGCTTCGGTATATAAGAGAAGGTCTTGTCAGCCGAGCTTGCGACCTTGTTAACGCTTATGTAGCGTTCCGCTTCAGCAGCCGCCTTCTTAGCCCACTGACCGGTGATAACATAGTCAGCCTTCTTATTCTTCGTGCCTATGTTCATAGGTATCATCGCGAACTGCGACGAGCCGCCGCCCTGAAGAAATAATACCTTGTAATTGTCCGGAACATTCATAAGCTCTCTTACAAGAGCTTCAGCCTCTTTGATGATGTCGTCGAAATCCTTTGAACGATGGCTCATCTCCATGACGGACATTCCGCTTGTGCCGTATTCAAGCATTTCCTTCTGCGCTCTTTCAAGCACCTCTACAGGAAGCATTGAAGGGCCGGCGGAAAAATTGTAAACTCTGCTCATTTTCATAAACCTCCAAATTATATAATATTTATTTTATACAAATTATTTGCATACTTATATATTATATACCTTTTCCTCAAATTAGTCAATAGAGAATTTTCGCTCACCGTTATTTTTATGAAAAATACAACATAAACACTGCCAAAAATACGTCTATACTTACAAATTGTCGAAATATATCTCCACCGCTTCGGCAAGCGCCCACGCTATTTTCGCACGGTAATTGTCATCCGAGAGCTTCGCCTCCTCTTCACGGTTTGAGATGAAGCCGCACTCCGCAAGCACAGCCGGCACAGCGGGCGATTTCATCAGAAAAAGCGATGTGTCCGCCGCCTTCACGGCGTGTACCTCAGCGCCGGTGACCTTGCTTATCCTCTCCTGCATCAGCGCGCACAGCTCTTTCAGCTCGGGATAATTTTTCGCGTAAAACACGTTCAATCCCTTAGCGTTTGGATTCTCGTAAGAATTCATATGTATGCTCATAAACAAATCTGCTCCGCTGTTTTTCATTATGTTAAGACGGCTGTTCATATCCGAGCGTTTTTTCTGCCGTAGGGTGGTGTCGGAATCGGAATACAGGGCATTGTCGCCGGTTCTTGTCAGTATTACGTGTATACCCTTGCCCTCAAGCACCTCCGCTGTCTTTAAGGCTATGGAGAGATTGATGTCTTTTTCAAGCGTGCCGTTTGCACCCACAGCACCTCCGTCAGGGGCGCCATGTCCCGCGTCCACTATTACCGTGGGTCTTTTATCCTGCGCAAACACGTCCGCAAAACGGCCGTCCTTCAGCCATGTTCCCGTTATCATTCCCGTAAGCAGAAAAAATACCGCTATAAACAACGTGTTGTCCCGAATTTTCATAAAACACACCTCCGGATAAATCACTCTCGGAAAAAGCAATTTCTTCAAAATATATATTCAGCTTTGCCGGCAATAATGACAGAGTATATACGGCGGACCGGCAGCCGTATCTCCGTCTTGAGCCGATCTTCCCGCACAGCTCATCAATTCATCCTGCGGAGGTGTATCGAATAATCTTCATGCCCGTTATACTAAAAAAAATCCCCGTGCCGTTGGCACGGGGATACAAGTATCAATTATTCATTTGCATACTTCTGATATTCTTCGTTAAGTTCTTCAACGATCTTGTCGCCGCCCTGCTTCTTCCACTGTTCAAGAGCCGACTTCCAACCTGCCTCGTCGATCTGACCAACCATGAACTTGGTGTTAGCCTCTGTCATGATAGTATCAAGCTGAGGACCGTTGTTTGAATAAGTCTCCGAAACGTAAGGCTCAGCCGGGTTAGCAACAGCGTATTTCTCGTTGTCATCCTGAACCTCTGCAACCTTCTTAGCAGCCTCGGTTGCATAATATGTATCGTAATTCGACTTTCCGCCTATAAGAGTTGTGATCTGGTTAAGGTCTGCATACTCCTTCTGGAGCGCCGTATCAGTTGTTACAACCGCGCAGTTGTCCTCTACAGTATAGGTTCTGTCCTTGATTCCGTAATTGATAAGGTCAGCCGCATCAGCATCAAGCATCTTATCGAATACTCCGATAACGAAGTCAAGATCCTCTTCCGATGTAACCGTTGTTGCCGGGAATACGAAGAATCCGTCATAGCCGGTTGTCGGAAGAACTCTTCTCTCTTCGCCTTCCTTAGCTGCAACCGATCCGATTATGCCGACTTTAGCTGTCGGTGTGATCGAGCTGATATTCTGCTGAAGTCTTCTGCCTCTGTCTGCAACGTCAATGATAACGCCCGCTTTGCTGGAGAGGAAAGGCTCGTTCCAGTCATCTGATGAGAATGTAGCCATATCCGCGTTTACAAGACCCTCTTCATAAAGCTTTCTCATGAACTTCAAAGCTTCAAAATATTCAGGATAATCATAAGCAGACTTAAGCTTGCCGTCCTCTATGCCGTACTGGTTCGGCGCGCCCATCCATACAGCCAGGTTATCAAACGGGCCTGAATAGCTGGTTACGATCATGCCGTATGTATCGTCCTGACCGTTTCCGTCCGGATCCTGTTCCTTAAATGCCTTTAATACATTATAAAGATCGTCTATTGTCTTAGGCTCTTCAAGGTTAAGATTCTCAAGCCAGTCCTCTCTGATGGAGATACCTGCACGTCCAAGAGTTCTTGATCTGTAAAGACCGTAGATCTTACCGTCGATCGACATATTGTTAAGGACGGTATCATTTACTCCCTCGCTGATATTCGGGAACTTTGAGTCATGTACCTTATCCGTTATATCCCAGAAGTTGTTTACACGGCAGTTCTGGATAACGCTGGCGGTCTTTGAACCAACAAGCATTGCGTGAGGATATGTACCCGCTCCCATAGTTGCGGTAACCTTCTCGTCATATGCCTGCGAAGCCGCGAATGTAACATCCAGCTTAACACCGAGGTATTCCTCAAGCGCCTGATATACCGGACTGCTCTCGCCCGCCGGCTCCGCTGAATATGATTTTGTCATGATTTTGATAGTAGGATTCGACTGGTCGATGCTGCTCGTCTGTGTACCTCCGCACGCTGCCAATGTTGCAACGATCGATGCTGCGGCAACAACAAGAGCTGAGACCTTCTGCCACTTTTTCATTATTATTGTCCTCCTTATTTTTTAATTTGGATTTGAATTTTTCGGAGCTTCGGTATTTTTGACCAAAGCTCCTTTTAATTGTTTACGTTAATTATCAACCCTTGATAGCTCCGACCATAACGCCTGCCGCAAAATACTTCTGCAGGAACGGATATACGCAGAGGATAGGAACGGTACCGATAACGATAACCGCCATCTTCATTGTATCCTCAGGGATAAGAGCGTTCGGGTCGGTCTGTGTTTCCTGCGACTGCATTACTATGTTTCTAAGAACCAGCTGGAACGGATACTTGTTCTGATCCTCAAGATAGAGCAAGGCTGTGAAGTAATCGTTCCAGTGTCCAACCGCGTAGAACAGACCGAATGTTGCCAAACAGGGAAGTGACAACGGGAGAGCTATCTTTACGAATATTCCGATATCCGAACAGCCGTCGATGGACGCCGCCTCTTCCAGACCTGCCGGAAGATCCATAAAGAAGTTTCTTACTATAAGCATATTGTACGCACTGATAGCGCCCGGCAGGATAAGTGCCGCATATGTATCATACAGACCCAATGTCTTTACTACCAGGAATGTAGGGATCATACCGCCGCCGAATACCATGGTGAAAAGCACCATATTCAAAACCGGTTTCTTTCCGTACAGGTCCTTTCTTGCAAGACCGTAAGCCATAGTCGTGGTGAAGAACAGGTTTATAAGAGTACCGATAAGCGTAAGCAATATCGAAATGATAAGCGAACGCACAACCTTGGTTCCCATGTCGTTCATGTTGAAAATTCTTGCGTAAGCGTCTGTTGTAAACTCGTTCGGAATCAGGAACATAGGTCTTGTCTGAATCTCGTACTCAGGCGCGAACGATGCCGCTATAACGTAAAGGAACGGCACAACCATTATAATAGCCAAGACAGTAAGCACGGCGTATATAACAACGTCGCCTATAATATCTCCAAGGCTCCTTCTTTTAATACTGATCAATGTTATACACTCCCTTCAAATTAGAACAAGCCTTCCTGTCCGACGTGCTTAGCCACACGGTTAGCAGTCTGGATACAAGCTATGCTGACCAAAGATTTAAATAAACCAACTGCGGTCGAATAACCGTAGTTACCTTTAACTCTACCTATATCGTATACATAAGTATCAAATGTTTCCGATGCGCTCTTGTTCAGGTTGTTCTGCATAAGAAGTATCTGCTCGAAGCCTGTGTCAAGTACCGAACCCATTCTCAGAATAAACATTGTAACGATAGTTCCCAAGATTGCAGGGAATGTTATGTAAATAAGCTGCTGCCAACGGTTAGCGCCGTCAACGATAGCCGCCTCGTACTGCTCTACATCAACGCCGGCGATAGCCGCAAGGAAGATAACCGTGCCCCAGCCTGTTTCTTTCCATATGGACTGGAACAGAAGCACCCAATAAATACTTATCGGATTTTCCAGAACGTTCATCTTTATTCTTCCGCCCGAGAGCTTGTAAACGATCTCATAAAGGGCGCCGCCCGAATAACCTTCCATCTGAGGAACCTTAACGATCATGAAGGTGATAGATGCGATGACAACCATTGATACGAAGTGAGGAACGTATACCATTGTCTGCAGCGTCTTTTTGTACCACTGTACCTTTATCTCATTGAGGAACAATGAAAGTATGATAGGCAGCGGAAAGTAGAATATCAGGTTCATGAACGAGATGATAATCGTATTCTTCAGCAGCCTCAGGAAGTCGGTTCCTGTGAAGAACGTTATGTAGTTATCCAGACCTACCCATGGCGACTTCATGAAGGGAATACCTGCATAAAAGGTCTTAAATCCTATCAATACGCCCCACATAGGTACGATCTTAAAGATGATAAAGTACAAGAATCCGGGCAAAAGCATCAGATAAATCCATCTGTCTCTGACGATTTTTGTCCACATTTTTTGCCTTGCCAGCTTTTTCTCTTCGGGCGACAAGACAACTTTTTCGGCTTTTTTAGTCTTTGCCATTAATATAACCTCCCTAAAATGTTGTATCCCAAAGCTTGCCGCAGCCGCTTATCTCCCTGTGCGCAGCACACGACACACCCTCCGGGAATGTATATACTTATCATACCACAGTTTTGTATTTTTTGCAATAGTTTTTTATAAAAAAATTTAAAAAAAGTTAAAACTTTTGTATAGTTTTACTATCGCGCAAAATTTTACCAAAATGTTGCACAATAAGTATACCGTTTCTTATGTATATATTGTACACTGTTTCGGCTTAATTGTCAATAAAAAATTCAATAAAAATTAACTTTTTTTATTTATAAAAAACAATTTCCGTAATTTTTCAAAAAAAATTTTAAAATCTATTGACAACAAAAATGTTTTGTGTTAATATAATACTCGTGGTTATCGGGATGTGGCTCAGTTTGGTAGAGCACTACGTTCGGGACGTAGGGGCCGCAGGTTCAAATCCTGTCATCCCGACCACCGAATTCGGGGTGTGGCTCAGTTTGGTAGAGTACTTGAATGGGGTTCAAGGGGCCGCTGGTTCGAATCCAGTCACTCCGACCAAAAGACGGAACAAGAAAACCTTGTTCCGTCTTTTTTTATACGCTTTACAGTAACAGATCCCCGCGCGGCAAACATAATATTATCCGGCGTAATATTTTAATAGCACGGTTAATATTTGTCTTGCCGCTTCGGATTGTTAAAATAAACTGAATATTTTAGCTGATTTTTTCACTATAGTAAATCATTTGTCTTTGTTATGGCGGAGCCGCATAACGGCTGCATATCAATAATTGAGTTCCAGAGCATAGCCTTAACCGTATCCGCATCACTCATGTCAAATCCGTCGTGAACCGGCACGGTTATCTCACTTGCCGCATCAAATACCGCGTCCGCAATTTGAATGTCTATGAGAACGCCGTCCTTGTACGCCGCAAATATCAGGAAATGCTCACCCGCCGCCGGCGCCGCTGCGATAACGCTTCCGTCAGCTTGCCATTTAACACTGTATACGATTGGCGTTTTGGAATACTGTGCCGTATATGTCGCAATACCGTTTACTGCCGTAACTTCGGGGTTCCAACCGATGAATGTGTAGGAATACATACCGTCATCCGGCTTTGCAGGTGTTTCACCCTCGTATATCGGTGTTGTGCCGATTTCAACATTACCGCTTTGCAATATGGAGTTGTCATAATTTACAAATGTAATCAAATATTCCGTAGGCTCAGCTTCAGTCCATTTAGCCCAATATTCTTTGTCGCCTGTGTCCGTAGCAGGAATTACAGTTATTGCTTCGCCTGTAAATTCCGCGTTATCGTACCAACCGCAG
>CAZCZR010000055.1:0-11518 GCA_964503455.1 uncultured Lachnospiraceae bacterium | reverse complement strand
CGAATCCTTCGAGCCGGGCGCGGTCTGGCACATTACCTCCGCCTTGCCGTCTTGGTTAAAGTCGTACACCAAAAACTGCGTATGGTGCGCACCCGCCTGCACGTTCTGTCCGAGATTTATAAAATTACTCCACATCTGTGTACCGTCAAGCTCATACGCCATTAAGTACACGGGCGAGGTGTAGCCGCCCATATTATCGCGTGAATTTGACGGCATCCATTTCAAAACAAGCTCATACTCTCCGTCGCCGTCAAGATCGCCTATGCTTGCGTCATTGGGCGAATAGGAAAATGTATACCGATAATTGCCGTTGCCAAGGTCTGTCACGCCATCGGAGGTGGCTGTTTCTTCCTCGCCTGTCTGCGTATCATCACTTGTTGCGGTTGCTGCCGGTGTTGCGGTTGCCACCGGCGCAAGGGAGGTTACAACCACATCATCAGACGGCGGCGTCAAAACCGCTGTATCGTAATAATTCGATTCGCCCCATGTAACGCTTGCGTCCGCGAATGTGTTCGATTTGTCCGAAGTCGTGCCGGCATACATGCCGCTTGTCGCTTTGACCGTGTACGCGTTTAAATCGGTATGCGTTTCGTCCGTGTCAAGGTAACACGTGCTGTTGGTCACGTCGGCAATTTTTTCATTGTTATAATAAATCTCAAATGACGGATCAGCTGTTTGATTATTTTGTATACTGGTTTTTATATCCTCCACCGAAGCCTCGTCGCCCAAAAGACGCCATGTCACAAAAATCCCCGTAGCTGTCTTGTAAGCGGCAAGTCCGCGCCCAAGCTTCTCCATTTGACGTTTGTAAGTTGTAGTGCTATTTTCAAAATATTTGTAAGTGATCGTACTTGTATTTGTGCTTGTGCTTTCCGAATCCGTGTCCGTGTCCGCGTATGCGCTTGGGAGCATCGATACCGCCACCGCCGCGCCGAGAACTGCTGAAATAAATCTCTTTTTCACTTCTTCTCTTTCCTATCCTTTCATAAAACCGCCGCAAAGCGCAGCAGTATATGCCTGTTACCCTATGTTGTAAAACATCGCCGCCGCGTCTATTCTTGTACATTCCGCCGCGTGATTTTGCTCGGTGACATTTTTAAACAGTCCCGCCTTTTCCGCGACCGATACAAATCCGTCCGGATAGCTTACGCCCTTGCCGTCGGTAAGTCCGGCGCAGACTGTGATGATTTTTGCCGCCTGCTCCGCCGTAACGCTGTCATCGGGGCCGAAATTTCCGTCGCCGTAGCCGCCTATCGCGCCCGCCTTCACGCACGCGTTTATATACGGCTCTCCCCAATGGCCCGCCGTGTCGGTAAAGCCCGCGCTGCCCGATGCCTCATAGCCGAACGCGCGGCACACCATAACCGCGAACTCCGCGCGGGTTATCTTATCATTCGGGCGGAACGTGCCGCCGGTATCGCCTGTAATGATACCTCGCTGCGATACGGCTTTTACTATTTCATGCTGCGTATCGCTAAGCGCCGCCGTGTCAGTAAAGCCGTCCGACGATACAGCCGCCGCGCCCGATTTTACAAGCGTGTATTGCTTTCTTGCCTTTTCCGCTCCGTCCGACGTCACGACAGCCTCAAGCGTATGGCTCCCGTCCGAAACTCCCGACAGATCAAGCGTTGTTCCATACGGCAGATACACCGCCGCTCCCGTCCATACGCCGTCAATGAAGTAATCGACTCTCGGCTGCTGATCCTTGAACACATACGGCAGAGCGTACAGCTCAAGCGAGTTGCCCTCGGCGTACAGCGTGCCGTCCGCCTGCTTGAAGGTCATAGCCGAATCCTCGCCGTTTTGAATAAACCACGGCATTGAGGTAATGCTGTCAAACGCCTGCTTCATAGACGTGTCCGCAAAGTTAAAATACTGTGCCTCGTCCGAGCGCTCTTTATTAAAATACGCCGCAAGCTTAACCTGCGGATAGCGCATCATAACCGTGGAATACATACGCAGCATATTCAGCTCCGCCCATTCCGAGCTGTCCTTGGCAAGCGTCGTCGTATAGCGCGCCGAGCCGCTTTCGGCAAGCATGATCGGCTTTTTATCGCCGTATTTTTCAACGACCTCTTTTACCAGCCGGCACGGGTCAGCGCCGTCGCCCGCTTTGAAGTATATCTCGTTATGACTTTCCATCTGCGTCAATTCCCTGCCCTGAAAATATTTCACGGCATAGCATGATATTCCGACCCAGTCAACGTACTCATCGCCGGGATAATAATCGTCCATATTAACATCGACCGGCGATGTGTGCGATACGCTCCATACCGTCGCTATATTCTGACTTTCCGCCCTTGCCGCGTTCGCCACCTTGCGGAACGCTTCGATATACTGTCCCGCGTCCGCTTTAGCTGTCCACACGTTCATCTCCGCGCCTATACGCAGATATATGGGCAGCGACTGATGCTTCGCAAGCACGGCGCAAAACTCCGATATGAACGACGTGTCATTAATTATCTCGCCCAGCTGATTTCCCTCTTTGGGGAAATTGAGCGCAAGCTCCGCGCGCTGTCCGGCGGCCTCGGCGTCCGACAAGGTCTTGTCAAGCCACGCAAGCGTGTTTGCTTCGCCGTACTCCTGATATATGAGCGTCATTGAGTCGCGCGGCTCCGTTTCCTCCGAAACCTGCCCGAAATACACTCCCGTCTTAGGCTCCAGCTTCGCCCAGTGATACGCCAGCGGCTCATCCGTAAGCGTGTACAGATCAATCGTTGACACGAACGCGTCCGCCTTTGCCAACGCTATTTTGACTCCGTCCTCCTCGCCCAGCTGCTCGCCGTAAGGAACATACTTTTCGAAATACTCCGCGGCTTTTTCGTATTCGCCAAGACGCTCATAGGCGTTGGCGACCTCATAGGAACGCGAACTAAGCACCCCGATCGTGCTGTCGTTAAGCGGCTGAGTTTCCATAAGCTGTATTGACTGCGTGCCGAAATTGATTATGCCGTTATTATCCCCGTCAGACATCGCCGCCTGATAGCCGTCATTCATCGCCCAAAACGCGTTCGGGAACTCATACGCCGATACAGGCGCCGTCAACCCCGATAAAGCCGCCGCCGCGCTGAGAAGTCCCGCAATAAATTTTCTTTTCATCTTACCGTCTCCCCTCGTACTGTGATTTATATAAAACAGTATACCACATTTCATCGGGAATTGCAAGAAATATTTTCATGATAAAATTCGCAGTATAATGTAAAGCATATTATTGACTTTTGCTTTACAATGTGTTATAATATATTTAAATCAAAATAAAAGGAGTGGATTTTATGGCACAGGCAACGGTGAATTTTCGCATGGATGCAGATTTGAAAAAGTCAATGGAAAAGGTATGCAGCGATATGGGATTAAGCATGACAACAGCATTTACGATTTTTGCAAAAAAAGTCAGCCGCGAGAAAAGGATCCCGTTTGAAGTATCGGCGGATCCGTTCTACGATGAAAAAAATATGTCGCGAATCATGCGGGCAATCGACAATCTGAACGCCGGCAAAGGCGTGGAGCATGACATTATAGAGGCTGACGAATGAAAAAGATATGGGATGAAGCTGCGTGGGCCGATTATCTCTATTGGCAGACGCAAGATAAGAAAACACTGAAAAAGATAAACAATCTGTTAAAAGATATTGACCGCAACGGTCATACCGGAACAGGAAAGCCCGAACCTCTGCGCGGTGACAGATCAGGCTTTTGGAGCAGACGCATTGACGAGTATAACAGACTTGTATACAGAATTAAGGACAACGTCATTGAAATAGCTTCATGTAAAGACCATTATGATGATTAATATTTATTAAATGAGCAAAACACCGCAGCTATTAAAATTTACACGGGCGGCAGGATAAGGGGCGGATAAAATTCGCCCCCGTTTTGTGTTACGCGCAGCGAAAACAGGGGTAATTATATATCAGCTGAAAATACATATTTTTATGGAGGATAACAAGATGATCTTCGGAGCCGACTACTATCCCGAGCATTGGGACAAAAAGGATTGGGCGCGCAATGCGCGGCTGATGCGCGAATGTAATATGAACACGGTAAGAATGGCGGAATTTGCGTGGAAGCTGATAGAGCCGGAGGAGGGCGTGTTTGATTTTTCATGGCTTGACGAGGCGATAGAGGCTTTGGCGGCGGAGGGAATCTCGGTCATACTCGGCACCCCGACGGCCGCTCCGCCCAAATGGCTTGTGAACAGGTACGATGTTTTGATGCGCGACAAATTCGGCCGCGCGCGCGGCTTCGGCTCAAGGCGCGAGTGCTGCTCAAACAGTCCCGCCTATATCGAACGCAGCCGCATTGTCACCGAGGAGCTTGCGAGGCACTATGCCGAAAACCCGAACATCGCCGCGTGGCAGATCGACAACGAGTTCGGCTGTCACGCAAGCACGCGCTGCTATTGTCCGAGCTGTCAAAAGGCGTTTTCACGCTGGCTTTCAAAAAAGTACTCCGGCACTGACGAGCTTAACAGGACTTGGGGTACGGTATTCTGGAGTCACAGCTTCGACAGCTTTGACGATGTGATACTTCCGGCGTATTCCTCCTGCGACGCGCTTTATGCCGATCAGCGCAACCACAATCCCGCGCTGGAGCTTGACTACTGCCGCTTCTCCTCCGATTCGTGGGTGAGCTTTCAAAAAATGCAGGCGGATATAATACGAAAATACTCGGACAAGCCGATAACGCATAACCTTATGGGGCATTTCTCCGATATAGATTACCGCGAGCTTGCAAAGGATCTTGACATTGTGTCATGGGACTGCTACCCGGATAACCAGTGGGGCGGCAGCGAGCATGAGTATGTGTCAATGGCGCACGAGATAATGCGCGGTGTAAAGGACAGGAGCTTCTGGGTAATGGAGCAGCAGTCGGGGCCTGCGGGATGGGATGTGTTCGGCGGCACTCCGAGGCCGGGGCAGCTTCGGCTGTGGACGTATCAGGCGCTTGCCCACGGCTGCGAGGGCATGATGTACTTCCGTTTCAGATCCGCGCTTTTCGGCATGGAGCAGTACTGGCTCGGTATTCTCGACCACGACGGCATACCCCGCAGAAGATATTACGAGATACAGGGCATAGGCGCGGAGCTTAAAAGGCTTTCGGGACTTTTCGAGGGCGCGGATACCTTAAGCGATACGCTTATAGTAAAGTCCTACACCGATGCATGGTCACACAGCATAAAGCGCCATGTGAAGGATTTTGACTACAACGGACTTTTATACGATTACTTTAAGGCGAACAGCCGCGCGGGCGTAAACGCGAAATGCGGTTTTGCGGATATGATAGGGCCGGAGTACAAGGCGGTGTATATGCCGGCGCATATAATCGTGACCGAGCGCGAGCAAAGGCTGCTTGAAAGCTACGTTTCCGGCGGCGGCACACTGGTGCTTACATACAGAAGCGGCGTAAAGGACGAAAACAACAATATGCTCCCCGACACCGTCCCCGGCAGGCTTCGCGCCCTCGCGGGCATAACGGCTCAGGAATTTGACTCGACGAAAACGGACGTGCCTCTTTCGGGCGGCTGGGGAACATCGCATATATGGCGCGATATGATCGTAAGCGAGGGCGCCGAAACGGTATGCGCGTATGACGGCGAATTTTACAAGGGCGGCGCGGCGATAACCAAAAACCGTTACGGCAAAGGCACGGTATGGTATGTCGGCTGCGACCTTGAGGACAAGGCTTTGGAGCGTCTTTGCGCGGAGGTTGCCGACGAGTCGGGCATAACACGCGTTGAAAAGCCCGCCGATACGGAGATAATCCGCCGCAGAGCAGCGGACGGCAGGGAGTATACTGTGCTTTTGAACTTCTCCGCGTCCGAGCGCCGCGTCCGCGCGGACGGCGTATCGGTATTCACGGGCAAAGAATTTGACGGCACGCTTGCTCCGTGGGGCGTGGAGATAATCGAATAAGCAGCTGTGCGCAAGCAAGCCTCCCTTGGGGATGTGAATAACTTGCGCGGCAAGCTGTGCATTAAACAAAGGGCGGCCCGAAGAGGTCGCCCCTGTCATATCTTGCTATAAATATATCCTACCGCTCAACGCCCATAGTTACCTTTTCGCCGTTGATGCTCCATTCTTTTACGCTGCCGCCGGCTTTGCCGTATACGACATTGTCGGTGAGAGTTTCATTCTTTACAAACATCTCGTTTTTCTTTACAATATCCGCGATCTTGCCGCTGCCGTCCAGATAAAGCGTGATGTGGTCCATGACCTCGAAATCAGCGTCTTTTCTCATGGTCTGTATCTTTGATATAACCTCGCGCACAAAGCCTTCCTCTATAAGCTCCTCGGAAAGATTCGTGTCAAGCACCGCCGTTATGCCGTTGTCCGACGCCGACTCAAAGCCGGGCTTCTGCGCCGCTTCGATGAGCAGGTCATCCGCCGTAAGCGTTTCCTCGGCTCCGTCCACGGTTATTTTAAGAGAGCCGGTTTCATTCAGCTCGTCCATCGCGGCGTTGCCGTCAAGCTCCGAAAGAATGGTCTTTACAAGGTTGATGCTCTTGCCGAAGCGTCTGCCAAGAGTTCTCAGCTGCGGCTTGAAGCTGTAGGTTGTAAAATCGCGCACATCATCCGAGAAGCGCACCTCTTTTACGTTGAGCTCGTCGCGTATTATGTCGGAGTAAATGCCGTCAAGCGCCTTGTCCGCCTTGACGTACATAACGCCTATAGGCTGACGGTTCTTGATATTCGCGGCGTTTCTCGCTGCGCGGCCGAGAACCACTATCTCAAGTATCTCCTCCATTTTGTCCTCAAGCTCCGGATCTATCAGGCTCTCGTCATATGTCGGGAAGTCGCACAGATGCACCGACTCTGGAGCCGATTTGTCGATACTCCTTACAAGGTTCTGATATATATCCTCGCACATAAACGGTATCATGGGCGCAGCGGTTTTTGCAAGCGTCACAAGCGCGGTGTAAAGCGTCATGTACGCGTTTATCTTATCCTGCGGCATATCCTTCACCCAGAAGCGCGTCCTTGAGCGGCGCACATACCAGTTTGAAAGCTCGTCCACAAAATCGTCAAGCACTCTCGCGGTCTCGGTTATCTTGTATTCGGCAAGATTGCTGTCCGCCGTTTTTACAAGCGTGTTGAGCTTTGAAAGCAGCCACTTATCCATCACGGACAGCGACCCGTAGTCAAGAGTATACTTTGTCGCGTCAAAATTATCTATGTTCGCGTAAAGAACAAAGAACGCGTAAGTGTTCCAAAACGTTCCCATAAACTTGCGCTGCCCCTCAACGACTGCGCCGCCGTGGAATCGGTTCGGCAGCCACGGAGCGGAATTTGAATAGAAGTACCAGCGTATCGCGTCCGCGCCGTATTCGGAAAGCGCCTCGAACGGATCCACCGCGTTGCCCTTTGATTTGGACATCTTCTGCCCGTTCTCGTCCTGAACGTGGCCCAAGACAAGAACATTCCTATACGGAGCCTTGTCAAACAGCAGCGTGGACTCCGCAAGCAGCGAATAGAACCAGCCTCTTGTCTGATCGACAGCCTCCGAAATAAAGTCCGCCGGGAAATTGTCCTCGAATATCTCCTTGTTCTCAAACGGATAGTGCCACTGTGCGAAGGGCATCGCGCCCGAATCAAACCAGCAGTCTATGACCTCCGGCACACGCTTCATCTGCTTTCCGCAGTCGGGACAGGTCACGGTCACCTTGTCGATGAACGGTCTGTGCAGCTCAATATCGTCGGGGCAGTTGGGGCTCATTTGTTTAAGCTCCGCTATGGATCCTATCGCCAAGCGCTTTCCGCACTCACATTCCCAGATATTTAACGGCGTACCCCAGTAGCGGTTTCGGCTGATGCCCCAGTCCTGAACGTTTTCAAGCCACGAGCCGAAACGTCCCTCGCCTATGGTCTTGGGTATCCAGTTGACTGTCTTGTTGTTTTTGATAAGATCGTCCTTTACGGCGGTCATTTTGATAAACCATGTGTCGCGCGCATAGTAGATAAGCGGCGTATCGCATCTCCAGCAGAACGGATAGCTGTGTTCGAACTTCGGCGCGCTGAAAAGCTGACCCCGCTTTTCAAGGTCAACAAGTATTTCCTTGTCCGCGTCCTTGCAGAAGGTTCCCGCCCAAGGGGTTTCGGCGGTCATCTGTCCCTTGCCGTCCACAAGCTGCACGAAGGGCAGACCGTATTTCCTGCCGACATTCGCGTCGTCCTCGCCGAACGCGGGAGCGATATGAACGATACCGGTGCCGTCTGTGAGAGTAACGTAGCCGTCGCAGGTCACGTAATACGCCTTTTCGGAGGGCTTTGCAAAATCAAACAGGGGAACGTATTCCTTGTATTCAAGCTCTCTGCCCGTATATGCTTCGACAATTTCGTATTCCGTGTCCTTCATGTTCGCGCCGGCAAGCGCCTCGGCAAGGATATAATACTCATTCCCCGCCTTGATTTTAACATAGGTTTCGTCTGGGTTTACGCACAGCGCCACGTTTGAGGGCAGCGTCCACGGCGTGGTCGTCCATGCCAGAAAATAGGTGTTTTCCTCGCCCTTTACGATAAACTTCGCCGTCGCCGAACGCTCTTTTACGTCCTTGTAGCCCTGAGCGACCTCGTGAGAGGAAAGCGGCGTTCCGCAGCGAGGGCAGTAGGGTACGATCTTGTGGCCCTTGTATAAAAGTCCCTTTTCCCAGATCCTTTTAAGCGCCCACCATTCCGACTCGATAAAATCGTTGTGATACGTAACATACGGGTTGTCCATGTCCGCCCAGAAGCCGACCTTGCCGGAGAAGTCCTCCCACATACCCTTGTACTTCCATACGCTTTCCTTACATTCATTTATAAACGGCTCCAGACCGTATTCCTCGATCTGCTCCTTACCGTCAAGACCGAGCTTTTTCTCGACCTCAAGCTCAACGGGCAGTCCGTGAGTGTCCCAGCCCGCCTTGCGCAGCACCTTATAGCCTTTCATGGTGCGGTAACGCGGGATCATATCCTTGATAACGCGCGTCAGCACATGGCCGATATGCGGCTTGCCGTTGGCTGTGGGCGGCCCGTCATAGAAGGTATATGTTTCGCCGTCCTTGCGGTTTTCGATACTTTTTCGGAAGATGTCGTTGTCCTTCCAGAACTGTACAATTTTTTTCTCATGCTCGACAAAGCTGAGATTCGGTGATACTTTTTCGTACATTGGTTTGCATGATCCTTTCCTGTTTTTATGAGATGAAATAAAAATGCCCCTGTTGCCGCGCATACAGGGACGAATTGAAATCATTCGTTTAAAACCACCCCGACATACTATCATATGCGTTCCGTTTACGGCGGAAAAACCGGCACGGCTTAATCGGTTTCCCTTTCAGCCTGCGACTCCGGAGTGATGTTCGTCCGTATCTACTAAGCGCCGCGCTCGCACCGTCCGCGGCTCGCTCCTGCCCTCCGACACAGCTTACTGTCTCCATCAATGTCTTTACAAAGGTCATATTTATTATTGTATACATTATAGTATATATCTTTCGTTTTGTCAATGCTTTTTGAAAAATCACGCGAAAAAGATTTATCAAAACCAAAAAAATCAAAATTTTATATCAAAAAATATTGACAGAACGGATTTTTTAATGTATAATAGAGTTATTATATCAGGAAAGGCGCGAGGCAAATGAGTAAAACAGCTTCATACAAGGCTCTGCTAAACAATTTGCTACTTTTAACGGACTGAACAGACAATGTGTATCAGTTTGGTTTATGTGCCGAAATATAATCAAAGGCAGTACACCGGGCAGCGCACATTGTGCGGCTCGGTTTTTTTATACGCGCTTATTCCCTCAAAAAGGGGATCGCACGATATGCTTGGGACGCGCAATTCTGCCCTTATGAAAAAGGAAAGGAAGAAAGATCATGCAGTATCAAAAGTACAGAAAAATGTATTACAAGGTTCCCATAGAAAACAGGGAGTGGCCCGACAAGGAAATAACGCACGCTCCCATCTGGTGCAGCGTTGACCTCCGCGACGGAAATCAGGCGCTGTATTCGCCTATGACCACGGACGAAAAGATAGAGTTTTTCAAGTTTCTTGTAAAGCTCGGCTTCAAGGAGATAGAGGTCGGCTTTCCGGCGGCGTCGAATACGGAGTTCGAGTTCACGCGCCGTCTTATAGAAGAAAACATCATCCCCGACGACGTTACCATACAGGTGCTTACACAGGCGAGAGAGCATATAATAAAGCGCACCGTGGAAGCTCTGCGCGGCGCGAAAAACGCCATTATCCACCTCTATAACTCCACCTCGTCCCTTCAGCGGAGAGTTGTTTTCAAAAAGAACAAAGAGGAGATAAAACAGCTTGCGGTAGACGGCGCGAAGCTGGTCACAAGCCTTGCCGAGGGAAAGCTTGAAGGCCGCATCCGCTACGAATACTCGCCCGAATCGTTTACCTGCACCGAGCCCGAATACGCGGCGGAGATCACAAACGCCGTGCTTGAGATATTAAAGCCGTCGCCCGACAGAAAGGTGATAGTGAACCTGCCCTCCACGATAGAAGTCGCCACCGCCAACGTATACGCCGATCAGATCGAGTATATGTGCAAGCACCTCAACAACAGGGAAAACCTCGTCATCAGCGTCCACGCGCACAACGACCGCGGCACCGGCGTAGGCTCCACCGAGCTTGCTCTGCTTGCGGGCGCGGACAGAGTTGAGGGAACGCTGTTCGGAAACGGAGAGCGCACGGGAAACACCGATATTATAAACGTGGCTTTGAATATGTACTGTCAGGGCATAGACCCCAAGCTCAACCTAGAGAATATAGACCAGATCATAGAAGTGTTCGAGAAATACAACAAAATGCCCATACCTCCGCGTCATCCTTACGCGGGCGAAATGGCTTACGTGGCGTTTTCGGGCTCGCATCAGGACGCGATAAAGAAAAGCATGGATCTGTACGACGAAAAGCCCGGCAATTACTGGGAAAATCCGTATCTGACCATCGACCCGACCGATCTCGGCAGAAAGTACGAGCCTATACAGATCAACTCCCAATCCGGCAAGGGCGGCGTTGCGTATATCATGCAGAACAAGTACGGCTATATTATTCCCAAGGAAATGCTTGTGCCGTTCTCGCGCATAATAACCGATATGTCGGACAAAAAGCATACGGTGCTGACAAACCATGAGATACATCAGGCGTTTAAGGATAATTATGTGAATCTGACCTCGCCGGTGAATATGGTATTTTATAAAACCACGCAGAACGACGACACCACCGAGATCTGCGCAACGGTGGAGCATAACGGCAAGGTTGTCACCGTAAAAGGCAGCGGCAACGGTCCGCTGGACGCTCTGTGCGGGGGATTCAGGAAATATCTGGGAAGGGATTTTGAGATAGTGTCGTATAACGAACACGCTTTGGAGCGTTCCTCCGCCTCAAAGGCCGTAAGCTATATCGGCGTCAGAAACGGCTCGGACAAGATATACTGGGGCGCGGGAGTTGACAGAAATATAAACACCTCATCTCTTTACGCGCTGATAAGCGCGATGAATAAGATGCTTAGCGAATAATTCGGAATATCAAA
>CAZCZR010000054.1:0-11623 GCA_964503455.1 uncultured Lachnospiraceae bacterium | reverse complement strand
TAATCATTTTAGTCTGAGCCTCCTTTCTCATACTAAATGCTACCACAAAACACCTTTCAATGTAAATGCAATCGTAAATTGCAGTGTTGCATTTACATTGGGAATTTACTCTGACAATAATTTTATATTATCATCTTGAAATTCTATTGACAATGGCGCCTAAATATGTTAAAATATATATGTTGTAATTGTTTGCGCCGTTTTGTTTTTCGGTAGAGATACAAAGCTCTGCAAACAAAATATATAAAAAGATTGGGAGGTCTTTACTATGAATTTAAAAAAGATTTTAGCGTCCGTACTCGTTGCGGCTACGGCGGCGGCTGCATTTGCGGGATGCGCACAGAAGTCTGCCGACAATCAGCAGGCTTCGTCTGATAACAGTGCTTCGTCAAAGAAATACGTTATCGCTACAGACACCGTGTTCAAGCCCTTTGAGTATACTGACGCGAGCGGTAACTTCGTTGGCATTGACGTTGATCTTTTGGCTGCTATCGCAAAGGATCAGGGGTTTGAATATGAATTGAAGAGTCTTGGCTGGGACGCTGCTATCGCGGCTTGTCAGGCAGGGCAGGCAAACGGCATGATCGCCGGCGCTTCCATTACGGACGAGCGCAAGCAGAGCGGATGGATATTCTCGGACGGTTATTATGAGGCTACACAGTGCATGGCTGTTGCAAAAGGCTCGGATATAAAGGGTTTTGAAGATCTTAAAGGCAAGACAGTTGCCGTAAAGACAGGCACACAGGGTGCTACATATGCTGAGAGCCTTAAGGATGCCAACGGCTTCAATATTACATATTTTGAGGATTCGCCCACAATGTATCAGGCTGTTATGGGCGGTCAGACAGTCGCTTGTTTCGAAGATACTTCAATCATGAGCTTCTCGATCAAGGACAGCGATCTTAATCTTCAGGTTGTAGAAGGCACCGAAAACGAGGGCAGTCCCTACGGTTTTGCTATCTTCAATGCAGATAATCAGGATCTTATCGACTCGTTCAACAAAGGTCTTGCCAATATAAAGGCCAGCGGCGAGTATGACAAGATTCTCGCCAAGTATCTCGGCTGATAATATCAGACCGTACTTCCCTTCGGCGTATATACCGCGCCGATTTTGCAGAAGCCGGCGGATCGAGAGCATAATATAAGATCAAACGATATTCACGGGGGCGACTCCCCGGCATCCCGTCCTTCAGCAGAACCGGGCTGTCGGCGGCGTCAGCCCCTATGATTTTATTATGCGCTTTTTGTCCGCTGTCTTTGGTATTTATATTTTTTGCATTAAGTATTCTCTATAACGAAACCTGCTTAATGCAAATTGTGAAATTGAATAAGTTCAATAACATTGTACCAAGAACCTGTTCGATTCCATATGAAAGGAGACACAATGGTTCAAATCATAACAAACTACGGAGTGCTGCTTCTCAACGCTATGGGACAGACACTGCTCCTTGCGCTGTGCGGCTTGTTTTTCGCGTGTATCCTAGGATTGTTCTTCGGAATATTGAGCGTGCTGAAAAACAAGGTCTGCAACATAATATCACAGGTATTTGTAGACGTGATACGAGGAGTGCCGATGATAGTGCTGGCATTTTTCGTGTATTTCGGTGTGCCATACCTGTTCAATACCATACTTGCCATCGGAAACGTAACGCTTTCGGCGCTTCAAGCGGGTACTATATGTCTTGCCCTCAACTGCGGCGCTTATATGGCTGAGATAATCCGCGCCGGCATACAGGCTGTAGACAAAGGTCAAATGGAAGCCGCAAGAAGCCTCGGTCTCCCCTACGGCCGCTCCATGCGCCGCGTCGTTATGCCGCAGGCTATACGAATGATGATCCCAAGCATAATAAACCAGTTTATAATTACGCTGAAGGACACTTCCATACTGTCGGTAATAGGCTTCCCGGAGATCGTAAATACGGCGAAGAATGTCCAGGCGAATACCTTTATGTCGTTCCAGACATGGGCGATAGTTGCCGTTATGTATCTGATAGTCATCACACTTTTATCAAGATTTGCAAAGCTTATGGAGAGGAGGCTTAACCGTGACCGTCAATAGAAATAACGTAAAGATTCATGTTGCGCACCTTAAAAAGAACTTCGGAAAACTGGAGGTTTTAAAGGATATTAATACCGACGTTTACGAGGGCGAGGTGGTTGTTATACTCGGTCCCTCCGGTTCGGGCAAGTCCACCTTCCTCAGATGTCTTAACCGCCTTGAGGATATAACCTCCGGTACAGTCGTAATAGACGGCGTGGATATAACGGAAAAGAAAGTAAATATTAATAAGGTTCGCGAAAATATCTGTATGGTATTCCAGCACTTTAATCTCTTCCCTCATATGACTGTGCTTGAAAACATAACGCTTGCGCCCATTGAGCTTAAGAAAATGACAAAGGACGAGGCGCATGATACCGCTTTGGCGCTTTTGAAAAAGGTAGGTCTTTCCGATAAGGCGGATGTGTATCCGCAGCAGCTTTCAGGCGGTCAGAAACAAAGAGTTGCCATTGCGCGTTCGCTTGCCATGAAGCCTGACATCATGCTCTTTGACGAACCCACCTCCGCTCTTGACCCGGAAATGGTAGGCGAGGTGCTTAATGTAATGAAAGAGCTTGCGGCCGAGGGCATGACAATGATCGTGGTGACCCACGAGATTGGCTTTGCGCGAGAGGTGGGAACGCGCGCCGTATTTATGGACGGCGGATATATTGTGGAGGAAGGCACTCCGGAAGATGTGCTTACCCATCCCAAAGAAGCAAGGACGATAGATTTTTTGAACAAAGTGCTGTGAGGAGCAAAGCTATGAAAAGGATCATAACCATCAGCCGCGAATTCGGCGCCGGCGGCGGTGAAATAGGCGCTGAACTGTCACAAAGACTTGGCTACGAGTTTTACCATAAGGAGCTTATATTCATGGCGGCAGCGAAGCTGAACATGGATGTAATGAGTATGATAAAATGGGATGAAAAAGTACCCTTAAATTTCGGTTTCACACAGAGCCTGTTTGATTTTTACAACAAACCTTTAAACGAAAAGCTGTTCAAGGCTCAAAGCGAGGTCATCCACAGAATAGGCGAAAAAGGCAGATGCGTTATACTCGGCAGAAACGCGAATACCGTTTTAAGAGAATTTGACGGCTGCTTAAACGTCTTTATATGCGCAGATCTCAACTGGAGAAGCGAGAGAATGAAAAGCAGGATGCCGGATCTTACGGACGCGCAGCGTAAAAACAAGATCCGCGCTGTTGACAAGGCGCGCAGAAAGTACTGCTCCTTCTATACAAAGGACACATTCGGCTCGGCTGACTGCTACGATATATGCTTAAATTCCTCCCGCCTCGGCATTGAAAAATGCACCGATATAATCTACCGGCTAGCGGCAGAGGAATAATGAATCAATGCATCAAAAAAAGCTCATGCGCTTATTTCGGTTTTTGAGCCGAATTGGCGAGAGCTTTTTTGTTTTTCTGTTATTCCTTTATCCCATACTCCATTGTGCCTATGATTTTTTCAAGCTCCTCATATACTGCCGAGGTTTTAAACTCGTCCGAAACGGTGTGATCGATCACATACAGCTTATCACCTATCATCGTTACATACGAAACGTTGTATTCAACCTCGCTTCCGCCTGTTGACTCAACGCTGTATACATAATATGTGTTGCCGTTGATTTCTCTCGTATACACGTCCTCGGTAAACGAGTCATTCTCACCCAATGCGTCCTCAAGGGTTTCAAGCAGCATTTCATACCATTCTATGCCCTCTTTTTCGGTTTGTTTCAGCACCTGCTTCGCGTTTATTGCCGACACGGAAAGGCTTTCGCCCGTGGTCGTCTTTGTGAAGGAATTTGCTGTACTGAAATAGGATGTGTTCTCAATCCAATTCGACGCAAGGCTAAACTTAATATCATCCACCTCATAGTCGAAGATATACTCATCCGTATAGTCCTCATACTGCACCTTGTCAAACTCATCGACAATAAGCTCGCCGGCTTTAAGCGTTTCCCTTATCTTCGCAAGCGTTTCGGTGTCCTCATTGGGCGTTTTTACACGCAGCTTATACATATAATCGCCGTTTTTGAAAAACATATCGGTGCGATTATATATGCCGCCCTTTTCCGCTCTGCTGTTATCGATTTTTGTGTCGTAACAATATGCCGTGATGCCGCTGTCAAATTCCGAGGTGTATACATCGGTCGTGGCGGATATTTCGGTGTTTTCCACAAGCTTTCTTCCCGTCTGTGCGGTCAAAGCGTATTTTTGCGGATCCTCATCGGGAGCATAGAAAATCGACATTGAAATAAACCCGTCATCCTCATCGGAATATATGTTATAACGATTATTCAGCGTTCCCGTTTTTGTTGACCATTTCGCCGGAAGATACATTGATATTTTGGAGCCTTCATGCTCAAAAAGTCTCATTCCGTTCTCCACGTTCGATATATCCGATATATCGTCCCCGTCTATAAACAGGGGCTTGAATGAATCAAATACCGCTTTGGCAATCTCTCTGTCCGCGAAGCTCAAATCATAGCCAATGCTGAGAGTTACGCTGTAAAGCTTTTCTTCCGTTATGATATACTTATCATACTTCCTTCCCGAATAGTCAACCGTTTCAAATTCAATACAGTCATAGCCTTCCGCGGTCTTATAGCACTTGCTGTCTATTATGGCGGCGTATCCGTACATGGATTCTTTTGCGCGGATATACAGCTTGTTTATATCCTGTTCAAAATCTTCATCAATATCATCTATAAAAATAGTTATGCTTGAATCAATTTCCTTGCCCGCAAACATAACAGCGTCTTTAACATCTCCGCCGCTTGCGTAAAAATACTGCGCCGGCGTATCCATAGACCAGTTAAAATAGCTGTCGCCTATACGCGCCTTGTCGGTATACGAGGTGATGGTGGAGCCGTAGCTTTCATCATTCTTTTCGATATACACCGTATCGGTTTGCTCATCATAATCCACGTCCGCATCAAAATTTTCGGCAATAAAGCGAAGCGGGATCATTGCCGTATCGTTCATAAGCTCGGGAGCCGCGGGCATGACCTCGGCGTAATCGTTTATATGGGCCGTGTAGTTTCCTATCTCAAGAGTGATCGTCACATCCTTGTATGAAAGCACGATCTTTCCGCTGTCATCCCAGCTGACCTCGGCTCCGAATGCTTCCGTCACTGTGCGAAGCGGCACCAAAGTCACGCCGTCACCCACGGTATACGCCGGTTCTGTTGTATATTCCTCGCCGTTTATGTATATAACATCGCTGCCTATGGTTATCTCGATCTCTACGGAATCCGTTTCAGGCTCTTTGGCGTAAGCGGCACCGGATGTCATAAGAGCGGCGGCTGTCAGTGCCGCAATGATTTTTCTTTTCATGTTTTCTTTCCTTTCATCATAATATTTATTTTAGCTCCGGCACCGCCTCAAGCTGCAGCGTTTCGCTGCCGCGCTCAACCGTAAGAACGATGTTTCCGCCGTCAAACGTCTTTTTCAATGCCTCATTGTAGTCCACCTTGCTGTGGATCTCAACGCCGTTTACAGCCGTCACCGCATCGCCCGGTAGAAGCACTCCGCTCGCAGAGCTTTTTACGGTAAGTCCCTTTTGGGTGGGCAAGCCTATTTTAGCTTCCCATGATTCCTCAAAAACGGTATTTATATCCGCCCGCACTATTTTGCCGTTTGTTTCAAACTGTTCAAGCGCGTATTTCACCGTATCGACCGGAATAGAAAATGACATACCCTCCACTCCGGTGCTGACGTTCTTTATGGCGTTTATTCCGACGAGCTTTCCTTCGGAGTTGACCAAAGGACCGCCGGAGTTGCCTCCGTTTATAACCGCGTCCGACTGGATATAGCTGTAATAGTTATCACTGACGGTCACGCCTATGCCGCTTATCATGCCGCGCGTTGCCGTATTGCGGTATGAGAGCGACAGCGGGGTACCTATGGCAAAGACTGTCTGCCCAACAGCTATGCTGTTTTCATCGGCGAACTGTATCGGCTTCAAGCCGAGACGGCTTATTTTTATAACCGCAAGATCCGCCGTGGCGTCTCCGTACAGCACCGTTGCCGGATAACCGGTCCCGTCACTGAAAATTACCGTTATATTTTTGATATTTTCCACAACGTGGTAATTAGTCAGTATATGACCGTTGCTTTTAACGACCACGCCTGTGCCTATGCCGTAGCCCTCGTAAGCGTCCGTCGCGTTTGAATTGCCTACAATGGCAACCACGCTCTGCGACACGTCCTCAATCATCTTCGGAATACTGTTGTCCTCCCCAAGCGTAATGCTTGCGGTATTTGTTGTTTCATCGTATCCCACATCCGCGCCAAGCGCTTCGGATACGGCGCGCAAAGGTATATACGTTGTGTCGTCTATTACATATGAGCTGCAGTCGATATAGTTCCCGTTTACAAATATATTGATGTCCGAATCGGCAAGCGCCGTCGGCGACGCAAGCATAACCGCCGCCAAAGCTGCTGCCATAATTTTTTTGTTCATATGCTATTCCTCACAAATCTTAATTTAATATTTCGTACACGTAATCTAATTATTATTTAAAATATTGCACTCCCGCCTTAAAGAGCTGCTGATCCTTTTCGCCGGGGATATTCGAGGCAATATTTGTGCCGATTCTCTCAGAATGACCCATTTTTCCAAGAACTCTGCCGTCAGGACTTGTAATGCCCTCTATCGCTTGCGCGGAGCCGTTGGGATTATACGCTATGTCATAGGTGGCTTTTCCGTCAAGCGTCACATACTGAGTCGCGATCTGACCGTTGGCGGCAAGCTCCGCTATCTGCTCCGGCGATGCTATAAAGCGTCCCTCGCCGTGTGATACCGCTATCTTATGAAGCTCTCCCGTATTTACATTCGCAAACCACGGCGACTTATTCGATGCGATGCGCGTTGTTACCATGCAGGAAACGTGTCTGCCGAGGGTGTTGAATGTCAGCGTGGGCGAATTATCCTCAAGGTCGCGTATCTCGCCATACGGTACAAGTCCAAGCTTGATCAGCGCCTGAAAGCCGTTGCATATGCCAAGCATAAGACCGTCGCGGTTTTTGAGCATATTCATAACCGCATCCTTGACAAGCGGATTCCTGAATGCCGTAGCGATAAATTTACCCGAACCGTCAGGCTCGTCACCGCCGGAGAAGCCGCCGGGTATCATGATGATCTGCGAGCTGTCAATGCGCTTTTTCATTTCCGCCATTGAATACTCAACATCCGCCGCGCTTAGGTTTCTCACTACGAATACATCAGCGATACCGCCAGCTTCCTCAAATCTCTTTGCGGTTTCATACTCGCAGTTTGTACCCGGGAATACGGGTATGAATACTCTCGGCTTCGCGAATTTTTGCGAGGCAACGGTAACGCCGCGCTTGTCGTATGAGTAGGTTTTAGGCTCTCCGGTAAAATGACCCGCCTTTGTCGGGAATATCTTCTCGAGCGGCTTTGTCCACGCGCAAACAGCTTCGTCAAGCTGTATGCTAACGCTCGAAACGTCAATGCTTGCCTTTTGCTGAGTTTTGCCAAGCTTCACTATTTTCGGCTCGGTTCCCGTTGTAAGCACCGCTCCCCAATTATCGCTAAGCTCCAAAACTATCGAACCGAGCTGAGCGTTAAACAGAAGGTCAGTGTCTATATCATCATTAAATTTAAAGCCTATCATATTACCGAACGCCATTTTTGAAACGGTTTCGGCAAGCCCGAAGCTCTTTACAACGCTTGCGGAAAGAACCTGTCCGTTCTCGATCATACAGTGAACGATCTCATACATCGACTTTAGCTGTTCAAAATCGGGCAGATCGTTTTCGTCACGGTCAAATGTAACCATAACCACGCTTGAACCCGGTTTCTTAAACTCCTGCGAGATAACCTTATCCGCCTTTACGGGTGCGACTGCGAATGACGTCAGTGTCGGCGGGACATCAAGATCATTGAATGAGCCTGACATCGAGTCCTTGCCGCCTATCGCCGCGATCTTCAGATTGAGCTGCGTGTTATACGCGCCCATTAAAGCCGCGAACGGTTTGCCCCAGCGCTTGGGATCTGTGCCGAGACGCTCGAAGTATTCCTGGAAAGTCAGGTAAATTTTCTTATAATCGGCGCCGAGAGCTACAGCCTTTGACACAGACTCCACTATCGCGTATGTCGCGCCATGGAACGGGCTTCGGCTTGACAGATTGGGATCATATCCGAACGTCATAACTGTAGCCGTATTGGTCGTGCCTTTAAGTACAGGAACCTTCGCAGCCATACCGTCCGACGGCGTAAGCTGGTACTTTCCGCCGAAAGGCATCAGCACCGAACCCGCGCCTATTGTCGAGTCGAATTTCTCCGCCAGACCTTTCTGCGAGCATACATTCAAATCCGACAGAGTTTTGAGCCACTCGCTCTTTACGTCCTTAACATCATCTTTTGCCGGAAAAACATCGCCTGCCGGCAGAACAACTTCTATATCGGTGTTCTTTGTTGCGCCGTTGGTGTTTAAGAAATCGCGCGATATATCGCATACGGTTTTGCCGCGCCAGCTCATTACAAGGCGGTTCGCGCTTGTCACCTCGGCAACCCTTGTTGCCTCAAGGTTTTCCGCGTTCGCATACGCGATAAATGCATCTGCGTCAGACGCACGCACAACTACAGCCATACGCTCCTGCGATTCGCTTATCGCAAGCTCGGTGCCGTCCAGTCCCTCGTATTTTTTGGGTACCTTGTCAAGATCTATAACAAGTCCGTCGGCAAGCTCGCCTATCGCAACCGATACGCCGCCCGCGCCGAAGTCGTTGCAGCGTTTAATCAGATGTGTGACTTTTGCATCTCGGAATAATCTTTGTAATTTTCTCTCAACAGGCGGGTTTCCCTTCTGCACCTCGGAGCCGCAGGTCACAACGCTTTCCTCATTATGCGCCTTTGACGAGCCTGTCGCTCCGCCTATGCCGTCGCGCCCCGTTCTGCCGCCGAGAAGAATTATAATGTCGCCCTCCGAGGGGACCTCGCGGATAACGTTTTTCTTTGGCGCCGCTCCGATAACCGCACCTATCTCCATGCGCTTGGCAACGTAGCCTTCGTGATAAATCTCCTGAACCTGACCGGTCGCAAGACCTATCTGGTTGCCGTAAGACGAATATCCCGACGACGCGCCCTTGGTGATTTTTCTTTGCATAAGCTTTCCCGCATGGGTGTCCTTTAATAAAGTTCTCGGATCGCCGCTGCCTGTAACACGCATTGCCTGATACACATACGAACGTCCCGAAAGCGGATCGCGGATCGCGCCGCCAAGACACGTCGCGGCGCCGCCGAAAGGCTCTATTTCTGTCGGATGGTTGTGAGTTTCGTTTTTGAACATGATAAGCCACGGCTCTGTCACGCCGTCAACGTCCACATCTACCTCTATAGAACACGCGTTGATTTCCTCCGACTCATCTATTTCCTTTAAATATCCCTGTTTTTTAAGCTGTTTGACAATAATCGTTGCCATATTCATAAGGCACATATCCCTGTCGGGCGCGTACAGCTCCGCTTTGGCCTGCTTATACTCCTCAAATGCGGCGTTTATCGCGTCGGCGTATTTGCCATCGGGTACGCGAACATCATTTATGCGCGTTGAAAATGTTGTGTGACGACAGTGATCCGACCAGTATGTGTCGATCATGCGCAGTTCTGTGACCGTTGGGTTTCTGTGTTCGGTGTTTTTGAAATATTCCTTGCAGAAATTGAGGTCGTCAAGATCCATAGCAAATCCCATTGACGCTATCATATTCGACAGTTCATCATCGTTCATATCAATGAAGCCGTCCACAGTCCTGACGTCCTCGGGCATGGTGATGTCCATCTCAAGCGTTGCCGGCTTTTCAAGCGACGCTTCACGCGATTCAACAGGGTTGATTACGTAGCTTTTAACGCGCTCAACCTCCTCATCGCTCACATTTCCCGAAAGAATATACAGCTTTGCCGACCTTACCGACGGGCGGTCTTTTCCCGTTAGTATCGACACACACTCCTCCGCCGATGCCGCGCGCTGATCGAACTGACCGGGCAGGTATTCAACGGCGAATACTTTTGCGTCCGCGCTGATGTCTATTTCCTCGTCATACGCGTGATCCACCGGCGGTTCGGAAAATATCAGACCGCGAGATTTTGCGTATTCGTCATCGTCCATGCCGGAGATGTCGTAGCGGTTTATCACGCGAACGCCTGTCAGCCCGTCAAGCGACAGATTTTCTCTAAGATCCTCCAAAACTCCCTGCGCTTCAATATCGAATCCGGGTTTCTTCTCAACATAAATTCTTCTTACGTTATTGTTCATAACTTTCCTCCGTTACCGCAGCGAGGTGTCTTTGCCGATAAAAACGTTCGCCGCTTTTCTTTTAATTTAATCTTTTCAGCACTGCGGGGCCTTGCGCGGGCGCGTATATATATGCCGCACCGCAGTTGTCAAGCCAGAAGCCCCTGCTTGCGCCGATTGTAAGTCCGAGCAGACAGGCTATAAGATGCCTCGCCGTCCCAAGATGTGTGACTATAAGCACATCCTCCCTGCCATGCGTCCTTTTAAGCTTTGCCAAAAATTCCTCCGCGCGCTTTCGCACCGATATATCAGCTTCTCCGCCAGGGATTTTGTAGCCATGCCAGTCGCGCTTCCATTTTTCATATTCCTCCGGATACATTGACGAGATCTCGGAAAATGTCATACCGTCCCACGTTCCGAAATCCCGTTCTATAAGCAAATTATCGGTTATAACCTCCTGTCCGCGCGGTTTTGCCGCCGCTTCGGCAGTAAGGCGCGCGCGTATGAGCGGAGATGAATATATCGCTTTGAAGGGTATGCCGGCAAGTCTTTCCGCCGCCTCCGCCGCCTGCTCAAAACCGCGTTTATTAAGCGGCACATCCTTTCTTCCCAGACACGCCGAGCGTATATTGGAATCTGTTTCGCCGTGACGCAGTATATATATATTCATACTTTCCTCCATTGTAAATCCTATATTGCTATTGTATCACACATTTTCCCTTTTGGCAATACGAAATAAAAATATTTTCAGAAATATGTTCAGGCAATTTATTTATCCATTCACAAAAATTTACAAATAATATTGCATAAAACAGTAAAGCAGCTGATTTTATGACAGTCCAACGGAAAGTGTACAAAAAAGCGGCTGTCACGATTGTGCGATACGCCGCTTTTTTTCGTATGCTTGTTATTGTTTTAAAGAATATACATATGTTCAAGCGTTAGTTGCAGCAGTCTGCGTATAAACGATAATAAATATACCCGACACACCGAAACGGTACGTCAGGTATTGTGTATCTCACAAATCCAAGATACTTATTAAAGCTTCAGAGCATAAGTTCAAAACATTTATCGGATTGACTCACCGCAGTTTTTACAATCACCTATAAATTAAATAAAGTTATTAAATGCTGTTTTTACCTGTTCAATATCAAAATTTATAATTTCATCAAAGGTATTATTCTTCAATATAAATTGAACAAAACGCGCTCCTAAATAATAACCGGCGTCAGTATAACCGTTATAAGACACCCAATTGCCGAAATATCTTTCTCGTATCATAAACTAATCTCCTTCTTAAATCCAAATCCATATTTATGATAC
>CAZCZR010000053.1:0-12209 GCA_964503455.1 uncultured Lachnospiraceae bacterium | reverse complement strand
TACAGATAAATTCCATAATTATATTTATTGTTTCTTTAGCTCCGCTGTCAGAAAAGCCATGTCCTTCACCCTCAAATACTTGAAGGTTTGAATTTGTATAAATTTCATTTGCCTTGACGCTGTATTCAAGCGGAACAATATCATCTTTATCACCGTGAATTATAAGTACATTTTTCTGATAATTCCCTATATGCTCAAATACATTAAAATTATGTAATGTTTCAAAAAAGCATTTTCCAAGAGGAACCTCCCATACCTTATAAACGTCTGGAATATCATCAACATCCGGAAATTTCTTATTCCAGTCATCGGCGACACATAGCGCGGGATAAAGCAACATCATACCCTGTATTTTATCAGAGCACTCTTCCGCGCACAATGCGCTGACAAGACCTCCCATACTTGCGCCAAGCAAGAAAATGCTTTGTGTATACTGCTGCTTCTCTATAAAGTCTATCACCGCAAACAGATCTTCTTTTTCCGTAAAAACCGTCATCTCGGTTGTAGCCGAGTCGCTTTTTGAACGCAATGAACCGCCGCAGAAATCATATGTACACACTCCGATTTCATTTTCAGCCAAGATTTTCGCGTATTCCGAAAAATCATCACTGCTGCCGTTAAAGCCGTGACTTAAAATAATCATCGGGAACCTATCTTTTTGCGGCAAATATAATGTTGCCGATATATTCCTGTTGTGATGTCTTATTGTTATATTTTCTGTTATCATATTTCTGCTCCTCATATATTTGTATAATTACACTCCGTTTTCGGCTATGTAAAGTATGGTATTGATAAAATTTTAGTTATCTGTTTTTACATTTCCGCACCGAACAGAAAGCAATCGGCTAACCGTTCATATAGTTCATCAATTATTTTTCATATATGTATTATATCACAGCGAATACCGCGTGTCAACAGACTACGGTATAAACCGCACGGTTTTGAATGAGTCTTAATCTCGAAACATCCAGGCGGCATTTAAATCCGAACAGGCGCTCTTACGGAGGGCGAAACGATATGAAAAAATGGCTGATTTTCCGCAGTTTTAGATTCAAAAAACATTGACAATGCGGCTAAGAAGTGATATAATCAATAATGTATAATATTTTCATGCAAAGGTAATTTTTTTATCCGGCTGTGCGGAGCCGGCGGAACGGAGGTACGTCAGATGACGGCAAAGGAAAAGGATATACTTGAAAAAGCGGGCGTCGACATAGCAAGCGCTATGGATAGATTTGATAACGATGAAAGTTTTATGATGATGTTCGTGAAGAAGTTTACGAAAGACACAAGCATGGAAAGTCTTTCAAGGGCTGTTGAGGAAAAAGACTATGACACAATGTTCCGTGCGGCGCATACAATCAAGGGCATTTCCGGTAATGTGGGACTTACAAAGCTTTACACGGTGTGTGACGAGCTTGTGAAAAAATACCGCGCAGGGGACAACGAGGGCGCTATGGCTGTTTACCCTGATATAAAAAAAGCATATGATACGGCGTGCGAACATTTAAATACTCTGTGATTTGATATGGTTTGCATGGGAGGGGAAATGATTATGGATGAAATGAATGACCGGCAGCGGCTTAAAATACTGATAGCCGATGATGCCGAGTTTAACCGCGCGCTTTTCGGAATGATGCTTGGCAATGAATATGATATTTTAGAGGCCGCCGACGGCAGAGAAGCAATTAAAATTCTTGAAAACTATGGCATTGATATAGCTCTTGTGCTGCTTGATGTTGTTATGCCGGGTACGGACGGCTTCGGTGTGCTTGAAGCCATGAGGGAAAACGGCTGGATAGAGAGCATACCGGTAATCATGATATCTTCTGAGGACTCGTCGGAGATTGTGCAGCGCGCTTACGATATGGGCGCCACCGATTTTATCAGCCGCAGCGTTAAGACCGCTGTTATAAAAAAACGGGTACAAAACACTATCCGTCTTTTTGCAAGGCAAAAGCTGATGCTTCGGCTGATGGAGGAGGAAAACCGCCGGCTTGAGGATAAGAATTATCGTCTTACGCGCATAGACGGTTTGACGGGGTGCCTTACGCTTGACGGCTTCCGTGAAAAAGCGGTGGAAATCATACATGAAAATCCCGAAAAACAGTATTCCCTATGCTACAGCGATATAAAGAATTTTAAATTTATAAACGAGGTGTTCGGTTATGAAGCGGGGAATGAGCTTTTAAAGACGTGGAGCAGTCTGACAAAGGCGGCAATTGACGATGACGAGGTTTTGGGAAGAATATCTGCCGACCGATTCGCTCTGCTTGCGAAAACGGGCGGTTCATACGGTATAAGACCGGAGCTGAAAAAGGTACTCTGCTCGGTGTCGAGATTTTTTAAGGATATCAATAAAAGCTATACCGTTGAGATATGTACGGGAGTATATATAATAAAACCCCATGATTTAGACAAGATCAGCGTGGATCAGATGCTTGACCTTGCGCGGATAGCGCAGAGAACCGTCAAAGGCAAGATAGGCGGAGGAAGAGCCATCTTTGATGAAGAACAGTGGGAACGCCAGTGGAGAAACATGGCGATAACCAATCATCTTGACGAGGCCATAGCCGGAGGCGAGGTCAGTGTCTGGCTTCAGCCGCAGTACAACTATGTTACCGGCAAGATAATAGGCGCGGAGGCGCTGTGCCGCTGGACACATTCGGAGCTTGGATGGTTATCTCCGGGAGAGTTCATACCGCTTCTGGAAAAAACGGGTCAGATACTGAAGCTTGATTATTATGTCTGGGATCAGGCGTGCCGCCTTATGAAAAAGTGGCAGGAAAACGGCAGAGGCATACCTATATCAATTTCAGTCAATATTTCAAGAGCCGATTTGCGCGACGAGGATTTAAGCGCGAAGCTGATGGAGCTTGTGAAAAAATATTCCCTTAACCCGGAGATGCTGCGTCTTGAGATAACCGAAAGCTCTTATATGGAGGAGCCGGAAAAGCTTATAGACACAGTCGCGCAGCTTCAGAAGATGGGATTCGTAGTGGAGATGGACGACTTCGGCAGCGGATATTCTTCTCTGAATATGCTTAAAGAAGTGCCTGTGGACGTTTTGAAGATAGATTTTAAATTCCTTCACGGCAAGGGCATAGGCGCAAGAAGCGGCATTATAATAAGCTCTGTGCTTAAGATGGCGCATCAGCTGGGTATGCCGGTCATATGCGAGGGCGTTGAAACGAAGGAGCAGGCGGAATTTATGAAAAATCTCGACTGCACCATGATGCAGGGATTCTATTTCGCGAAGCCTATGCCTGTTCGGGAGTTTGAGGAAAAGCTTGAAAACAGCTCGTTTGCCGGTCTTACGCAGATCAAGGGAAGAACATATCTGCGCGAGCTGAATGAGCTTATGGATACAGACAGCTCAAGCTCGTATATATTTAATAACTGTATAGGCGCGGCGGGACTTCTTGAGTACAGAAACGGCAGGATAGAGGCAATACTTGTGAACGACAGCTTCTATAACGAGTTTGGATTTGAGAGGGAGCAGCATATATATTCGGTAAATTTATTGGATTTTGTGTATAAGGACGATCGGGAAAGTGCGATAAAGGCAATGGAAGAGGCGGTTGACAACGGCGGCTCGGAGATAGAATTTCGATTTGGCGTCGGAAATAAATGGGTCTTTGCAAAGAACCGCCGAATATCCGTGGATGATAACGGCAATGTTATTTTTGCTTTGCTCGGAGTCATTTCGGAAAAGTATGAGCATAGGCATATGTAAAAAGAAAGGGATACCAATGCATAAGAGAATTATAAATTGCATTATGCTGATAGTATGCGTGATAGTATCCGTGATGCCGGAGGCTTTGGCGGAGGAGACCGTTGTAAAGGTCGGATATTTTTCCGATGAGGTGTTTCACCGCGGAGCGGCCGAAAACGAGCGCAAATCGGGCTATGGATACGCATATTACCAGGAGATAGCAAAATATAACGACTGGAAATACGAGTATGTCTACGGCAGCCGGAACGAGATCTACCAAAAGCTCCAAGACGGCGAGATAGATATAATGTGCGATGTATCCAAGGAGATCGAGGGCGCTGAAAATCTCCTGTTTTCAAAAAAGCCTATGGGTACGGAAACGTATTACATATTTGTGAGCGAGGACAATACAACCGTCCAATCGGATGACAGCGCGGCGATAAACGGTATGCGAATCGGAATCAATCCGGACAAGCTCGGCGAGCAGTATATGCGCGAATACGCGGAGGCTAACGGGATAACATACACGCCTGTCATGTACAGAGAGTATGACGACCGTGTGGAAGCGCTTGAAAACGGCGAGATCGACGCTATGGTAACAACCGACACGTATATGACGGGCAGGATAAGACCTGTGACGAATATCGGCGAGAGGGATTGCTACTTTGCCCTTGCTCCGGGGAGAGAGGAGCTTCTTTCGGAGCTTGACAGGGTGCAAAGCATCATACTAAGCAACAATCCCAACTATCATACCCAGCTTCGGGAAAAATACTATTATCAGAACATAATAAGAACCAAACTTACCGATGATGAGAAGGCGTGGGTGGATTCGCATCCTAATATAAAGATAGGATACCTTGACAATTATATGCCCTTCAGCTCAAAAAATGAGGACGGTACGCCCGACGGTCTTATAACCGCGCTACTGCCGCAGCTGTCAGAGTATATGGGAATTGAGTTTACCGCCTACAGCTACGAAAGCCAGACAAAGCTTTTGGCGGCGCTTGAAAACGGAGATATAGATGTTGTATTTCCGACATATGAGGATATGTGGTATTCTGAAAGGCGCAATTATATGCAGACCCCTTCTGTTGTGAGCGATCGTGTCAGCGTTATATACAAGGGCGATTATGATAAGCTTGAATACGGGCGCATAGCCGTATGGGAGCAAAGTCCGGTGCAGTCTTTGTATGTCAGCACGGCTTATCCGGAAGCGGAGCAGATAAAGTACCGCGATATAAATGACGCGCTTAATGCTGTAAGCAGGGGAGAAGTAGACTGCATGGCGGCTTCAAACGATATTATGCGCCGGCTTACCAATGACGAGAGTAAATTTACAGACCTGAAAATATCGGCGACAAGCTCGGTAATCAACTACTGCTTTGCCGTAAGACGAACCGACACGGAGCTGTATTCGCTGCTTACCATGGCGCTGAACCGTCTTGACTCATCTGAGGTGACGGATACCGTTATACGGTATTTATATGCCGAGTCGGACTACAGCATAAGGGATTTTCTGCGCAGAAATGCGACAGCGGTGACGCTGGTATTTATTGTACTGCTGCTGATCATTGTTTTGTGGTACATTATGTACAGAAAAAAGAGCGAGGACGCAAAAAGGACTCTCAAAGAGGCATATGAGCGTGAAAAGGAGTATATCGCATCGGAGGAAATACGCTATAATATTATAAAATCGCTGATAAAGCTGTATTTTGTGGTTTATTATATTGATCTCGAAGATTACAGCTATATGGATGTTTTACATTCTTTAAACGAACATTCGGCAGCCGCCGATAAAGCGGATTCAAAGCGGTTCTTTGCATGGATAGAGAGCAACGTCCTTGAGCAAAGCAGAGATGATATGGCGGAATTTTTTGATATGACTACGCTTAAAGAAAGGCTGAAATCGGAGGACAGTGTTCAGGCGGAGTATGAAACAATGGATCACGGCTGGTGCCGGGGAAGCTTTATAGTCGCGGGACGCGGAGCTGACGGCGAGGCGGATCACGTTCTGTGGGTCGTTCAGAAGATAGACGAGGAAAGACGAAAGGAGATCCGTACAAGGGAGGCGCTTAAGGAGGCATATGATGCGGCTAACAGGGCAAATGACGCTAAGTCAACGTTCCTGTCGAATATGAGCCACGACATCCGCACTCCGATGAACGCCATAGTCGGAATGACAGCCCTTGCCGGCGCCCAAATAGATGACAAGAAAAAGGTCTTGGACTGTCTGGGAAAAATCACCACGGCAAGCAAGCACCTGCTTGCGCTTATAAACGAAGTGCTTGACATGAGCAAGATCGAGTCGGGCAAGATCAATCTTTCCGAGGAGGACTTCAACCTTTCGGAAATGGTTGATCAGCTGATTATACTTGTCCGCCCGCAGACTCAGGCGCACGGACATAAGCTCACTGTTCGCGTACAGGATGTAAAGCATGAGAATGTCATAGGCGACAGCCTAAGACTTCAGCAGGCGCTGGTAAATATATTGAGCAACGCTATCAAATACACTCCCGACGGAGGAAAAATAGAATTAAGCATAAGGGAAACAAAGATACAAAAGTCCGGTATAGCGTGTTATGAGTTTATCTGCGAGGATAACGGCATAGGAATGGACAAGGATTTCCTTGAAACAGTGTTTGAACCGTTCACGCGCGCGGCCGAGGGCGGAGCCTCGGAGATACAAGGTACGGGACTCGGACTTGCTATCACGAGAAACGTTATCCGGATGATGAGCGGTGATATAGCCGTGGAAAGCACTCCGGGCAAAGGCTCGAAATTCACCGTAACGGTATATCTGCGGATCCAGGAGAATGACAGCTATAAAGACGAAAAATTTGCCGATCTGCCGATTCTTGTGGCTGACGATGATAAGGACACTTGCTTAAGCACCTGCGTGATACTTGATGATTTGGGCATGAAGAGCGAATGGGTGCAGTCGGGCGAAGAGGTTGTAGCCAAGGTTGCGGCGGCGCATGAGGATGACAACGATTTCTTTGCTGTGCTGCTTGACTGGAAGATGAGCGGCGGTATGGACGGCGTGACAACGACACGCGAGATACGCAAGCGTGTAGGCCCCGATGTGCCGATAATCATTGTGTCGGCGTATGACTGGAGCGAGATTGAAAAGGAAGCGCGCGAAGCCGGCGCCACCTGTTTTGTAAGCAAACCCTTGTTCAGATCAAGGCTTGTGGAGGTATTCAAGCAGCTGCTTGAAGGCGAAAGCGATAACGATCAGGAATCCAACCAAATTATCAGGCTCGGAGACCTTGACTTTACGGGAAAACGCGCCCTTGTTGTCGAGGACAACCAATTCAACGCCGAGATCTTAGAAGCTGCCCTGACAAGGACAAAGATGGAAGTGGAGCTTGCCAAAAACGGCAAAGAGGCTGTTGAGAAGTTCGTTGACGCCGAGGACGGATATTTTGATATAGTATTTATGGATGTGCAAATGCCGATAATGAACGGTTACGAGGCAACACGGACCATACGTTCTCTGTCGCGCGATGACTGCCGCAAGGTGCCGATAATAGCGCTTACGGCAAACGCCTTCGCGGCTGACATCAAGGCGGCTCTTGAAGCCGGTATGAATGAACACGTGGCAAAGCCTATCGACTTTAAACAAATAGGCAAGACACTTGTAAAATGGCTTAAATAAGATTAATGCAGCAGAAAAACCGCTTACCGCTTGGAATTGAATAAGCTCTCCGTATCATTTTGTCGGACTTATTCAATTTACGGGTTTGCATTAAGTACATTGTTTACTATAGATTACTTAATGCAAACCAAGAAACGGCAGGCGGTTTTGTTTTTGTTTGTGTGATATTTTCACACCGGCATAAGCTCGGTGACTCTTGATCTTGTATATGCGGCAAGCTTTGACGCTGTAAGCTTCTCCGCGCCGATGTCCGATGGACGGAAAGGCTTTCCGAACACGACTGTCACATCCCCCGATGGCATACACCATTTGCCTGTCTTGCGCAGTGTTTTGATATGGATATACGCCGGCACGATCATCGCGCTCATCTTGTCGGCATACATAAACGCGCCTTTTTTAAAAGGCTTTATTTCGGTGTCAAGATAGCTGCATCCGCCTTCGGGAAAGAGTATAAGGCTCTTTTTGGACAGGTGTCTGTGAATATCGGACACCTGCTTTTTTAAAGCTGCAATATCCTCCGCCCGGCGGTCGACAAGCAGACAGTCCATACGGCTTATATAGCGTCTTAAAAACGGATAGCCCGAAAGCTCCTTGGCGGCGGCAAACGGAACAGTTTCGCCCAAAGAGGTCGTAAGCAGGAATATGTCAAAAAAGCTCCTGTGATTGGATACCAGCAGCATCCTCTCGGAAGGGATATTTTCAACTCCGACTACTTTCAGATTTATTTTGGCAAGATCTATAACGCTTTTTGAAATCTTCTGACAAATTGCGTTGTTATTGGCGTAATCGTCACTCATCCTAAGTGAATTAACCATCATTTCAATAACGAACTTACACAGTGTAAGAATGGTTTTAATGTTTTCCATCGTAAAATCCTTTTTTTAAAATCAAGGCGTGCGGTTTGATTAGACTAACTGCATAAAAAACAAACGTTGACCCCGCCCGCCGCGCTTATTATGCGGAAGCGGCAACAGCAAAGGCGCAAACTCTTTTCGGAGTCACGCCTTTAGCTATTTTATATTATTCTATCATATTTTTTGCTTGATTTCAAGTATTATTTACAAAATAATTCACTGCGATGTGATTTTGTCACTGTACTATAACTGCCGCTATCTCGGAGATCTGCGCGCTGTCGCCGTCCTCGGTGATTATTTTGATATAGTTGCCGTACTTGGGAACGGGGAAGATGTATATCTCAGGATCGGACGTTTCGCCGGAGCTTGAAGCCGATACTGCCTCCGCCCAGCCGTCGCGGTTTGAAAGATCCTTGTCATCCTCGCCGAGATCCCATTTGGTGTACACCTTAAAGTTATGCGCCTTGCCATCGGCGAAAGCAACGTATACCGAGCTTATCGCGTAATAGCCGTCAAGCTCTGCCTGAAGTATACTGCCTCCGTCAGCCTGCCAGAAGGTAGAGTAGTCAAGGTCGAACGCGGCGGCTCCGTTTCCGGAGGATGTATCTGTTTTAATCACATTTGCCTGCGTGCTTACTATTTTCTCGCCGTTTTCGTATTTGCGCGTGCCTGCGGGGGCCATAGCCGCAAGGGAAGGAAGCTCTGCTTTTACAGCGGCGGCTTCTTCATTCGATATATCCGCCGTGAGATCGCTTATTGTGATGACCTTGCTTTCCTCATCCCAGCCCACGTTAAAACCGAGCGCCTCCGCGGCAAATCTTAAGGGAACGAAGGTCCTGTCATTGATGAGCGCCGGAATGGTATCCATTATTCTGATCTCGCCGTTGACGGTGTACGCCGCGCTGCCGAGATCCATTCTTATTTCAGAGCCGCCCTTTTTTACAATAACGCTTTGAGTGCCTCCGTTCCAGCTTACATTCGCGCCGAATGCCTCGGCAAGGAATCGGTAGGGAACAAAGGTCCTGTCGTCAGCCTCATAGGGAACGACGCTTTCGTCCGAGTCTATATAGTAAGCGGCGCCGTTTATGAGCGCTTTGTTTTCGCCAATGGCAAGCGTGACCGTATTGCCGCTGTAAAGTGTGTTTATATCCCATGACTTCTTTTCAAGGTCGGGGTTTCGGATCTCCGTGCCGTTGTCGTTGACATATATCTGCGGCACAGGAATGGTCTTTGTGTCGTATCCGAGATTGTAGCTTACATGAGCCGGCTGGTTATAACCGACATTTTGCTCCGCTACAGCCGCTCTGTACTGTGTATCGTGCATAAGAGCCGGTATTCTGTAGGAGGTCGGAGTTGTGGTTGTGTATATTCTAAGAGCAGAGTTATCCAAAGCGGGATATACCGCTTCTTCTCTCCAGTCGCCGAGGAGATCCGCCGTAAGCGAGGGGTTTGACTTTGCCGCGTTGTTTGAATGGCAGCCATCCGCCGAGAAGATCGTTTCCGCCCTTGAGGTAAACGGATTCCATTTTGATATGGTGATGCCGTCGAGTATTTCTCTGCCAAGATCGCCGTCCCACCATGAAAGGAAGTTCGCCGGAATACTGTAACGGTCGGTAATAAGCGTTCCGTCCGCCGCGACAAGCATACCCATTGACGACCAGCTTTCAGCTCCGGGATAGCGCGGGTCTATATCGTCGCAGGCGCCTCTTCCGACGTCCATGGAGCCGAAAGGCGAATACCATATGAACTCGCCCGTTCTCGCGTCCTTAAGCTCCTGACCGTTTGCGCCATGCTCGTGTACGGTAAATATTTCAAGTCCCGGACGTGACGGGAGGAAATCGCCCACGTGCTGAGCGTCGCCATGACCGAGAGTTTCGTTTACATACATAACGCTGCCGTCCGAGTCAAAGGTTTCGGAGCCGTAAATGATCTCATCGCATCCGTCATAGTCAACATCCGCTATAGATACCGCATGATTGCCCTTTGCCTTGTATTTATTGCCTTCTTCGCCCATTGTGAAGGTATCGAAGAGCCAGTCGCTGACTATCTTACCGTCCTTCATTGAGAATGTCGCAAGCACTGTTCTGTCGTAGTAGCCGCGCGCGAAGAGCATGGAGGGATTCACGCCGTCAAGATATACGACAGCCGCGTTGTAGCGTTCGCTTCTGTTGCCCCAGTCATCGCCCCAGTCTTTAATGTCCCATGCATTATCGCCGTAAGCGCCCTGTGACTGCGGAATATAGTCAACGGTATCTTCCGCAGCGCCGGTCTCGCCGTCAAAGACCGTGATGTAAAGAGGTCCTGTCAGGTTCTTGCCGTTCGCGTCGCGCCAGTCCTTTGAAGCATCGCCTATGATAGCGCCGTCTCCCGCAACGGTGCCGTCAGCGGTGCGCATTGCAAGCTCACCCTTGCCGTCGCCGTCAAAATCAGCGGCAAGCATCTGTGTGTCATGTGCGCCGGAACGGATATTTATGCCGAGATCGATTCTCCACATAAACGTGCCGTCAAGCTTGTACGCGTCAAACAGCGTATTACCCGTGGCGCCGAGGTGTGAGCTGTCGCGCGAGTTGGACGGATCCCACTTGATTATGATTTCATACTCGCCGTCGCCGTCAAGATCGGCTGTAGTGGCGTCGTTTGCGTTATAGGTGTACGCCTCCTCCGTGCCGTCGGAAAGGGTCACGGTCCCGCCTTCGGGAGTCTTTAAAGGGATTTCGATATAGCTCTTGTCAAGAAGAGCGGCTTCCTTTGAAGGCTCGCTTTCGGCTCCGTTGTATACGGAAGTGACCGTGTACTTATCGCCCGGTGTTGCCGCATAGTCGATATAGCTTGTGGCATTGAGCGGCTCGGCGTTCAGCTTTTCGCCGTTTTTGTAGAGGTTATATAAAGTGTCGGCGGACTCGGTGCCGAGCCATCTCCACGATATAAAGCCGTAGGTCTCCGAGCTTACCGCGACAAGACCTCGGTCAAGATTTTCAGCGCGGCGCTGTATATCCGGACGGCTGTCGATAAGCTTTTGAGTTTCGCTTCCGTCGGAAATGCCGTCATTGACTATAAGAGTTTCCGGCTTGGGAGGGATGTAAGTGTTTATCGTGTACTCGCCGTCAGCCGTGTCAAAGTAAACATTATCCGAGCCATTGGTTACGGATATGTTGTCGATATAAGCGTATATGCCGGAGTCGGCGGTATAGGGCGAGTAGCCTATGCGCGTTATCGGCTCGCGGTCGAGAGAATATGTATAATCGCTTTCAGCTTCAATGTAAGGCTTGCCGTCAATGGTTACGGAATATTTGTCATCCTTGCGTGAAAAGGTGATATTATGCCACGCGCCCTTGATGCTTTCATACTGAGCCGCTTCCTGCTTGAATACCCATTCGCCGCCGGTAAATCCTTCGATATAAGACACGCTGCCGGTGTCGGGGATGTAGTAAAGACCGCTCATGCCGTTGGACGATATATCATCCGTGCCGGTGTAGAACGCGTAGCGGTAGCCTCTGGACATACTGTAGATGTCATAAGAAACCGAAAAATCGTTTTTCAGGGTGTATTTCCCGCCGTCCGTGTCATACAGATACTCCGCGTCAAGTCCGATGTACGGATTTGCCCCCATTTCCTTGTCGTATCCGCGTGAGGTGTCATAGCCGTTGATAAAGAACACGTTGCCTTTGCCTGAGCCTGTAGGATCGGCTGTCACAGTGACGCTTCCGTCGCCGCTGTAAAGCTCCGCCGCGGAAGCCTGCGCCGATACAGGAAAAACGACCGTTCCCGCCGCCATGCACACAGCAAGCAGCGATCCGAGAAATTTATTCTTTTTCATAAAATATGCCTCCTTTGTAATTGCGGCGGTGTTTTCATATAACACGCTCCGCAATAAAATTACATTACAATAATTATATTATAATTTGCGTACCGTGTCAATAATTTTTTGGTAAAGTTCATAAATTCTATTGCAATTAAAGAGGATTTGTGGTAAAATCATATA
>CAZCZR010000052.1:0-12422 GCA_964503455.1 uncultured Lachnospiraceae bacterium | reverse complement strand
AATTGTTGAAAAATCATAAAAGGAGGACAGATCGCTCCGTCCTCCAAATATTGCAAAACCATACAGTTTAACCTGTCGCGTCGCTCAGCCTGAATTACGCGCTATATTCCACGCTTTGGCTCACGCCGTCAGCCGCCGGTCCCTGATTGGCATCCCACAGATATGCCGACACGGTATAGGTGCCGCCGGCCGGAAGCTCAAACGTTCCTACGCTTGCAAGATCCGATCCAAGCTGTGTGATCTTTACGTCAACGAGTGTGCCGTCCCCGTCGTAAAGCGCCGTATAAACGCTTTTTTCCGGCGCCTCGACAGCCGTTTTGAGCGTGTACTCAAGCTTTCCGTCAGATACCGTGACATTTTCAAACCACATTCTGTGGTATTCTCTCGCCACCTCATCAGCCGTAAGCGCCGCGTTATATATCCTGAACTCATCAACCGAGCCTACGGCATACTCTCCCGATGAACCCCAGTTGGCTTTACCGATATACGCTATTGAATTTTCGCCGAGCATATCGGAAATATCAACTGCGGTAGCGACTTCGGACTTCTTCTCGCCGTCTACGTACAGGGCGAAGCTGTTATTTTTATGCACAAGTGCAACGTGCTTCCACTCGCCGCTTGTATACGATGCCGTCGCAGCCGACGGACGCGCCATACTGCTGCTGTTATATCTCTCTGCCGTAAGTGACGAGCCGTTATCGAGTATTCCCGCGTATTTTTCCGATTCATACGTCTGCGTCCTTTCATCGGGAGCCGCATAGAACCACCACGAGGTCTTGCCCGACGTCTTTGACCAGAAAGATACCGTAAACCTGTCAAGCCCGTCAAGCAGACTTGCGCCGTCCGTGCTTGCTATTTTAATGAAGCTCTTTCCGTCAAGTACAGCCGCCTTACCCTTAATACCGTCCTCGTAAGTAAGTGTCGTGCTTTCGCTTTCGGCAGAACCGACTTTCGCCGTAAGATCCGAGCCGTCAAAATCCATATCAAATATGATCTCGCCGTTTTCCGGAACCTCCTGCTCGGTATACGCCTCCATGAGATTTCTGTACTCCTCCGCCGTTATCGGCATTACCGTACCGTGACGGTACTTCGTGTCGAAGCTGAAGTCCGCAGCCGAGGTGAACGTACCCTTTGAAATATCGTCCGTTACAAACGGCTTATAGCCCTGACTCTTTGAGTAGTAATCAAGCAGCAGACACCATTTATTTTCACCGTTTATCTTATATGCTGTAGGTCCCTCGTAGCCTGTCACGGAATTTCCGGCTGTGCCGTTGATTGTGTAAGTGTCCACAGCTTCAAACTCTCCGTCAAGGTCTGCGCTCCTTTCCATGATTACCGAGGACTTTGATTCGTTCTTAGTGAACCGGTAATATACGCCGTTGTCTTTAAGGAAAGTCGTATCGATATTGCTTATGCTGCCGCCGTCCATGTAAATCTCCGGCTCGGTGAAATTCACAAAATCACGCGTATACGCGCGATAAATGCGCTGTGTCGTATAGTTGTCGTCCGCTGTCTTTGACGCCCAGAATACCATATATCTTCCGGACGCGTCATCATATATTGATTCGGGCGCCCATGTGCAGCCCGCATTGTCGGGAGCTACCTTTACAAGGCGCGCTTTCGACCAGCTGACCAGATCATTTGATTCCCATATAACTATCGAGCGGCTTCCCGATGTCTGACAGGTACCCCAGCGGTTAGAATCATCACGTCTGTTGTAGATCGACAGATCAGTTGCTATGAGGAAGAACTTATCCCCTTCGGGAGAGCGTATTATGTGCGGATCGCGTACACCGCCTTCGCCCACCTCGCTTGTAAGCACAGGCGCACCCATATTAAGAGTCTGCCAAGTTGTTCCGTCCTCTGATACAGAGAAATATATCTGCTCCTGAGACGCGTTGGACTCCGTGCCTACAAAATGCACAAACAGATATGCCTTCATATCATCTTCGGACTTGCCTTCCGCCTTTTTGATGACTGTTACATCGTATTTTTGTTCTATGCTCTCATCTCCCGCCGTCAAAACAGCGCCGAGTGTCACAGATTTATTCTCATCGCCCCTTGTTACCTCGCCTGTCTTTGCTATTATGCTTTCATCGGACGAGGTCCACTCTATCTTAACATCTCCGTATTCGGAGGGCATATTTATATTACCGTAAATCTCTCCCGCCGGACGTATGGCCGCAAGAGCCTTTGCAAACGGATCCTCCTCCGCGCCGGCCGCATAGATCTCTATTTCAGCCACGTTGCAGTTATAGTCCTCCTCTTTACCATTGAAACTCTGCTTGCCCGATGGAACCGCGTATTTTATGTACCTATAAGCATCATATTTGTTTGCTATATCATCGCTGTACACGTATGTAAGCACATTAGCCGACGGTTTTACGGATATTGTGTACAGCTTTGTCCATGTTTCTCCGTCAGCGGATCCGTAGAAGCTTCCGCCCTGCATACGGTATTCAAAACCGCTTCTCGGCGCGTAGCCGATGCCGCCTATCTCGTATTCTCCTCCGAGATCAAGCGTCACATATCCCGCGTTCAAGCCGTCAAAGTATGTGGAAAGATCACCGTCGGCTGCCTTCTGATAATTTGACGAAGCGTCATTATTCCATGAGGAGCTGCCGTCATACGGCGTTATATCAAGCTTTCTTATGTTCAATACTCTTATCTCAAAATCACTTTCATATCCGAGAGACTCGCTCTTTGCAGTAACAACAGTTTCTCCCTCGCTTATGGGAGTGAGCGCACCGTCCTGCGTTATGGATGCTACGCTTTCATCGGATACCGACCATACAATATCGCTTCCGTCGCTTGCCGAAGCCGTGTACTGCGCTGTGCTGCCCATAACGACCGTTCTCGCGCCGTTTATTGATATGTAATCAACATCCTTAACGTTGTTCTCCACAACAAATGTTGTTACTGAATTAGGAATAAGCGTACAGGAAAGCGTCTTGCCGTTAAGCTTTATATCGTCAAGCTCCGCCCAATGCTCGCCGTCGTCCATACTTCCGCTCGTGCGGATGACCTTTGCGGTGTCGCCGACCGACTTAAAAGCGCCGAGATCAAAATCATACGTTCTGTCCGTATCGTCGGTGTTGACCGCCACGATCTTTATGGTGCCGGTGTCTTTGTTATACGCCGCAAGCGTCTTGTCGGAGGACGCTATCACAGTATCGCCCGGATTGATGTAACGGGAGAACTGGCCATATACATAATACTTCTGCGTGAGCTCTATTTCCTGTGTGTCATGATTAACCATACCCACACCCCAGATACCGCCGTTTTGGTTTAAGGCATTGTCCTTTTCGGTATAGTTGCCCGAAGGATCCTCAAACGTCGAATCCTTATGGAAATCAAGAATATCCCACATTACCCATGCCGCCGGCTGCATACCGTTCATATCGGTAAGTATGTTATTGGCAAGATTAAGACCCGCACCCATATTGCCGGCGTTCGTACCTGCCGTGCCGCCGTTGTCAACCTCGCTCATCCAGAGAGTCTTTCCCGATTCTATCGCCAGCTGCTTAAGCTCCGCGCGCTTCGATCCGCCGTAGGTATGCGTGTCAAAGCGTCCGAGAGCCGCCTTTCCCTCATCGGTAAGCTTATTGTAGGAGTTTATCGAGAGGTCTATGCTCGTTTCGTCCATGCCCGCGACAATAGTGTCTATCCCGCGGCTTTTATATTCATCCGAAAGCGCCGCCAGAAGCGCCGACTGATTCGCGCCTACAGCTACGTGGTTACCCTCCTGTTTCGGGCTGTTTGCGCCCCAGTATTTTGTGGACGGATCCGGCTCATTCATAGGAGAATAGCTCGAAAACGGCAGTCCTATTTCCTTATAATGCTCTGTAACATCCGCTACAAATTCGGCAAACTCGCCGTATTTTGACGGATCAAGATTTTCTCCGGCATTAGTGCCGCCGCCGGAACAGCCGCTCTTTGTCATAAACCACGGCGGCGAATTGGTGTAGCCTTCAATATGTACATTATCGTTTTCCTCTTTGATCTTCTTAAGCACATTCGTCTGATTATAGTCGGCATCCCAATCATATGTGCCGTCAGAATTCATCAGGCACGGGAGCTTCGAGTCCGAACGCGTAATATGATTGTGCGACGGATCGTCTCCGCCGCCCACATTATAGCGGACGATATCGAGTCCGAGTCCCGTTTCCTCATCATAAAACAGCCTTGCCGAGTCCTCCGCAAGCTTATCGCTGTAACCTATGCGGTTGCCCCACCAGCCCATACTGGTACCCCATCCTTCAAAGCGTCCGTTATTGAACGGCGACGCATCCGCCGGGTCAAGGCGCACGATAACATCGGCTCTGCTCATTCTTGAAGCCGCCGACACGCCAATAAAACCCGATACAGGCAACATAGCCGCGGCAGCCGTCAGAGCAATCAGTCGTCTGAACGTTTTCTTCATAATTTTTCTCTCTCTTTCATAAATTTATTTTTGAAAAGAGCCGCCTGTCAAGGTATATACTCATAAATAACCCTTAAACACTGCGGCTCCTCCTTCTTCTTTTACGCGTTTGAATTTTCCTTGCTGTCAAGGAAAGCGTTTATCTTGTTTACAAGCTCGTCAGCGTCAACGCCGTGAACCATTGCCGCCGCCTCAATGCTCTCCCCGCTTGCCGACGGGCAGCCTATGCAGTGCATTCCTATCTCGAAAAAGAACTGCGCTGTTTCCATATCCATCTTCAAAACGTCCATTATTATTGTGTCCTTTGTTACTTTTGCCATTTTTATTATCTCCTATCTTCTTTATTTTTATATTTAAAACCGTTTCGCTTATTCGCCCGCGACACAAGCCTCGAACTCCTCCGCGCCTATGGTTTCCTTCTCCAAAAGAAGCTCCGCCAGACGGTTCAGAACAGGCATATGCTTGCTCAAAAGCTCCTCGGTCTTTTTGTACTGAGCGTTTACTATATTTTTGATCTCCTCGTCTATCTCTGCGGCAACCTTTTCGGAATACTGCTTTGAATGACCGTAATCTCTTCCTATGAATACCTCGCCGCCCTCGTCATAGCATACAGCGCCGAGATTGCTCATACCGTATTGTGTCACCATTTTGCGCGCTATATCCGTCGCTCGCTGAAGATCGTTAGAAGCTCCCGTGGAAATATCATCCATTGTGAGCGCCTCGGCAACTCTTCCGCCCAAAAGAACTATTATCCTGTTAAGCATTTCCTTGCGCGAGGAATACATCGTATCTTCCTCCGGCAGATACATCGTATAACCGCCTGATCTGCCCCTTGGAATGATCGACACCTGATGCACAGTTGCGGCCTTATCCACAAGCTTTGTCAATACAGCGTGACCCGCCTCATGGTAAGCTGTAAGCCTGCGCTCCTTATCGGTTATAACTCGCGACTTTTTCTCGGCGCCCATCATAACCTTCAGGTTGGCATCCTCTATATCCTTTGAATTTATCTCGACGTGATTTCTGCGCGCCGCGTATATAGCCGCCTCGTTGATAAGGTTTTCAATATCCGCGCCGGTATATCCCGTTGTGGATTTTGCTATTTTATCAAGATCAACCTCTTTTGCTATAGGCTTGTTTTTGCAATGAACGTCGAGTATTTCGCGTCTGCCCTGGAGATCCGGCGGATCGACTACCACCTGTCTGTCAAAGCGTCCCGGTCTTAAAAGCGCAGGGTCGAGAATATCGGGCCGGTTCGTTGCCGCTATCACTATAACGCCCTCGTTCACGCCGAAGCCGTCCATCTCGACAAGCAGCTGATTCAGCGTCTGTTCCCTTTCGTCATGTCCGCCGCCCATTCCCGCGCCGCGCTTTCTTCCTACGGCGTCGATCTCGTCTATAAAGATTATGCACGGCTTGCACTTCTTTGCCTGCTCAAACAGATCTCTTACTCTCGATGCTCCGACTCCCACATACAGCTCCACAAAATCGGAACCGCTTATGGTGAAAAACGGCACGCCCGCCTCACCTGCCGTAGCCTTGGCAAGCAGCGTCTTTCCGGTTCCCGGAGGTCCCACAAGAAGCAGTCCTTTTGGAATCCTTGCCCCGAGCGCCGTGAATTTAGCGGGATTTTTCAAAAATTCGACAACCTCTTCTATCTCCGCCTTTTCCTCCTTGGCGCCGGCTACATTGGCGAATTTAATATTCCTGCTGCTCTCATCCACAAGCCGCGCGCGGCTTTTCGTAAAGAGGTTGCCTCCTCCGCCGGAACGCTTTGTCATAAAAATAAGGAACACAGCCAGAACCACCAACGGAACTACAATGCTTATGATCGTGTCGAGAGATATTCCCGAATGATCTGCTGACGCCTTTAAGGTACCGCGTTCTATCTGATCGTCTATATCATCGCCCACAGACGCCTGCAGCATATAAAGTGAGGGTATCTGTGTCTTTTTCACAATGTCCTTTCCCGTTTGCGCATCCCGCATGACAACAGTCGCGTTAAGCGATTTATCAATTTTAAGCTCCGTGACCGATTCCGAGCGAATGGCGTTTATAAGGTCGGAATACGTAAATTCCTCCTTGCTGCCCGTTCTGGTAACCGCACTCATAATAAAATACAGCAAAACCGCTACCAAAACCCATGCGGCAATGTTTTTTACCTGTTTGGACAAATACAACACTCCTTCCTGTCACAATGATATATATTTTATCATATCATATTTTTTTCCTTATTGCAATACCTTTTTATTATAAGTTTCATATTTTTTCCGAAAAACCTTCTGTCGCGTCTGTAGCCGTAAACATCGGCTATCATGCCGTTTATTTCCACTATAGGCACAAGCGCTCTTTTATCAGAGGGTATCTTTTTTTCGGTCATAAATGCTTTTAGCTTTTTCCTGCCCGCCATGCCCGCCGGACAAAATATGTCGCCGCTTCTTTTTGAACGTATAACGACGCTGTTTATGTCGCCGCCGTAAAGCGTTCCCGCGCCGGGAGCGTCCGGCTCCGTTAAAAGCGCACATATTCCGGCTTCGGGTATCACGGTTTCCCGCCCCGGTTCAAGCTTTACACAAAAATCCTTTGACACCGCAGCCCCCGTTGTCACGTAAAGCCTTCCGAAGCTTACCCGCGCCGAGAAGCCGTTGTTTATATCTATTCTGCCGCCGCTTTTTCCGAGTATGCCGATAATGCCGTCTATATAGGAAAGGGAAATGTTGTCCTCCCTACCCTCGGCGCGCTTTAGATAAATTGACAGCACCCTTCGCTGCATGGCTTTGTGCTTTAAACAAAGTGCCGCCGCATCAAGCGACTCGCCGTCATACAATTCCGCGAAGATATTTTCCGCACATATATCAAGGTATTCATCCTCGGCTCTGATAACAGCGCTGTTCGCGCCTGTGCGTTCTACAAACGCGGGGTTGAATTTTCTTTCGATCATAGGCAGAAGTTCAAGACGTACCTTGTTTCTTGTATACACCGTTTCAAGATTTGTTTCGTCAGTCACATAATCAAGCCCGCGCGAGAAGCAAAATTCTTCTATCTCCGTGCGTGTCATGCAAAGCAGCGGACGTATCACGTTGCCTCTTGAAGGCGCGATCCCGCAAAGACCCTTTATTCCGCTTCCGCGCATAAGATGCATAAGCACCGTTTCGGCGTTGTCATTGAGGTTATGCGCGGTCGCTGTCTTTATAAAACCGTGTTTTTTTGCAAGCTCGTCAAAAAAAGCGTATCTGGCGCGTCTGCCGGCAAGCTCCTCTGAAATCTTCTCGCGGGAGGCAATTGCCGGAATATCGGCGTATTTTGTGTAAAGCGTCACGCCGAGCCTGTCACACAGCTTACGGCAAAATTCCGCGTCACGGTCGGCGCTTTCGCCCCTTATGCCGTGATGCAGATGCGCCGCGCACACAGTAAATCCCATTATCGGCGCAAGTTCTGTCAAAGCGCACAAAAGGCTGACAGAATCCGCCCCGCCCGATAAAGCTGCTGTGATCCTGTCACCCTTTGCAATCAAATTATTTTCCTCTATATATTTTTTCGTTTTACGGCAAAAATTATCCATTAATTTTACCCCGCAGGCTGCTCGGTACGTACAAACTCCACATTAACAAACTTCGTATACTCGCCCTGCCAGCCGAGCTTGAACATTCCCGTGCTGCCGTTTCTGTTTTTTGCTATTATACACTCCGCAAGTCCCTTATCCTCGGTATTTTTGTTGTAATACTCATCGCGGTAAAGAAACATTACCATATCCGCATCCTGCTCAATCGCTCCTGATTCGCGCAGGTCAGAAAGCATCGGACGCTTATCGCTCCTTGACTCGCTGGCTCTTGAAAGCTGTGACAGCGCTATCACCGGCACATCAAGCTCTTTTGCCAATATTTTCAGCGATCTTGATATTTCCGAGATCTCCTGCTGACGGTTATCGCTTCTGCCCGATGACTGCATAAGCTGAAGATAATCCACTACGACCAGCTGAAGATCCTTCGTCTGCTTGAGTCTGCGGCATTTCGCCCTTATCTCCGCCACCGTTATGGTTGCCGTATCGTCTATATATAACGGCGCCACAGCGATATTATCTATCTGTTCACCCATTTTAAGCCAGTCATCAGGCTCAAAATCGCCTGTTCGTATCTTTTCCGAATTAACTCTTGACTGAGAGCATATTATACGGTTTACTATCTGCGACTTGGGCATTTCGAGATTGAAGATCGCGACCGTTTTATGATCTCTTATTGCCACATTCTCGGCAATATTCACCGCGAATGAGGATTTTCCCATACCGGGGCGTCCCGCTATAAGCAAAAGCTCCCCGCCGTGAAAACCTCCCGTTCTCATGTCAAGCTCCGTATATCCTGTCGCAATACCCGTTATACGGCTGCCGTTTTGGGAATTTTCTATCATCTCGGAATAACTGCCGAGAAGTATCTCGTTTATCTGTACAATGTCCGAGCGGCTCCTTGCAGATGACACATCGAATATAAGCTGCTCCGACCGCTCAAGTATTATGTCAGTCTCGTCATTTCCGGCGTAAGCCATATCCGCAATGCGCGACGATGCCGCAATAAGCGATCGAAGTACAGCCTTTTCGCGGATTATCCTTGAGTAATACGTAATATGCTGTGTAGTCGGAACCGAAGCGGCAAGCTGCATCAGGTAATCCGAACCGCCCACAGCGTCGAGCTTATCCTCCTGCCCCAGCCGATCCGACACAGTGATAAAATCTATTGCCTCATTCTCATTAAAAAGTTCCAAAGCCGCATTGTATATCTCGCGCTTGTCGGTGAAATAAAAATCCTCCGGACGCAACAGCTCCGCCGCGACTCCCATCGCGTCCTTGCTTATAAGTATACTGCCGATAACAGCGTTTTCCGCTTCTTCATTATACGGCAGTTCCCTTTCCGATACGGGTATAACGGGAGACTGCTCCTGCGGTATTAAGTTTTCCTCATCCATAAGCGTCCCTCCCGATGTTTCGTTTATACATTTAAGACAAGACCCGCATGAATTATTTCGCGCACGAGTCTTAATCCCCCGTTACAACCACGCTGAGCTTGCCGGTGATACCGGTATAAAGCTTTACATCTACCACCGTTGTGCCAAGCATTTTTATCCCATCGGGCATAACAAATTTCTTTTTATCAAGCTTGATATGATGCTGCATGGTAAGCGCCTCTGCAACGTCCTTCGATGTGATCGAGCCGAAAAGCTTGCCGTTCGCGCCCGCTTTAGCCTTGAGCTGCACCGAAATGCTTTTGAATTTTTCCGCTGTATCCTGAGCAGCCTTTACCTCCTGCTGACGGCGGTACTCCGCCGATGCCGCCTGACCCTCCATTACGTTAAGGTTTGCCTTTGTAGCTTCCTTTGCAAGTCCTCTGGGCAGAAGATAGTTTCTTCCGTAGCCGTCCGAAACGTTTACCAACTCGCCCTTTTTGCCCTGCCCCTTTACGTCCTGTGTCAATATTACCTTCATATTACTATCCTCCCGCCGGAAATCATTTCTCCGGCTTTTCATCTTCGTTTACAAAATAATCGTGTATTGCCTGTTTAAGCAAGTCATACACCTCGTTTATTGTCTTTCCGTACATCTGCGCTCCGGCTACCGTGAGATGTCCTCCGCCGCCGAATGTTTCCAGTATCAGCTGCACGTTCAGATCGCCATAGGAGCGTCCGCTTATGCCTACACCGCCGTCCTCAAGCGGGTACAGAACAAAGCTGCCTTGCACGCCTACAAGGTTAAGCATCTCGTCCGCCGCCTGCGAGGCTATTACGCGAATATTTCCTCCGCGCCTGTCCGTCACCGCCACAGCAACATTTCGCTCGACTACCCTTGCTGTCTTTACAATATCGGCTTTTATTGAATAGTCTTTTATGCTTACGTTAAACAGCCGTTTTACAGCCACTGTATTGAGTCCGTGATGTCTGAGATACGACGCCGCCTCGAATGTGCGCACACCGGTTTTCACAAGGAAATTCTTTGTGTCCATAAGTATACCGGTATAAAGGCACTCCACCTCAAACTCCGTCAGATTGATATTTTCGGTAATGTACTGGAGTATCTCCGTTGTCATTTCACACGCCGATGAAGCATACGGCTCGTGATACACCAGGGAACACGGCGATATAAATTCCGTCGAGCGCCTGTGGTGGTCTATAAGTACAACCTTATGCGTCTTTGAAAGCAGCTCTTTTACGGGCAGCATTGAAGGACGGTGAGTATCTACAATAATTATAAGCGAATCTTGAGTTATGGTATCAAGCGCCGTTTCGGTGCTTACAAACATTCCCGCGTAATCCGGTATCGAAAACGCGCGCGTATAGACATTTTCAACTCCCGCAGAATACATCTCCACAAGGTACGGTTTTTTGCCCAGCTGACGGACGGCTCTTTGAAGTCCCATTGCCGCGCCGAAGCTGTCATAGTCGGCTCCCTTGTGACCCATGATAAACACAGCGTCGGACACGCCGATAAAATCTCTTAACGCAATAGCTGTCGCTCGGGTCTTGACTCTTGTGCTTTTTTCATATTCGCGCGTTCTGCCGCCGTAGAACTTATACTGACTTTCATCCTTTATGGCGACCTGATCGCCGCCGCGTCCGAGCGCCATGTCCAAAGCCCCTCTGGCGTATTCCTCATTTTTGTCTATATCGCCGCCGACACCGATGCCTATGCTCGCGGTTATAGGGATGTGAACATCCTCGCCGACCTGACGTATTTTTTCAAGCACATCAAATCTGTGCTGAACGTAATGCTCAAGATGGCGGCTTTCAAACAGCGCAAAATATCTGTCGCGGTCTGTCTTTTTAACAACACCCTTAGCCTCGTTTATCCAGTCGTTAATTATGCAGTTTATTCTGTACTGAAGCTGCTGATCTTCAGAATCCTCAAGCTTATGCTGTATCTCTTCATAATTGTCGATATTGATTATTGCAATGTCTGTACGCTCTTCGCTGTAAAGACGCTTTATACGTGTTTCCTCGGTCACGTCAACAAAAAACATATAGACCGTATAGTCATCCTCTGTATTTTTGTCATCTGACTGGTTTTTCACAATATCGCCTATTATGTGGTAATTTCTGTCTTCGGCAATGTAGTCCACGCTTATACCGTCCGAGCTTTTCAGTATGCTTGTCCATTTAAGATTCGGCAACACCTTCGACAGATGCACATCCGCTTTAGCCTTTGAGCCGAAGCTCTCGGAAAAAGCCTTATTGCACCACAGGATACTGCCGTCTATATGCAGCACGACAAGCGGCAGCGCTATATTTGAAAGCGCGTTCGTATCCGAGTGTGTCGATGCAGGCGTCGCATTGTTTATATACCTTTCGATTATGTTTTTGCGGCGTTGATAGTATATGACAGCTGTCGCTATAAACGCGGCTCCCGCTGCCGCCTCAAGCGTTCCGACGGTATAATCACCTTTAAAGATAAAATATACGCCGTTTAATATCAGCGCCAAGCAGCATATGACCGCTATCTCAAGGAAGGTATAAAGCATCTTTCCGTAATGCTTTTTCATAGGTTTCTCCTCATGTTTTAACGTTTTTTAATGTGATCCTCCAGACGCGACATATCTCCGAATTCCGTTTCAAGATAATGCCCGCCCGACTGCGCCTCCTCTGCAAGCGCGGCGATCCTTTCATCGGTAGCCGAAAACTCGCTTCCGAGTCTGCGCATAAGTATGTACCCAAGCGCCACCGCGGAAGCTCCCGTATCCAGAACCTCATCATCCTCGGACTCAAAATCGGCAAGCCTTCGGTACAAAACCGCCACCGCCGTCAAAAGCTCCGCCTTGATCTCCTCAATCGCCTTCAGATTGGCTGAAATGTGTAAATCGTTGTCCATACAGTGTAATCTCCTTGCTGTAACAGCGGTATTGGATCAAACACCGCCGCCGCCCTCCGCAGCACTATATAACATTTTAATTTTACCATATTAATTATAAATTGTCAAGCGTGTTTTGAAGCATGGAATTAAAAGTTTTGTCCTTTAAAAAAA
>CAZCZR010000051.1:0-12603 GCA_964503455.1 uncultured Lachnospiraceae bacterium | reverse complement strand
GCGGTCTTTCGGTCGGGGGCGGTTTTGCTTAAAAAAATTCATATAAATGCAAAAAGGTCTTGAAAAAGGGACAAAAAAATGATACAATATACAATGTACAGTAAGTATTTTTATTAATACGAGAGGATGACAATTTATATTATGTTGAGATATTTTACAGCCGGAGAAACTCACGGGAAGTGCCTGACTGTTATTGTCGAGGGGATGCCCTCTGGCGTTGAGATAAGCCTTGACGCGATAAACGCGCAGCTTGCGCGCAGACAGAAGGGCTACGGCAGAGGCGGCAGGATGCTTATAGAAAAGGATCGGGCGGAGATACTCTCCGGCGTAAGAGCCGGCGTTACCATGGGCGGCCCCGTTGCTATGCGCATCGAAAACCGCGATTGGAAAAACTGGGAGCATATAATGGGTACCGAGGAGGCGGATCTTTCATTAAAGACCGTTGAGTGTCCGCGTCCGGGTCATGCCGATCTGACAGGCGGCATGAAGTACGCGCACAAGGATCTTCGCAACGTGCTTGAGCGCGCAAGCGCAAGGGAAACCGCCGCAAGAGTCGCCGCGGGAGCTTTGGCGCGTCAGGCGCTGGAGCCGTTCGGCATAACAGTAAGATCCCATGTCGTGAGCATCGGCGAGGTCGCGGATACGGACAGCGTATGCTCGGAGGGCTTTTTTGATCGCGTTGAAGCGTCGGAGGTGTCCTTCTCAAACGCGGAGGCGGCAAAGCGCGCAATGGAATATATCGATTCCGTCAAGGCGGCGGGGGAATCCTGCGGGGGAGTGGTAGAGGTCATAGCGTCGGGACTTCCGGCGGGACTTGGCAGCTATGCACAGTATGACAGAAAAATCGACGCGAACCTCGCTTTCGCGCTTATGAGCGTTCAGGCGATAAAGGGCGTTGAGATAGGAATAGGCTTTGAAGCCGCGAAGCGTCCCGGCTCAAAGGTACACGACGAGATATTATATAACGGCGGCTTTTCGCGCCGCACCAACAACGCCGGAGGCATAGAGGGCGGCATGACAAACGGCGAACCGGTAATACTGCGTGCCGCAATGAAGCCTATACCTACGCTGTACAATCCGCTTTCAACGGTGTATCTGCCCGATAAGTCGGAGCGCAAGGCGTCTGTTGAACGCTCGGATGCGTGCGCTGTGCCGGCCTGCGCTGTCGTATGCGAGGCTGTTACGGCGTTTGAGCTTACAAAGGCGTTTTTGGACAAGTTCTCCGGCGACTGCATGGAGGACGTGCGCGCCTATTACGATATTTACATTAAGAGGATAAGCAATTATTAATGCTCTTACCCCTTTTGGGAGGTGAACTTTATTGCCTGAAAAAGCCGATATTATCGCCCGCTGCAAAAAGGGCGACCGCGATGCGTTTAATACGCTTATAAGCGAGTATCAGTCAAAAGTGATAAATATAGCCTACGGTGTGATCGGCGACAGGGAGGACGCGCTCGACGCCGCGCAGGAGGCTTTTGTAAAAATATACAAAAATATATCAAGCTTTCGCGGCGGATCGTCGCTGGACACTTGGATCTACCGCGTCACTGTCAACGTCTGCACGGATATGCTGAGAAAGCGCGGCAGGATCGTTCAGGCAGTGAGCATGGACGCCCGCACGGAAGATGACGAGCCGAAAAACGAGATAGCTTCCGCCGCTCCGTCGCCCGACGAGATCGCCGAGAGCAACGACACCGCAAGGCTTGTAAGAGCCGCTATAAACACGCTGTCGCCGGAGTATCGCGAGGTTATCACGCTTTTCGATATAGAGGGATTTTCCTATTCGGAGATATGCGATATTCTGCATCTCCCGCCCGGAACGGTCAAGTCGCGTCTTTCCAGGGCAAGGGCGGCGCTAAAAAAAGTTTTATATAAAAACAAGGAACATTTTCTGTGATATTTGCGTCTAACTAATTGTAAAGGAAAAAGCCGCTGTGTTAAGCTGCGCAATATGCTTAAAGCGGCTTGAGTTCCATGCACATAAACGACAAACAAGAAAGGGGGGTACGCTATGCTGAATTGTGAAGATTTCCTTGCGCTTACGGATTCTTATATCGACGGCACGATATCCGAGCCGGAAAAAGCGCTTATGGATGAACACGCCGCTTCCTGCGACACCTGTAAGCAGGAGCTTGAATTTGCGCTTTCTTTGCGATCCGCACTGCGTTCGCTTCCGAAGCTTGAAGTCCCCGGTGACTTTACCGAAAAAATAAACGCTCGTATTGACAGCGAGAAAAAAGCTTCTCCCGTCAAGAGAGTATTCAATCATATCCGTATGCACCGCGGCGGTTATTCCGTCGCAGCGGCTTGTTTTGTGCTGGCTGCGGTGCTGACGGCTCGGGTAGGCAGTCTTACAAGCGATGTTGTCGAAAAGCCTTCGGCAACGGATAATCCCGCTTATACGGCGTCCGCGTCCGATGCTCCGTCATCGCCGGATATTATATCCGCCGTATCGCCCGAAAGCACGCCTGTAACGGCGTCGGATCCCGATGCCACGCCCAGACCTCTGCCGACGCGGCCGCCGGCTGAAGCTGCTGTATCCGCAGCTCCCGCCAATGCGACAGCCGCACCCACGGAGTATAAGCAGCCCGCGTTGGTTATAACGCCGAAATATTCATACAGCTCCGGTACCGGTACGTCCGCAGCGTCAAAGCAGACGCCCGTTTACACTAATACGGAGCCTGCCGGCGAGCCGGAGGTATCGGCTTCCCCCGAGTCGGCCGAACCTGTTTCGGAGCCTGCTGAAACTGTCGCTCCGGATCCCGCTGACAGCGGCATTATGACAGCGGCGCTCGATGATCCCGACCCGATCGAAGGGGAAACGAATACAAGAGAACGCGAGATGGTGAACAGCTACTCGATAACGCCCGGACAGAGCGTAACGCCGCCCGGAAGCGATGTTTCCGGAGTGACCGCTCAGACGTCCGACGCGGCGTCCGATTACAGTATGAACAAAACGGTCAGCATCTCGGAGGAGGATGAGGAAACTGTCCTTGATGTGCTGAAACAATTCGGTACAAGTGAAGGAAGCGGAAGCTTCAGTCTTTCAGCGGCAGACTATGAGGCGTTTTTGAAGGAGCTTGATTCAAACGGTATAGTGTACACGCTTGCCGGAGATTCTTCAGACGGCTCGGATGTTGTGGTCACTGTTAAAGTTAAAGAAGCATAATAAGTTCCTGTCGGAAGCGCACTGCTTTCGGCGGGAGCTTTTTTATTTGCGGAATTAAAATTTTGAAAAACATCTTGCATTTTCCCGTCATGCGCGGTATAATATAAATGTATTTACACATCGGAAGGAGAAACGGCATGAAAAGCTTTGATATACGCACAAAAATATACTTCGGCGACGACGCTCTTGACAGACTTACGGATATTCCGTATAACAGGGTGCTTATAATAACAGACCCGTTTGTCGCGAAAAGCGGTATGCTCCAGATGATTACATACAGGCTTCAGGACGGAGGCAAGGAGTTCGATATATTCTCCGACGTTGTTCCCGACCCGCCTATCGAAAAAATCGCTCTGGGCGTTTCCAAGCTGCTTGCGTACCGTCCCGACGCAGTCGTTGCCATAGGCGGCGGCAGCGCCATTGATTCGGCGAAGGCTATCCGCGAATTTGGTCTGCGCGCTATGGGCGACGCCAAGATAGGTCTTATCGCCATACCCACCACCAGCGGCACAGGCTCCGAGGTCACGAGCTTTTCCGTTGTTTCGGATCCCGCCAACAATATAAAATATCCCCTTGTGTCCGACACTCTCCTGCCGGATGAGGCGATCCTTGACGCTGTGCTTGTAAAAAGCGTGCCCGCCTCCGTTACAGCCGACACCGGCATGGATGTGCTTACCCACGCCATTGAAGCGTATGTCAGCACAAAAAACAACGAGTTCTCGGCGGCTCTTGCCGAAAAGGCGATCGAGATATGCGGCGTGTTCCTTTTAAGGTCATACCTTGACAACAACGACAATCACGCAAGAAAGAAAATGCACGTGGCGTCATGTCTTGCGGGACTTGCCTTCAATTCGGCGTCGCTGGGACTTAATCACGGCATAGCGCATCAGCTCGGCGCGAAGTTTCATATACCCCACGGCAGAGCGAACGCAATGCTTCTGCCGCATATTATCGAATACAACTCGGATATAAACAAGCACTCCAAAAGCCGCAAATCATATCCCAAGGCCGTTGAGAAGTACGTAAACGTGGCAAAGCTTCTGGGAGTGAATAACTTCAACGAGATAACCACTGTGCGCGCGCTTGTCAGCTGGATACAGTTTATGATGAAGGAAATGAATATGCCCATGTCAATATCGCAGATAGGCATTGACAAAACGGAGTACTTCAACGCCATTGATTCCATGGCCGAACACGCTCTTGAGGACGCCTGCACCGGCACCAATCCCCGTGTCCCGTCAAAGGCCGAGGTCGCGCAGATACTGGAGCATTTGTACATATGAAAGATCCCCGATCGGCCGCCGCAAGGCGGTCGGCGTACAAAGGCGGCGGAACCCGTTTCAAGCCGGATCCCGCCGCCTGTTATTTTTTTCGAGCGCAGTATCACGCCGCGTCTGCGGTATCAGCTCTCAATATCGCAAGCCGTTGACAGTATAATATTCAAATTCCCGTTTCTGCACCGCAAATCGTTTAAAAACTGCTGTTCGTCCCGCCCGTTCTCCATTGTAAGCTTGTAGCTCAGTTCAAACAGCGAGCCGAGGTCGGTGGTCTTTATTTTTGTCAGGGTAAATTCTTTTGTATAGTCCGCGAGAATATCGTCAAACGCGTTTTGATAGTTTAGATCCTCCGGGATCGTGATTTTGAGCGTTTTGTGCGCCGCGCTTTTTTCAAAGAGCTTCATCTTCTCGACAGCTATCATAACAGCGCATAAAAGCAGCACAAAAATCATCCCATACCCGAACAGACCTACGCCGCAGGCAAGTCCCGCCGCTATATCAAAAAATATAAAGCCTATATCCTTCGGATCGCCCGGCGCGCTTCTGAATCTTATGATAGAAAGCGTACCCGCAAGGCTGAACGCCCTTGCAATATTGCTGCCGATAAAAATAATGATGACCGATAATATGACCGGCAGCATTAAAAGCGTTACCGCAAGACTTCTCTGATACTTTTCCTTTTGCGTTACGCGGTATGTACACGCTATCATCGCTCCAAGCAGCAGCGCCGCAAGCATTGTTATAACGGCTGAAAAGACTGTGATCTCGCTTGATGTGTCAGTTAAAATATTATTAAATAAATTGTCCATTTTTTCTCCTCATATTGCCGTTTCCGTTTGATGAGCGTATGCCGCGGAGCTTACGGTATGCTTAAATTCCGTTCCGTACTTTGAAAAGTTTCTTCTTTTTATATCAAGACTTGTCATCATATCCGTAAGCCACAAGGGTTTTGCGAGGGCGGTTTTCACTTCCATAAGATATATTTCCCCGTCAAAAAGTCTTTCCCCGTGATCTCCCGACTCAAGCCTCACATCATATCTTCGCGAACGGATATTCATATCAAAGGAAATCCGCAGATCGGGATTCCCCTTTTCAAAATATGCCACACGGTCATACGCCAGATATAACTTGGGCTGCAGCTCATACATATGCAGGAAATATTCAAGCTCGTTTAAAACCTGCGCGTTCATGTATTCCTTTGCCTGCGGCTTTTTGCCGGAGCTTATAAAGGAGTATGCCTCGCTGAGCTGTATGGTTGTGCGCCGTTTGTTCACAATGCCGTTATACTTCTTTTTTATCTCCAAAAATACCTTTGACGATAAGTCCGGCACGCCGTATGATCTTAGGCGCAGCTTTTCTTTATAGACAGGCTTGGACAGTGATTTTCTTATCAAGTAGTCGTCCCTGGTATCGTAATAAATGTTTGCTATTGTATACGGCTTGTGTCCTCTGTTGTGCGCGTCAAGAACCATATGCTTATCCATTATCTCCGTAACACGCTTATAAGTGTCTTTGTCCATCAGATATTTATGCTCGTATCTGTTAAAAACTTCTATTGCCATTGTTTCGCTCCCTATTGTGTTTATGCTTTAAATCGGAGCGGCGCCCCGGCGGGAGATCATACTCCCGCCGGAATACCGAACGCCGCCTTGGTGCGGAGGTATGCACACAGGCTATATCATTTACTTGCCGCAGTCAATGTGCAGGAGGACGAGCCTGAATATGATCCGCCCGTCACTATGCCGTAGGAGCCTTTGCCCGTAACCGTTCCGCCCGTAACCGAGCCGCCGTAATTTAAGGTGTACGAGCCGCTTGTCATTTCAGGCGTTGATATAAATACCCACGAATATGATTTTGACGGTACATAGGTTACAATTTCCGTTCCGCTTGAATTAGTAAGCTTAAACGCCTTGCCCGCCGACTGCGAGGATAAGCCTTGTGAACCCATAGACTGTCCGGATGAGGTCACAACATAATACTGCTTTGAGTTGTTGGGAGTTACAGCCATATCGGATGTACCCGCGCCTATTACCGTGCCGCCTGTGATCGTAAGGGTGTCGCTGCTTGAGTCGCCGATGTCGAATACGCCGTTGCCGCCGCTTGTGGGCCCGTTTACAAGAACCGTGCCGCCCGAAATAAGGCCGCTGCCGTTGGTGTCAAAGCCGTCGCCCTCTGCCTCGATATACAGCAATCCGCCCGATACTTCAAGATAACCGTAGGAGGAGGTGTCCTCGCCGCCCCAGTTGGGGCCTGTGTTGCCGCCCGGATTGCTGCCGGGTGTGTTGCCGCCCGGTCCTGCGAACAGCTCGGCTGACGCCGACGCAAGAACAGCATCAAGGTCATACGCACCCTCTGTCGGCTCATCGCCCGCCGCGTTAGCGCCGTCGTCTGACGATACGATTCTTGTTTCGCCGCCCTGCACATATATTTTCGCCGCTTCTATGCCTTCATAGCTCTTTGTAATGTTAATGTCGGCGTTATCGCTTATATATAAATAGCTGTCGCCGTGTACTCCGTCGTCGCCTGTCGCCGCCGTAACGGAGCCGCCTGTTATACGAACGGTATTGTTTGAATGAACAGCGTCGTCATAAGTGTTTATGTTAAACGTGCCGCCCGAAATGTATACAAGGTTTACGGCTTTAACGCCCTTGCAGCTGTTTGCCGCCTCTGGATTCTGATCAGATACCGTTGCCGGCGCGCCGCCGTATGCTGTCAGATCAAACGTTCCGCCGGAAATATTTGTTATGTTCTCGCTTTGTATGCAGTCCTGCTGCGAGTTTACCGTTATGCTGCCGTCTGTTATAACGACATCTCCCGTGCCGCATTGTATGCCGTCCTCGCTGCACGTTATATCGAGCGTTCCGCCGTTGATGTCAATTTCGCCATCGACATAGCCGATAACCGTTGTACCGTCGGTATCGTATATGACTTCGTTTACCTGGATGCCTTCCTCGGCTTTTGTTATCGTAACGTTTCCTCCCGAAACGGTCACGTTCTTAACGGCTTTTATGCCGTCCTCGCCTGCGGCGGCAACGATCGTTCCTCCGGTGATCTCCACGCAGCCGTCGCCCTCGGCGGGTGTGCCCGATGTCAATGACGTATCCTCAAGGTAAGCAACGCTTGAAGCGTTTGCCTTGATCGCCTCGCCTGCGGCATTTATCGTAATGGTGCCGCCCGCGATCGTAAGAAGCGTGTCAGCCTGTATGCCGTCGCCGTTTGATACTGTTCCGTCCGACTCGGTTGTCGAGTTCGCGGTAATGTTTATGCTGCCGCCGTTTACAGTAACGGTGCCGCCCGAAACGTATTCGTTCGTTGACGCGTCAATTTCAGGCTCCTGATCGGATTTGATTCCGTCACCGCCCGAAACCACCGTCACGGAAGTGTTTTTCTTTGTGATCTTTACGGACTGATCTCCCTTTATGCCGTTGTTAGCAGCGGTTACGCTTACGTTGCCGGTGCCTATTTCAATGTCGTTTTTGCAGCGTATGCCGTTTCCGTATTCAGAAACAGCCGTAAGCAGGCTGTCCTCCGAATCGCCCTTTATTGTAAGGTCGTTTTTGCTGTAAACAGCGGTCGTATCACCGCTTGAAGCGCTCGATACAAAGGTGTTTTCTCCGCTCGGCACAAGCGACACCTTTCCGCACAGGCCGTTAAAGGCATTCCCCGATGTGTTCGTCACGGACACTCCGTCAAGAGCTATTGTCACAACATCCGACTTTGCCGCTGAATTTACCGCGATCTGTCCGTCGTCAAGAGTGCCCTCGACAATATAATCTCCCGCCGCCGTGATCGTGACGGTCGTGCCGTCCACCGTAACATTTTCAACCCCGTCCGCGTTTATGCTGTCGCCGAGAAGATGGATAATTCCATCACCGGGCGCCGGCGTGCTGTCGGGATCGGCTGTAGGCGAGGACGTCGGTTCAGCCGCCTGCTTTGTCGTGACAGTGACTGTAATATCGCCCGTTATTTTTGTTATTCTGTATGTATTTTCGCCAAGCTCGGACGGCAGCTTCAGATTTTTATAATTCGACGGAGCTACCGTAACGGAATCTACCTCATACCCGTCATCGACAACTACCTTAAAGTTGACCTGACCGTTGCCGGATGTGTCGATCTCGCCGGTGTCGCTGTTGCGGGCATAGGCTTTGGTCACATTTTCGGCTGCGTCCGTGAAATCCTGTGTATCAGATACGGTTATCGACGCGTGAGCGTCCGTTTCAAATGTCGCCGTAAATCCCTCCGTTACAGGCTCGGACGTCGGTGCGGACGTCGGATCGGATGACGTCTGCTTTGTCGTGACAGTGACTGTAATATCGCCCGTTATTTTTGTTATTCTGTATGTATTTTCGCCAAGCTCGGACGGCAGCTTCAGATTTTTATAATTCGACGGAGCTACCGTAACGGAATCTACCTCATACCCGTCATCGACAACTACCTTAAAGTTGACCTGACCGTTGCCGGATGTGTCGATCTCGCCGGTGTCGCTGTTGCGGGCATAGGCTTTGGTCACATTTTCGGCTGCGTCCGTGAAATCCTGTGTATCAGATACGGTTATCGACGCGTGAGCGTCCGTTTCAAATGTCGCCGTAAATCCCTCCGTTACAGGCTCGGACGTCGGTGCGGCGGTTGGTGTTTCCTGTATTTCGGAAACAAACGCGTTGCTAAGAGGCTTGAGCGTCATGGCTCCGTCCTTAGTTTCCCAGAAAAATGCCTTTACAGTGCCGCCGTCAGTGTCCAGCAGGTCGTTAAAGACAAGGGATTTATCTCCCGTTCCGTCTGTTTCTTCCGAGATTGCAAGGCCTTTAAGCTGCCCGTTGGCATCGTAGACCGCGACGATCCCCCTTCCGCTTTCCTCGGATGATTTGGTTACTGTCATCGCTATTTCTCCGCTGTCGTCGATGTTTAATGACGTTATGGCGGAATCGGTCACCGCCGCTTCCGCAGCGGCGGAAAACATCATTGTTAAAGCAACGCCGATACATAGCAGTTTCTTGGAAATACTTTTCATTATCCTTCCTCCTATTTTTGATAGATATATAATATTATTCGTTTGAAAGAGCCGGTTTTTTGGGGTATATGTATAAAATCTCTGAAAAATATTTGTCTGCCGCCGAGGGAGCTTTAAAAATCGCCCGTTATCGGCTTTCACGCAAAATACTCTCGGTTTTTTCGGAGAAGAGCTTGATTTTTTTGTAAAAGCGAGGTATAATAATATTGCAAAACCCATTTATAAAAATGAACGGACACAACGAGAGTTGCTGTAATATACAAAAACGGATGCCGTTAAGATTCAAGGAAAGGAGGAGAATCGTCAATGATTTACAAATGCGAGGTTTGCGGCTGGGAATATGACGAGGAAAAAGGCTATCCCGAAGGCGGAATAGCTCCCGGCACAAAGTGGGAGGATGTACCCGATGATTTCGAATGTCCCCTCTGCTTTGTAGGCAAGGATCAGTTTACAGCCGAATAAGGCCGTTTCCCCAAAAGCCGCGGGTTTTTGGACACGCCTATAAAAAGGCCGCTCAAGGCGGGTATTTGCAACGCCCCGATGCGCGGTCTTTTTTGCGCTGTTTTGCGAATAAAACAAGCGCGGCGGCGCACCGATTGCAATACCGATGCACCGCCGTGTTTTAATGTCTGAATTATGATCACATCTTAGCTGTGTTCATCTTTATACCCGGTCCCATCGTTGAGGAAACAACAACGCTTCTCAGGTACTGACCCTTTGCCGCTGACGGCTTTGCCTTGATAATAGCGCCTATCAGCGTGTTGAAGTTCTCGGTCAGCTTATCCGCGCCGAAGGAAACCTTGCCTATCGGGCAGTGGATGATGTTTGTCTTGTCGAGTCTGTACTCGATCTTACCGGCTTTAATCTCATTGACAGCCTTTGTAACGTCCATCGTTACCGTACCCGCTTTCGGCGACGGCATAAGTCCCTTAGGGCCGAGCAGCTTACCAAGACGGCCGACAACGCCCATCATATCGGGTGTGGCAACAACTACGTCAAAGTCAAACCAGTTCTCGCTCTGGATCTTTGTTACCATATCCATATCGCCGACGTAATCAGCGCCTGCGGCAGCGGCCTCGTCAGCCTTCGCGCCCTTCGCGAATACAAGCACCTTAGCGGTCTTGCCTGTGCCGTGAGGAAGCACGATAGCGCCTCTGACCTGCTGATCTGCGTGTCTTGAGTCAACACCCAGCTTTATGTGAGCTTCTACCGTTTCGTCAAACTTGGCCCTGGCGGTCTTTGTAACGAGGTCGAGAGCTTCTGTTATATCGTATAGCTTTGATTTGTCTATCAGCTTAACGCTGTCTTTATACTTTTTGCCTCTGAACATTTTATATCCTCCTTGTGGTCAGCGAGTGAAAACTCTCCCACTGTGCTTAATTTGTGTGTCTTGTAAATAAATCAGTCGCCTACAACTACGCCCATGCTTCTCGCCGTTCCCGCGATCATGCTCATAGCAGCCTCTACGCTTGCGGCGTTCAAGTCGGGCATCTTCTGCTCCGCGATAGCCTGAAGATCAGCCTTCGAGATCGTGGCTACCTTTGTCTTGTTGGGAACGCCGGAGCCGCTCTTTATGTTGCAGGCTCTCTTGATAAGAACAGCAGCCGGAGGAGTCTTTGTGATAAACGAGAACGAACGGTCCGCATATACCGTTATAACAACGGGGATGATAAGACCTGCGTCCTTAGCTGTCCTTTCGTTAAATTCCTTTGTAAACTGCATGATGTTTACTCCGTGCTGACCGAGCGCCGGACCTACAGGGGGCGCAGGAGTCGCTTTGCCTGCCGGAATCTGTAATTTGATGTATCCTACTACTTTTTGTGCCATGAATGGCCACCTCCTTAGAAATAAGCCGTGCCGTATTTATGCGCGGCCGGACTTCATCCGAAGTCTTGTAAATGTGGTAATTATCGGACAGGTACCGCCTGTCCTCCCACTGTTATAAGGTGTATATAAAAAAGCTTGTTACCTTATTAAAACCAGAGGGATCAGCTTAATCCAAATGAGAAACCTGTGTGTATTCGATCTCGACCGGCGTAAGCCTTCCGAACATCGAAACCTTGACTTGTAATTTTCCGAGCGCCGTGTCGACAGATTCGATCTGCCCCGTAAAGCCCTCCAAAGGACCTGAAATAATATTGACCGTTTCTCCCACCGAGAAATCAATCTCAACGGATTTTGCGGTCTCGACGCCCATTTTCTCGACTTCCTGCTCGGTCAGCGCGACCGGCTTGGAGCCGGGACCGACAAACCCTGTAACGCCGCGCGTGTTGCGCACCACGTACCATGATTCGTCATTCATAACCATTTTGATAACAACGTAGCCCGGGAATATCTTGCGGGGAACCACCTTCGACGAGCCGTCCGGCTTTTCCTCAACCACATTTTCCTTGGGTACCTCCACGTTTTGGATCATATCGGAAAGACCGCGGTTTTCAACGGTTTTTTCGATGTTGGCTTTGACCTTGTCTTCATAACCGGAATAGGTATGAACAACATACCATTTAGCTTCTTCTGCCACGGTTTATGCTCCTTTCTTTAAGCAATATACTTTGTCATTGCCTGGAACAGCGCCGCAAAACCGGTATCCAGCACATACAATATAACCGTAACAACGGCTATAAAGATGAGGATAACGGCTGTGTTATGAATAAGCTTCTGCTTATCGGGCCATGTAACCTTTTTTAATTCGGATTTCGTTTCCGTGAAAAATTTCCGGGCTCTTTTCAAAAAGCCCGCCTTTGTGCTTGTATTTTCAGCCATGGTCAACACTCCTTTTCAAACCTCTGTACTCGTGTTTACTTTGTTTCCTTGTGCGGAGTGTGCTTTCTGCAGAACTTACAGTACTTGTTCATTTCCAGTCTGTCGGGACTGTTTTTCTTGTTTTTCATAGTATTGTAATTCCTTTGCTTACATTCTGAGCAAGCCAATGTAATTTTTACTCTCATTTTTTCGCCTCCGTTTTATTTGATGCTTCTCATAAGATACATACGGCGCCGCACGGATTTACCGTACACAAAAAAAGCGCCTATTAAGCTGTATACTATTGTATCATACCCTCCTGTGTTTGTCAAGGACTTTTTTTAAATATTTGAAAAATATTTGAAATATTTTTCACGCTAAATTCCCAAAGCGGCTTTATAAGAAAC
>CAZCZR010000050.1:0-13237 GCA_964503455.1 uncultured Lachnospiraceae bacterium | reverse complement strand
AATACTTTAAGTCGATAGAGTAAAATCCTCTGTTAAAAGGAACAGGCTCCACATCCGAGAACACCCAGATGATTTCCGCCTTGGTGCATTTGACGTTGATCGCGCGGTCAACCACTTCCTGACCGCACGCCGTAAGATACACTCTTATATTTTCCAGACAGTCCTTATCTCTGCATGAATCATACACCTTGTCGGTATGTATGCAAACCGCTTCCTTAAAGCCGTTCTCACCGCACTTATCCATATCACGTCAGTCCTTTCATAAAATTAATATAGCTTGGGGGCTGCTTGATTTATACTATGCCCCTCGCCGCGAAACGGTGAGCGGGAAAAAGATTTTTTAAAGCTTGGCAATCAAAAACCGCGCGGGAAAACCGCCGTGCGGCATGGTTTTGAAAAAATTCCGAAATCGCGGCGCTAAATTCAAAAAAAGCCTTGACAAACCGGTGAAAAGAGTATATAATAATATAGTCTGCAAAGTGCGGACAAATCCTTTCCCGTGCGGAGTGCGCGGGACACAAGACCATAAGGAGGTGTAAAGAAATGAACGAATCAGTACACAGCTATGAAACAATTTTTATCATTGACGCTACATTGGCTGAGGACGCCGTAGCTGCGCTTAAGGAGAAGTTTACCTCGCTTATAGCCGCTAACGGAACTGTTGAGTCGGTTGACGATTGGGGCAAGAGAAGGCTTGCTTACGAGATCAACGACAGAACAGAGGGATTCTATACATTGGTTAACTTTACTTCGGGGCCGGAGTTCCCCAAGGAGCTTGACAGACAGTACAAGATAACCGACGGAATCCTCAGAACAATAATCGTTAAGAAGGACGAGCAGTAATCTGCAAGGAGACGCACATGAACAAAGTAATATTAATGGGCAGACTCTCCCGCGATCCCGATATGAGACAGACGCCCCAGGGTACTTCCGTCATCCGCTTTAATATAGCGGTGAACAGACGCTTTACCGGCAAGGACGGCCAGCGTCAGGCGGATTTTATCGACTGCACGGCATGGCGTCAGACAGCGGAATTTATTTCGAGATATTTTCACAAGGGCGACATGATCGCGGTCGTCGGAAGCCTTCAGACAAGAACATGGGACGACCAGAACGGTCAGCGTCATTGGGCGACCGATGTGGTTGTGGACGAGGCATATTTCACCGGCAGCAAGAGCTCCGGCTCCGGCACATCGGACGGATTCGCGCCGAGTCAGAGCTATGCTCAGCCGCAGGGCGGATCGCGCGGCGGTTATCAGCAGCCGCAGGCGCCGGCTTATCAGCCCGCCAAAGGCCCCTCGCCGAATGCGCCGACAGGCTTTGATGATATTGACGATCTCGGATTCACGTCTCTTGACGGCTCGGAGGACGATTTACCGTTCTGACACGGTAAAACATGATAAAAATTAGTGAAAAGGAGGACTTTTCGATGGCTGAGAGAAATGACAGACCCGCAAGAGCAAGACGTTCAAAGAGAAAGGTTTGTATCTTCTGCGTTGATAAGGTAGATCACATCGACTACAAGGATACCGCAAAGCTCAGACGTTTTGTTTCGGAAAGAGGCAAGATCGTTCCCAGACGCATCAGCGGCAACTGCGCAAAGCATCAAAGACAGCTTACCGTTGCTGTAAAGAGAGCGAGAACAATAGCGCTTCTCCCGTTTGTTGCGGAATAAATATGATATATCACCGGCGGACGCTGTACCGCCGGTATTTTTTTTGCCTTTGGCGAACGCCGCACAAACCGCTTGACAATTTATTTGCCGCGTGATATTATAGTAACAGTAAAACACCTTTTAAAGGAATGATACTTATTGAAAAGAATAGTTGCGGGCATACTTGCCCATGTCGATTCGGGCAAGACCACGCTGTCGGAGGGGATGCTTTACTGCGCGGGCGAGATACGCACCCGCGGGAGAGTTGACCGCGGCAGCGCGTTTCTTGACAACAACGAGATCGAGCGCGACAGAGGGATAACGATATTTTCCAAGCAGGCTGTGCTTCATTACAACGACTCGGAAATTACTCTTTTGGACACACCCGGCCACGTCGATTTTTCAACCGAGACCGAGCGCACCTTAAGCGTTCTCGATTACGCCGTGCTGGTCATAAGCGGCACCGACGGGGTGCAAAATCACACGCATACCCTCTGGAAGCTTCTTCGGCGATACAATATACCGGTTTTTGTGTTTGTCAATAAAATGGATATTTCCCATTTCGCAAGGCGCGATCTTATACAGGAGCTTTGCTCAAAGCTGGGCGGCGGATTTGTTGACTTCTCCGACACAAGCAGCGGCGCGTTTTTTGAGGACGCCGCCGTCTGCGATGAGGCGCTTATGGAGGAGTTTTTGGAAAAGGGCGCTCTCGGCGACGGAGGTATCGTCCGCGCGATAAAAGAGAGAAAGCTGTTCCCCTGCTGCTTCGGAGCGGCGCTTAAATACGAGGGCGTGCGCGAGTTTATGGAAACGCTTGACCGTTTCACCGCTCAACAAAAGCCTCGCGCGGAATTTGGCGCGAGGGTTTTTAAAATAGCGGACGACGGAAAAGGCGCGCGGCTCACATATATGAAGGTGACGGGCGGCGCGCTGAAGGTCAAGGATATGCTTTGCGGAGTTGCCGCCGGCGAGGAATGGTCGGAAAAGGCGGATCAGATAAGAATATACTCCGGCGCAAGGTTCACCGCCGCCGACACGGTATATCCCGGCAGCGTATGCGCGGTAACAGGACTGACAAAAACGTATCCCGGCGAGGGCTTGGGAGCCGAGCGCGACGCGGGAGAGCCTGTGCTTGAGCCGGTGCTTTCGTACAGCGTTATACTGCCGGAGGACGTTGACGTGCATACGGGGCTTGAAATGCTTAAAAAGCTTGAGGAGGAAGAACCGAAGCTGCATATCGTATGGAACGAGCGCCTTGAGGAAATCACCGTGCAGGTGATGGGAGAGGTGCAGCTGGAGGTTTTGAAGCGGCTTATAAAAGAGCGGTTTTCCGCGGATGTGGAGTTCGGCAGCGGAAGAATAGCCTACAAGGAAACGATAGCCTCCCCGGCGGAGGGCATAGGTCATTACGAGCCTTTAAGACATTACGCCGAGGTGCATCTTTTAATGGAGCCGCTTGCGCGCGGAAGCGGTCTTGTATTTGCGTCGGACTGCAGCGAGGACGAGCTTGACCGTAACCGGCAGCGTCTGGTGATGACTCATCTGCGTGAAAAGACCTACACGGGAATACTGACAAATTCGCCGCTTACGGATATGCGCATAACGCTTATAGCCGGACGCGCCCACCTAAAGCACACGGAGGGCGGAGATTTCCGGCAGGCGACCTACCGCGCGGTGCGCCACGGACTCAGACGCGCGGGATGTGTTTTGCTGGAGCCGTGGTATGATTTCACCCTTGAGCTGCCTTCCGAATATGTGGGACGCGCCATGACCGATATACAGCGCATGGGCGGAGAGTTCGAGCCGCCCGAAGCGTCGGGGGAATATTCGCTGCTTCGCGGAAGCGCGCCCGTTGCGGGGATGAGAGGCTATCATACCGAGCTTACCGGCTACACGCGCGGCACGGGACGGCTTTCGTGCGTTTTGAAAGGATACAGAGAGTGCGCCGACGCCGAGAGCGTTATACAAAGCATCGGCTATGACTGCGACTCGGATATTGACAACACCGCCGATTCGGTATTTTGTTCCCATGGCGCGGGGTATGCCGTGAAGTGGGACGAGGTTGAAAATCACGCGCATATAAAGACGGGTGTGTCTTTCGGAGAAAACAAGGAGGTAATACGCGCTGATAATGTTCCCGCCGCGAAAAAGAGCGCGGAGGCGGTTTCCGAAAAGGAGCTTATGAAAATCTTTGAGCGCACCTACGGCGAAATAAGGCGGGAGCCGTATGCGGCGATGTATACCAAAAAGTCCCTGCCCGCCCAAAAGCAGCCGCATATGCCGAAAGGAAAGCCTCTGCCGGACGGACCGGAGTATCTTCTGGTTGACGGCTATAATATCGTGTTCGCGTGGGAGGACTTAAAGGCGCTTGCGGCGGAGAACCTCGACCTTGCAAGGAACCGTCTGGTGCAGATAATGTCCAACTATCAGGGCTTGAAGCAATGCGAGCTTATACTTGTGTTTGACGCGTATAAGGTCAGGGGAGGACGCGGCGAGATCGAGAGGACGGACAATATCACCGTCGTTTACACAAAGGAAGCCGAGACCGCCGATATGTACATCGAAAAGGTCACTCGCGAGATAGGCAAAAAGCACCGCGTCAGAGTCGCTACCTCTGATAATCTGGAGCAGCTGATAATCCTCGGCGGAGGAGCCGTGCGCGTGTCTGCGGACGCTTTTAAAAAAGAAGTGGACGCCGCGCAGGAGGAAATGAGGAAAATGATAACAAAAGGCGATTTTTAAAAAGCGGATATCAAACGCTCCGGCGATTACCCGACGGCGCGAGGTGATTACCCGACGGCGCGAGGTGATTACCCGACGGCGCGAGGCGATTACTCGACGTCGCGAGGTGATTCAATGCTGTTTTAATTGACGCCAATTTTATCAGCATTGGATTCAATGCTGAAATATTAAACACCAAAGTAAAGTAAAGTATAGTAAAGTAAAGTAAAGTATAGTAAAGTATATTAAAGCAGAGGAAAGCTAAAGCAAAGTAAAGTAAAGTAAAACGCCCGTCCGCTCGGACGGAGCTTTGCGGCTGCGCCGTTAGCGTCAGCTTCTTCAAAAAAAATTTTTATTTTTTTATAAATTTGACACGATAGGGGAAAAAGAGTGTGTTATAATAAACACAAATACGGTTCGGAGGATATTATCATGCTTGAAAATAAAACGGTGCTTCTTGGGGTCACGGGGTCGGTGGCGGCGTATAAGGCCGCGGGGCTTGCGAGTATGCTTGTAAAAGCGGGAGCCGCGGTCAATGTTATCATGACGAAAAACGCGTGCAATTTTATCACGCCGACGGCTTTTGAAACGCTTACCAAACGCAAGTGCGCAGTCGATACATTCGCCCGCGATTTCTCCTTTGACGTCAAGCACATATCGCTTGCGGAGGCGGCGGACGTGGCGATCATAGCTCCGGCGTCGGCGAATATTATAGGCAAGCTTGCGTCGGGGATCGCGGACGATATGCTTTCCACCACGCTTATGGCGGTGAAGGCTCCCGTGCTTATCGCTCCGGCGATGAATACCGCCATGTACGAAAACGGTATCGTCCAAGACAACATGGAAAAGCTCCGGCGCTTCGGCTATAGGTTCATCGAGCCTGATACGGGAAGGCTTGCCTGCGGCACGGTCGGCAAGGGCAGGATGCCCTCGGAGCAGGTGCTGTTTGACGAGATCGAAGCCGAGATAGGCGCGGAGAAGGATATGACGGGTCTGAATGTGCTTGTGACGGCGGGCCCCACCTGCGAGGAGATCGATCCGGTGCGCTATATCACCAACCGCTCCACGGGGAAAATGGGTTACGCCATGGCGAAGGCCGCCGTTATGCGCGGCGCGCGTGTGACGCTTGTGTCGGGGCCGACAGCGCTTGCGCCGGTGAGGAGAGCCGAAACGGTGAATGTATTCTCGGCTGCGGATATGGCGGAGGCAGTCAGGGAGAGAAGCGCGGACGCGGATATAATAATCAAGGCGGCGGCTGTCGCGGATTACCGCCCCTCGGAGGTGTCCGGCGAGAAGATCAAAAAGTCGGACAGCAATATAAGCATAAGCCTTGAACGCACAGAGGATATTTTAAGCGGACTGGGCGCGAATAAAAGAGAAGGGCAGTTTTTGTGCGGCTTTTCCATGGAAACGGAGAATGTTACGGAAAACTCAAGGAAAAAGCTCCTGTCCAAAAACGCCGACATGATATGCGCAAACAGCTTAAAAACCGCCGGCGCGGGATTTGGCGCCGATACAAACGTTATCACCGTAATAACGCGTGACGGCGAAAAGGAGCTTGAATGTATGAGCAAGCTTGCGGCGGCGCATGAGATATTGAACGAGATATTGAGGGCGCGCTCTGAGGATAAACGGCTCGCGGGATCATGTTAGGCACGGTAAACAAGCTTGACAATCGGGGGCGATTGTGGTATTATAAGACCGATAATATTGAACGGAGGTAATCGCAATGGCAAAAATTCAAATGAAAACGCCGCTTGTCGAGATGGACGGCGATGAGATGACAAGAATCATATGGAAGATGATAAAGGATATTCTTCTTATCCCGTACATCGATCTTAACACGGAATATTACGACCTCGGTCTTGAACACCGCAACGCCACCGATGACAGGGTGACCTTTGAAAGCGCCGAGGCGGCGAAGAGGTACGGCGTGGCGGTAAAGTGCGCCACCATAACTCCCAATGCCGCGAGAATGACCGAGTACGACCTTAAGGAAATGTGGAAATCGCCCAACGGCACCATAAGAGCCATCCTGGACGGCACAGTGTTCAGAACTCCCATTATCGTAAAGGGCATAACGCCGTATATCCCCACGTGGACAAAGCCTATCACCATAGCGCGTCACGCATACGGCGATGTGTATAAAAACACAGAGATGCGTGTCGCGGCAGGCTCCAGGGCGGAGCTTGTATGTACGGACGCCGCCGGAAACGAAACGCGCAGCCTTATCTACGACTTCGCGGACGGGGACGGCATTATTCAGGGCATACACAACCGCGACAAGTCTATCGCAAGCTTCGCGAGATCGTGCTTCAACTACGCTCTTGACACCAAGAAGGATATTTGGTTCGCCACAAAGGACACGATTTCAAAGCAGTACGACCACCGCTTTAAGGATATATTCGCCGAGATTTTCGAAAACGAGTACAAGGAGCGCTTTGACGAGGCGGGCATAGAGTACTTCTACACGCTTATAGACGACGCCGTGGCAAGAGTCGTGCGCTCCGAGGGCGGCTATATCTGGGCGTGCAAGAACTATGACGGAGATGTTATGTCGGATATGGTAGCGACGGCTTACGGCTCTCTTGCGATGATGACCTCGGTGCTTGTATCGCCGGACGGAGTGTACGAGTACGAGGCGGCGCACGGCACGGTACAGCGCCATTACTACAAGTACTTAAAGGGCGAAAGCACCTCGACAAATTCGGTGGCGACGCTGTTTGCGTGGACGGGCGCGCTCAGAAAGCGCGGCGAGCTTGACAACACGGCAGAGCTTGCGGATTTTGCGGACAAGCTTGAAAAGGCTACGATAAAGACAATAGAGGACGGCGTTATGACGGGAGATCTGTATCTTTTGTCCAAGCTTGAAAACAAGAAAAAAGTCGGCACCGAGGAGTTTTTGCTTGCTGTAAAGGAAAGACTGGACGAGCTTTTAAAGGCTTGAGCTTACGGGAGAGAACGGTGTGAAATTAAAAGTAATACCCGATGAATTTTCGGTGTGCAGAGTTACGGATTTCGGGGGAGCGGATATATCCGAGCCGTTTTGCTTCGCCTGCAGGACGGATGAGGAGTACTCCCTCGTATGCCCGACTAAAAGAGCTCCGGCGAACGCCGAGATGCGCGATGACGGGTGGAGAATGTTCGGCATTGCGGGCGTACTGGATTTTTCGCTGATAGGCATACTTTCGGGGATCGCGTCGCTTATGGCGGACAACGGGATCGGCATTTTCGCGGTGTCCACCTACAACACCGACTACATAATGACAAAATCGGAGAATTTCAAAAAAGCGCTTGCCGTGCTTGAAGCGGCGGGCTATGAGATAACACAGGAGCGATATATATGAGGATGCGTAAGAAAAAGCACTGCTCCGAGCGTATGGAGCGCTGCGCGGATATATGGATAAAAGACCCCGCCGAATACAAGGGACGCTGGAAAGAAGCGTTTGGAAACGGCGCCCCGATACAGCTTGAGATAGGCTGCGGCAAGGGCGCGTTCGTGACGGGCATGGCGTCTTTGCACCCCGATGTAAATTATATCGCGGTTGAAAAGGTCGAGGACGTTATCGTGCTTGCTATGGAAAAGACAAAGGCGGCGGGACTTCAAAACGTGAGGTTTTGCAGCATGAACGCGGACGCCTTAGAGGATGCTTTTGAAAAGGGCGAGGTAGACCGCATATATCTCAATTTCTCCGATCCGTGGAAGAGGGCGAAGCAGGCGAAGCGCCGCCTTACGCACAGGAATTTCCTGCTCCGCTATAAGGCGGTATTGAAAGACGGCGGCGCGGTGTGCTTTAAAACGGATAACAGGGAGCTGTTTGAGTTTTCCTTAAATTCTTTCGCGGCGGAGGGGTTCCGGCTTCAAAACATCACCCTTGACCTTCACGCAAGCGGCGCCGAGGGCAATATCATGACCGAGTACGAAACGAGGTTTTATGAGCTTGGTATGCCGATATACAGGCTTGAGGCGGTGAAGGCATAGACGCCGCGCATGAATGAAATAATTCAAAAATAATTCATAAAATAATTCATAAAAGCGTTTAAATATTCACAAAAAGCTATTGACAAGCGCGATGATCTGTGCTATAATATCTGAAAATGATTCGGCACAGATCCGGAGGAAGGAGAGGTACGGCATGACGGCAGCATATCAGAAAAGATGTTTTTATCCCGTCACAACGGATGACGACGCCGCACTATCCTTGTTTTCATTTTTATCGCAAAATGTCAGAAGCAATAAACAATACAGGCAATAAACAACAGCCGGTTTGTTTATTGCTTTTATTTTTACTTTTATTACGGAGTTGATCATATGAAAGCACAGCTTATACTTGAAAACGGAACGCGGTTTACGGGCGGAATGTTCGGAGCCGAGGGCGATGTCGCGGGCGAGATAGTGTTCACCACCGGAATGACAGGCTATCAGGAAACGCTGACCGACCCGTCCTACGCGGGGCAGATAGTGACGATGACGTTCCCGCTTATAGGAAATTACGGCATCAATCTTGACGATATGGAGGCGGACAGGGCAAATCTTACGGCGTTTGTGGTAAGGGAATACTGCGAATATCCGTCGAATTTCAGAAACGAGATGACGCTCAATGACTTTTTGAAGCAGCAAAACGTGGTGGGTCTTTCGGGGGTTGACACGAGGGCGCTTACGCGCATAATACGCGAGCGCGGCGTTATGAAAGCGGCGATAATGCGGGGCGAACCGTCGGACGCCGCCGCGAAGGCGCTTATAGCGGGAGTGGACAATTCCGACGTTATCATGCGCACCACCTCGAAGAAGGCATACACCGTAAATCCCAAGGGGCATCCTCACGTGGCATTCATCGACATGGGCGCGAAGGCAGGCATAGTAAGGGATCTGGTAAAGCGCGGCTGCAGGGTGACGGTATTTCCGGCGGATACGGACGCTGACACGCTGAAGGCGGCAGGCGCGGAGCTTGTGTTCATCTCGAACGGGCCAGGCGACCCGGAGGACGCTCCCGGCACGGCTGATACCGTAAAGGCGCTTATAGGCACGGTGCCGATATGCGGCATATGTATGGGCCACCAGATAATCGGACTGGCGCTTGGGTGCAGGACAAAGAAGCTGAAATTCGGCCATCACGGCGGGAATCATCCGGTAAAAGACCTTTCAACGGGCAGAGTGTACATCACGTCGCAAAACCACAACTATATCGTTTCGGAGCTTCCCGATGATGTGGAGGAGTCGTTTGTGAATGTGAATGACGGCACCTGCGAGGGCATCCGCCACAAGACTCTGCCGATACAAAGCGTTCAGTTCCACCCCGAAGCAAGCCCCGGCCCTCTTGACACGGGAGAGCTGTTCGACAGGTTTTTGGGGATGATACATTAACTTTAAGGAGATAATTGAAATGCCTATAGATAAATCAATAAAAAAAGTGCTTGTGATTGGTTCGGGACCTATAATTATAGGTCAGGCGGCGGAGTTTGATTATTCGGGAACACAGGCGTGCCGCGCGATAGAAGAGGAAGGGATCGAGGTGGTTTTGGTAAACTCGAACCCGGCTACCATTATGACGGACAAGGGCATGGCGGCGCATACGTATATCGAGCCTTTGACGGTGGAGTATCTGGAGAGGATAATCGAGCGCGAACGCCCCGACAGCCTTATAGCGGGCATGGGAGGTCAGACGGGACTTAATATGTCCTGCGAGCTTTATGACAGGGGAATACTTGACAAGTACGGCATAAAGGTGATCGGAACATCAATACCGTCCATAAAAGAGGGCGAGGACCGCGACAGCTTCAAGCGGCTTATGGAGCGCACCAATCAGCCCATAGCGCCGTCGGAGATCGTGACGGATATAAAGTCGGGACTGGCTTTTGCAGAGAAGATAGGCTATCCTGTCATAGTAAGACCGGCGTATACCCTCGGCGGCACCGGAGGCGGCATAGCGGAGGATGAGCGTCAGCTGGAGGAGATACTCTCGCAGGGACTGCATTTAAGCAGAGTCGGACAGGTGCTTTTGGAAAAGTCCATAAAGGGATGGAAGGAGATCGAGTTTGAGGTCATGCGCGACGGCGCGGGGAACTGCATAACGGTATGCTCCATGGAGAACGTCGATCCGGTCGGCGTGCATACGGGCGATTCTATAGTTGTCGCTCCGGCGCTGACGCTTGCGGACAAGGAGTATCAGATGCTCAGAAAAGCGGCGATAGACATCATCAACTCGATCGAGATAAAGGGCGGCTGCAACGTGCAGTTCGCGCTGGACCCCGACAGCTTCAACTACGCCGTTATCGAGATAAATCCGAGGGTGAGCCGTTCGTCGGCGCTTGCGTCAAAGGCTACAGGCTATCCGATAGCGAAGCTTGCGGCGAAGATAGCTCTCGGCTATAACCTTGACGAGATAATAAACGCGGTTACCGGCAGAACCTACGCCTGCTTTGAGCCGGCGATAGACTATGTGGTGACAAAGATACCGAAGTGGCCCTTTGACAAGTTCTTCAGCGCCAAGAGAAATCTCGGCACCAAGATGATGGCTACCGGCGAGGTAATGGCGATAGCGTCCAATTTCGAGGCGTCGCTTTTGAAGGGTGTGCGTTCGCTTGAAATAAAGCAGTTTACCCTAAGGCGGGAATTTTCGCAAAAGCGCACCATAAAGGAGCTTAAAAACAGAGTGATAGTCCCCGATGATGAACGCCTTTTCGATCTTGCCGAGCTTATCCGCCGCGACTACAGGCTTGAAAAGATAGCCGAGATCACCGGCATGGATATGTTCTTCTTAAAAAAGATCAAAAACATCACGGACGCCGAGGAGGAGCTTGAAAGGTGCAGCCTTTCGGATATAGACGCGGATATGATGAGGAAGTACAAGCGCATGGGCTTTGCGGACGAGGGCATAGCCGAGCTTGTGGGCGCGTCGGCGCTTGATGTGAGAAAGCGCCGCGAGGCTCTGGGCGTGACGCCCGTATACAAAATGGTCGATACCTGCGCCGGAGAGTTTGAAGCCGTGTCGCCTTACTACTACTCCACCTACGACGAAGCCACGGAAAGCGTGCCGTCGGACAATAAAAAGGTGATAGTCATAGGCTCCGGCCCGATCAGGATAGGTCAGGGCATAGAGTTCGATTACTGCTCTGTGCATTGTGTGAAGTCGCTTGCCAAAAAGGGAATCGAAACCATTATCATCAACAACAACCCCGAAACCGTCAGCACCGACTTTGACACCTCGGACAAGCTTTATTTCGAGCCGCTTACCGAGGAGGAGGTTCTTAATATCATCGAGCTTGAAAAGCCGGAGGGTGTTGTGCTGCAGTTCGGAGGTCAGACGGCGATAAAGCTTGCGAATTTCCTCGATTCGATGAATGTGCCCATACTCGGCACACAGCCGAAGTATATCGACGAGGCGGAGGACAGGGAAAAGTTTGACGAAATGCTTGAAAAGCTTTGTATCAAGCGCCCGAAGGGCAAGGCTGTATGGAGCGTTACAGAGGGCGTGAAGGAGGCGGAGCTGCTTGAATATCCGCTGCTGGTGCGTCCGTCCTATGTGCTTGGCGGTCAAGGCATGGAGATCACCAAAAACGAGGAGGAGCTTGTGCGCTACCTAAAGGACGCGTTTAAGAAGGACAGCGACAATCCCGTGCTTATCGACAGGTATCTGGGCGGACGGGAGCTTGAGGTGGACGCCATATGCGACGGAGTTGACGTGCTTATACCCGGAGTCATGGAGCATCTGGAGCGCGCGGGGGTACATTCGGGCGATTCCGTGTCCATATATCCGCCGCAGCACGTTTCGGAGGAGATAATAGAAAAGATAAAGGACACCACCTATCGCATAGCCTTGGAGCTTAAGGTCATAGGAATGATAAATATTCAGTTTATTGAATACCGCGGAGAGCTTTATATAATAGAGGTGAACCCGCGTTCAAGCCGCACAGTGCCGTATATCACGAAGGTGACCAATGTGCCTGTCATAGATATAGCGACGCGGATAATGACGGGGGAGAAGCTTTCCGATATGGGATATTCCACCGGTATCGCGCCCGCGACCGAAACGGTTGCGGTAAAGGTGCCTATCTTCTCCACAGAGAAGCTGCCCGGCGTGGAAGTCACCTTAGGCCCCGAAATGCGCTCGACAGGCGAGGTGCTGGGTCTTGGACGCAGCTTCAACGAGGCGATGTTCAAGGGCTTTACGGCTGCGCATACGACTATTCCGAAGCGCGGCAGCTCGGTGCTTCTCACCATACGCGACAGCGACAAGGAAAATATACTTCCCCTTGCAAAGCGCATGGCGGATATAGGCTGCCGTGTGTTCGCGACGGCGGGTACGGCGAGGTATTTGTCGGACAACGGCATTAACGTAAAGGTCACAAAGAAAATATCCGAGGGCGTTCCGAACATCCTCGACCTTATCAGGAGCGGTATGATAGATTTTGTAGTGGATATTCCGACAAAGGTCAACGACATATACTCCGACGGATTCAAAATCCGCCGCGTATCGGCGGAATGTTCCGTCACCATAATGACGAGTCTTGACACCGTAGCCGCCATGGTGGAGGTCATGGAAACCGGCTGCACCGCCGAAAATGTGCCGGTGATAGCTCTGGAGGATGTAAAATAATGCGGATGCGGCGATTAAAATATTATGTAATCGCACCAAAGTCTTGAGGGGCTGTATCAAAATAAACAGCCCCTCAAAATCAGTATTGGATTTTATTTCGCTATGATATTTAATTTCTGCGGAAGAGCGGGGTCAGCCTTTAGCATTGAAAGTATTCGTCTTGCGGGGCCGTCGGGCATATTGCGCCCTGCCTCCCAAGCCTCAACGGTCTTTGTTGAAACTCCCATAAATCCGGCAAACAGAACCTGCGTCATTCCGAGTTCGT
>CAZCZR010000049.1:0-13482 GCA_964503455.1 uncultured Lachnospiraceae bacterium | reverse complement strand
CAAAGGCGGCATGGAGGATTAAATTGAGAAAAAAACTGATTGCCGTTTTGATCGCGGCATACGCAATATGTATGGGAAGCGCGGCGTCCGCGAAAAGTTTGGCGGTGTCCGCGCTCATGTATCACGATGTGGTGGAAACGGAGGAGGAGCTTTCGACTTACTCGGTGCTTCCGTGGCAGATCGAAAGCGATATACAGCTGCTGATCGCAAGCGGCTACACATTTATAACGCCGTCGGAGCTTCTTGACATTGACCCCGACGCCGAAACAAGAAAGCTTATCATGCTTACGGTGGATGACGGATATGAGAGCTTTTACACAAAGATATATCCTCTTTGCCAAAAATACGGAATAAAGGCAAATCTTAATATGATAGCGGCAAAGGTCGGCACGCCGGGCGCAGTCACGGCGGAGCAGCTTAAGGAAATGACCGATTCGGGACTTATAGAGATAGGCAACCATACGTATCTGCTGCACAAGCGTCCCGACAGCGAGCTTTGGGGAATATACTGTGATGACAGTATGTTTGAGGACATACTCTATGACATTTCTCTTTCGGACAAGATACTTCAAAGCATAACAGGAAGAAAAATAATTACTATGGCATATCCGAACGGAATAACGACAAAGAAGGTGGACAATGAGGTCAAGTCAAGGCTTGGTTACAGGATCTCGTTTAGCACCAATTATGATATAATCAGCTATAACGGCGATTTTTCAATGCCCTTAAACCGGATGAACCGCGATTACGGTCAAAGCTCCGCCGATGTGCTGGCTATAATCGAGCAGAGGAGCGCGCAATGCCAATGAGCATGGAAAGAATCGCCAAAATACCGGCAGCGCTTACAATAGCGGGCTCTGACTCTATAGGCGGGGCGGGTATACAGGCGGATATAAAGACGATGACGGTATTCGGCGTGTACGCGATGTCGGCGGTGACTGCCGTGACGGCGCAGAACACAATGGGCGTAAGCGCGGTTGAGGTAATCTCCCCCGAAACGGTGACGGCGCAGATACAGGCCGTGTTTGAGGATATAGTCCCCGATGCGGTCAAGATAGGTATGCTTGCCTCGGCTGCGAACGTCCGCGCGGTGTCGGACGCTCTTATAAAGTACGGGGCGAAGAATACGGTGCTTGATCCCGTAATGGTTTCCACAAGCGGGAAAAGGCTTCTGGACGAGGATGCTGTCGCTGTGTTAAAGAGCCGTCTTTTTCCGCTCTGCCGCGTGATCACTCCGAACATACCGGAAGCGTGTGCGCTTACGGGACTTTCCGTATCCTCCGTTGAAGATATGGAAAGGGCGGGGAAGATCCTGCTTGGTTTTGGCCCTGAGAGCGTTTTGATAAAGGGCGGCCATATGAAGGGCGCCTGCGCTGATGTGCTTGTTAGCGCCGAAAAGACGGTTGTGATAACGGGGGAGCGTATAGCAAATCCCAACAATCACGGCACAGGCTGCACGCTGTCATCGGCGATCGCGTCATGTCTTGCCGTTGGCGCGGATACGGAGCAGTCGGTGCGAAAGGCTAAGGCTTACATAACAAAAATACTGCAAAAGGGTCTGGATATCGGAAAGGGCAGCGGACCCATGAAGCATTTTTAGAGGAGAATTTTTTTATAAGAAATTTTAAAACAATGCAACCTTTTTACTCTGTGAAACGTATTATATTAGAAACTAACGTGAAATTTCCTTTCGCGTCAGCTCCGGCGGGAGAGTGAATTTAATTCCTGTTTGTGACGGCGCGGGGCGGCGGAACGGAGATTGTTATACAGGCAATAAACAGGGATAAAACAGCTTTTTCGCCGCATGGTCATGCCGGCGGCGTTTTTAAGGAGAAGGACCGTATGGAAAATATGGATCTGACGGCGGCTGAAGCCGTCAAAAAATATTTTAATATGGTGTACAAGCTTGCTTTTGCCAGAACGGGAAATGTCTGCGACGCGGAGGACGTTACGCAGGAGGTTTTCTTAAGGTACATACAGAAGCACAGCGAGTTTGAGTCGGAGGAGCATATAAAAGCGTGGCTCATACGCGTGACGGCCAGCCGCGCGGTTGATCTTTTCAGACGCGCCGAGCGCAGAAGGACGCAAACTCTTGACGAAAACGCCGTCTTTACCGATGATAAAGACCTAAGTCTTTATTATGCCGTCCGCGAGCTGCCGGAAAAGTACAGAACAGTCATACATCTGCACTACTACGAGGAAATGAGCGTACACTGCATCTCCGAATATCTCGGCGTCAAGGAAAATACGGTAAAATCCCGCTTAAAACGCGGGCGCGAGCTGTTAAGATCCGCTTTAAAGGAGGATTGCGGCATTGTTTAAGGATGATTATAAAAAGATGATGGACTCTCTGCCCGAAAACAAGGATCTTCTTTCAGCGCTTGTAAGCGAGGCGGAAAAGGCGCAGGGCAACGCCGTAAAAAGAAAGCCGTTTATTGTCAGATACAGAAATATTATAGCGGCGTGCGCGGCGGGTATCGCCATAGTGTGCGTATCGGTCGGGGTCGTTCCCAAGCTTATGGAAAAGCCTGCGGTACAGGTGGAGAATGATGCGGAACAAAGCGCTCTGCCGACTTCCTCGGCAACGGATGCGGCGCACGAATATACAGCGGACAGCGCGGATTCGCAGCCGACGGATACGGTTTGGGAAGAGATTATCAAAAGCGATGTAACCGCGCCCCCGGTCCAAGAGCCTGTGCCGGCAGGCAAAGCGGAGACCTCGAAAGATTCCCCGTCCTACGGCAATACAGCCGGAACCGGCACAGCGGCGAACAAAGGACAAATATATAAGCAAAGCCGGTCGGATAACGCGTCCGAAAACGCGTCTGACAGCTTTTCCGAGGACGCGCCGGAAGCTGTCACGCAGCCGCCGGAAAATGACACGGCTTCGGAGGCGCAGAATTATACAGCTCAGTCAGCGCCTGAAAAAGCTTCGTACAGAGAAAAGTCTGCGGAACAGGACAATGACTCGGACGAAATGCCGGAGGTCAGGGATAATGAGATGACTGCGCAGGCGGAAGCGGCGAACGGTCCGGACGGCGCGGATGACAAGAATATATCGGTTCAATCGTCCGGCGCGGCTTCGGGAGGAAACGTATCCGTCAGCTCGTCATCAGCGGCTTCGGGTTCTTCCGGAGGCGCTTCGGGAGGTTCATCCTCCTCGGCTTCCGCGACAAGCGCGGAGGACAGATCGCATAAAAGCACTGCCGTTGGCATTGAAACGGCTGAGCATATGAGCGGGAACGCGCCGTATACGTTTATTATCAGCGGCATTACGGTGGGCATATATAATGACGGCGGCGCATGGAGCGCTTACTATGTCAAGAACAATGCGGGATATATGGTTGTATTTACAGGCTATGACTCCGCCGATGAGATACGTGCGGAGCTTGAAACCATGATATAGGAGAATGAATAATGGAAAGAAATGAAATCTTTGCCCGAATAGACCACACTCTTTTGAAGCCGACGGCGACAGAGGAGGAGATATACAGGCTGTGCGACGAGGCTTTGCGTTACAGGACCGCTTCGGTATGCATACCGCCGGATTATGTGGCGGGAGTTAAAAGCAGATACGGCGACGAGATCACAGTGTGTACGGTGATAGGTTTTCCTTTGGGTTACAACACGACAGCCGTGAAGGTGTTTGAAACGAAGCAGGCGATAGCCGACGGCGCCGATGAGGTAGATACTGTAATCAATATAGCGGACGTTAAAAACGGAAACTTTGATGCCGTCTTGGCGGAGCTGAAGGCTGTAAGAGAAGCGTGCGCGGGAAAAGTCATGAAGGTCATCATTGAAACGTGCTTTCTGACGGAGGAGGAAAAGACGGCTCTTTGCGGGATAGTCACGGAATCGGGAGCCGATTTTATCAAAACATCCACAGGCTTCGGCACGGGCGGAGCCGCATTGGAGGACATTGAGCTTTTTAAAAAGCATATAGGCAAAAATGTAAAGATAAAGGCTGCCGGCGGCATACGCACACGCGAGGCTATTGAGAAATTCATAGCCGCCGGATGCAGCCGCATAGGAACAAGCTCGGCTGTAAAAATATTGGCGGGGGAAGAATGATGCGTGTATTTTTGATAGTGCTTGACAGCGCCGGAATAGGCGAAATGCCGGACGCGGCGGCTTACGGCGATGAGGGCAGCAATACCTTCCGCGCGTGCTTTGACACCGGCAAGCTTTACATACCCAATATGAAAAGTCTCGGCTTTTACAACATTGACGGCATAAACTACGGCGAAAAGGAAGCCTCTCCGATAGGCGAGTATGCGCGTCTTGCGGAAAAGTCCGCGGGCAAGGACACGACTACCGGCCATTGGGAGATAGCGGGAGTTGTGTCGGAGCTTCCGATGCCTACATATCCAAACGGCTTTCCGGCGGAGATAATATCGGAGATAGAACGCGCGACAGGCAGAGGCGTTCTGTGCAATAAGCCGTATTCAGGCACTCAGGTCATAGCCGATTACGGCATGGAGCATATAAAGACCGGCAAGCTTATAGTGTACACCTCCGCGGACAGCGTTTTGCAGATAGCGGCGCATGAGGATATTGTTCCGGTTGACGTGCTGTATGAGTATTGCAAGACGGTGCGGAAAATAATGCGCGGCAAACACGGAGTCGGCAGAATAATAGCGCGTCCGTTTGAAGGAGAATACCCGAATTTCAGGCGCACATCAAGGCGTCATGACTTTTCACTGAAGCCTCCCGCCGATACCATGCTTGACAGGCTGAAGGCGGCGGGCAAGGACGTTATAGCCGTCGGCAAGATCAACGACATATTCGCCGGATCGGGAGTGACCGAGCTTGTGCGCACCGTTTCCAACGACGACGGAATGGACAAAACGGAAGAGTATGCGAAAAGAGCCTTTGACGGTCTGTGCTTTGTAAATTTGGTGGATTTTGATATGCTCTACGGTCACAGAAACGATACGGCGGGTTATACAAAGGCGCTTAATCGGTTCGACGAGCGCCTTGGCAGGCTGCTGCCGCTTTTGGGAGAAGGCGACACGCTTATGATCACAGCGGATCACGGGTGCGACCCGTCAACGCCGAGTACGGATCATTCAAGAGAATACACGCCGCTTCTCATATACGGCGCGGACGCGGCGCCGGGGCGAAATGACGGAACAAAGGACAGCTTTTCGTATATAGCGGAAAGGGTAATGAAAATACTGGGAGAATAGCGAGGAAATGACGGAAGAACAGCTTATCCGCGAAATGATAGATTATTACGCGGGCGACATTAAAAGGATAAACCATTTTTTGAAGGTGTACGGCTTTGCCAAGACCATAGGCGAGGGCGAGGGACTTGATGAAAGGACGAGGTATATACTTGAGTGCGCGGCGATAGTGCATGATATAGGGATAAAGGCGAGCGAGGAAAAATACGGCTCATCCGACGGAAAGTATCAGGAGCTTGAAGGCCCCGGCGCGGCAAGACCCATGCTTGAAAAGCTCGGCGCGGACGCGGAGCTTGCGGACAGAGTGTGCTGGCTTATAGCGCATCACCACACCTATAAAGATATAACCGGCGCCGATCACAGAATCCTTGTCGAGGCGGACTTTCTTGTAAATCTGTTTGAGGAACACGAGAGCGCCGAGGCAGTCCGCAGGGCAAGGGATCGAATATTCCGGACAAAAACGGGAAAGCATATACTTGACGCAATGTATTTTGCGGAGGTGTGAGCCGATGGAAAACCTGATGTTCAGCCTTAACGCGACGGTGCCTGTGTTTTTGATGATATTCATAGGCTGGTTTTTGAGAAGGATAAACGTTATAGACGATAAATTTGTGGCAACGAACAATAAACTCGCGTTTACGGTGCTTTTTCCGGTGCTGCTGTTTAGGGATATAGCGGCAACCGATCTGGGCGCGGAGTTCAGCTTCAAATTTGTGGCGTTTTGCTTTATTACAACGCTTTTGTGCTTTTTATCGGTATGGCTTATCGCGTCGCTTTGCATAAAGGATAAAAGCGAGGTAGGCTCCTTTGTAATGGGTTCGTGCAGAGGAAGCGCGGCTGTTCTGGGAGTGGTTTTTGCCGAAAATATATACGGCAACGCGGGAATGGTGCCGATGATGATAGTGGCGTCTGTGCCGCTTTACAACATATTTTCGGTGATACTTATGACGGTGTACTCAAGGGATGAAAACAAAAAGATAAACATAGGCTCTATACTTTTAGGGGTGGCGAAAAACCCGCTTATTATAGGAATAGTTCTGGGTGTGCCGTTTGCGCTTTTAAAGGTGCGGTTCCCGGTGATAATAGAAAAAACGCTCGGATATATGGCGTCGATAACATCGCCTATAGCTCTTTTGGCTGTGGGCGCGGGCTTTGAGATAGGCTCGGTGAAAAAGAGCGCCGGTCTTGCAGCGGCGGCAAGCGCGATAAAGCTTGTAATACAGCCGCTGATATTTCTGCCGATAGCAATATGGATGGGTTTTCGCGGAGCCGACATAGTGGCGCTTATAATTATGCTTGGCGCGCCGACAACGGTCGCGGCGTATATAATGGCAAAGAACATGAACAATGATGATCAGCTTGTGTCGGAGATTGTCGTGCTTACAACGCTGTTTTCCGCGCTTACGGTTACGGCGTCGATATATGTTGTGCGCGTTCTCGGATATATCTGAGGAGGGTCATTAAAAAAATACCGGTAAAGACTTGATTTTACATAAAAAAGATGATACAATAACCGTATGATGATTTTATCGGAAGGAAGTGCTTTTCATGAAAAAAATAGGTATACTTACAAGCGGCGGCGACTGTCAGGGCCTTAACGCGGCTATAAGAGGAGTGGCAAAGGCTCTGTACGTGGAGATGCCGGATGTTGAGATATACGGCATACAAGACGGTTACCGCGGACTGATACACGGCGACTACAAGAAGATGACACGCGCCGATTTTTCGGGAATACTTACCGTCGGCGGAACGATTCTTGGCACAAGCCGTCAGCCGTTCAAGCTGATGCGCGTCAAAGAGGACGAGAACGATATTGACAAGGTTGAAAGCATGAAAAAGCATTACCGCGAGATGGGTCTTGACTGTCTGGTGGTTCTGGGCGGAAACGGCACTCACAAGACGGCGAATCTTTTGTCGCAGGAGGGACTGAACGTAGTATCCATGCCAAAGACTATAGACAATGACGTATGGGGAACGCAGATGACCTTCGGTTTCCAAAGCGCGGTGAATATTGCCACAGAGGTTATAGACTGTATTCATACGACTGCAACATCTCACGGAAGAATATTTGTAGTCGAGGTCATGGGTCACAAGGTGGGCTGGCTGACGCTTGCGGCGGGTATTGCCGGAGGCGCAGACATAATACTTCTGCCAGAGATTCCCTACGATATAAACAAGGTAGCCGCGGTCATAGACGACAGAAGCAAGCAGGGCAAGAGGTTTTCAATTCTCGCCGTTGCCGAAGGCGCAAAATCCGTCGAAGAGGCGAAGATGAAGAAAAAGGAGTTTAAAGCCGCAAGAGCGGAGATGAAGCATCCGTCTATTGCGTACAGAGTGGCGGAGGAGCTTGGCGAAAAGACCGGTCACGAAATACGCGTTACCGTTCCGGGTCACTTCCAGAGAGGCGGCAGTCCCTGCCCTTACGACAGAGTGCTGTCAACGCGTTTCGGAGCGGCGGCGGCAAGGCTTATTGCAAAAGAGAAGTACGGATATATGGTTGCTATTCAAAACGATAAAATCGTGCCGGTGCCGCTTTCCGAGGTAGCGGGCAGGCTTAAGACGGTACCGGAGGACAGCGAGATGATTATGGCGGCAAGAGAGATAGGAATATCTTTCGGAGATTAACGTGAAAAATAAGCTTCGCATATCACCTGCTTTCGGGAACGGGAGTATACACATACGCCGTCGTCCCTCAAGAAGGCAATCTGCCGGCTTCTTTTCCGCGTTACTGATTTGAGCCGCCCAAAGGCGGCATGGAGGATTAAAAAGGAGGAACGGAGTGAAAAAAACGGTATTAATGTTAACGGCATTTGTTCTGGCGATGGCGGCTTCGGCTGCGGGCGCGGCAGCTGCCGATATGCCTGTGTTCGGCACGGGCGCTGAGGTAAAGACGGTGCCCTTGGATGAACCAAGCGGCGTATACGATATAACGGTAAATTGCAAAAACAGCGCCGTTACCGAGAACGGGACCTCATACATCGCATTAAAAACGGAAGGCTTTACTGACGCGGAGGCGGTTATACCGATGCTTTCCGATTACGGAGAGGTCAAGCTTTCGGGCGTGACGCTTGCGGACGGCTCGGAGCTGGTATTCAACAAGGCGGCGGATACGGAGCTTGAGGTGCAGTCCGTGACCGTTACGGAATCAGCGGAAAGAACGCCGTTTTTAAAGGGCGTGGATATAACGGAGCTTTCATATATAGAAAGTCTTGGCGGAAAGTATTATGACGCGGACGGAAACGAATCGGACGCGGTAAAGCTCCTTGCGGATAACGGAGCAAATCTTGCGCGCATACGCCTTTACAACAACCCCGGCAAGGGAAGGGGAGACGGAACGTATTATCTGCCCGACGGTTTTCAGAATCTTGACGATACTCTCGCCCTTGCAAGACGCGCCAAGGAAAACGGTATGCAGATACAGTACACCTTCCACTATTCGGACTACTGGTCCAACGGCGACCGGCAGATCATACCGTCCGACTGGGCGGAGCAGATCGATGAAGAGATAGGATATGATGTGTCGGATCCGGCGTTTTTACGCTCAATGACGTCGGCTCAGCGGACGCAGATCATCGCAAAGCTTGAAGAGCTTATGTACAGCTATACATATGACGTCATGACAAAGCTGAAGGAGCAGGACACTGTTCCGGAGTACGTTACTATAGGCAACGAAACTAACGGCGGACTTCTGTTCCCGTTCGGAAACACCTTCGCTGCCAATATGAATTCAAACGACTTCGAGCTGGTGTATGATGACAATATAGACAACACAAACGATATAAAATGCCCCGAGGACTGGGCTTCTATGGTACGGTTCAATAATGCCGCATATGACGCCGTAAAGGCTGTGTCGCCCGAAACGCAGGTGGGTTTTCATTTGTCGAACGGCAGCATAGAAAGCATATATACATGGTGGATAGACAAAGCCGAGAAAAATGGCATCAAGTATGATTATATAGGCGCATCCTACTATCCGTCTTGGACGAATAACACGGTTGCGACGGCTGTAAGCTTCTGCAACACCATATCCAAAAAGTACGATAAGGACATACTTATCATGGAGACCGGCTATAACTGGAATCCGACACTAAAGAACGGTCAAAGCGGACAGCTCAGCGATATAGACGCGTACAAGGATATATATCCATCGACATTGGCCGGACATAAGGGCTTTATGGCGGAGCTGTTCAACGGATTGAAAAACGTTGACGGCGGCAGATGTATAGGAGATATATACTGGGATCCTGTCATGATCCATGTTGACGACGGCAAAGGCGGCTGCCTTTCCGGCTGGGCATACAGGGAATCGGATGACGGAGTTGACGCGAATGTAGTTGAGAACACGACTCTGTTTGACTTTGACGGAAAAGCGATCCCGTCTTTGGATATTTTCAATTATAACCGTGAACAGCAGCCCGCAACATCGGAAGGATCGCTTACGCTTATAAGCAGCTCCATCGCGGACGGCAAAGTGAGTGCCGAGGTTGAAAACAACGCTTCCGAGACGCTCAAAGCAACGATATTCGCGGCTGTATACGACAGTGACGGCATACTAAAGGAAGTTCGCGTGAACGCCGCCGATATACAGCCAAAGGAGAAAACAAGCTTTTCGATAGAATATTCCGCGGCAGAGGGCGACAGCGTAAAGGCGTTCTGCTGGGATGAGGAGCTTAGACCTTATTTTGAAATAAAGCAGTAACGAAAACAAAAGCAAGCCGCGTCTTTTTAACAGGACGCGGCTTGTTTTATAGGGGTTATATTTTTAAGCCGTATTATTCGTATTCCACTACGTTTATCCAGCTTTCAAGCAGCTCGCGTTCGCCTTCCTTTTTCTTGGTGAGCTGCGAAGCCGCCACGATTGGCAGCCACGACTGAACGTACTGAAGCGCAGTGTCGCTCTTTTTGCAGAAAAGACGTATATACTTTTCCGCAAGCTCCTTTTTGCCGTCGAGAATGAACAGAAGATAGGTTCTTGCCACATCCTCGGAGGCGTTGCCCTGGGTTGCGTGCGCCCAGTCAAGCACATACGGCGTACCGTTCGCCGTGATTATCACATTAGACGGATTATAATCGCCGTGGCATACCTTTTTGTGCTTCTTCATACCGTTGAGCCGCGTGTGAAGCTCATAGCGTGTTGTCGCGTCTATGTCGCTCTCGCTGATTTTGCGGTTCATCTTATCGTGTATCTTCTGGAGCATGGGACACTCTTTGTTTTGTATCGAGATTTGTGTGTCAACAAACAGCTCCAGATATTCGTCTGTTTTATCGGGGTTCTTTTCCATAAGCGACGCAAGAGTCTCGCCCTCGATATAATCGGTGATTATCGCCCATTTTCCGTCGATCATGTTGACGCCGCGTATTTTCGGCATATTGATCCCTGTTTCCTCTATACGCGCGGTATTGAGCGCCTCATTTAAAATATCCGCCTTGGAAAAGTTCTCGTCAAACACTTTTATGCAGGCGTCGCCGTCACGGTAGATAGTTTTGTTTTTACGGGTCGCTATAACATTGTCAAGCTTCATAATATTTCATTAACTCCTTTCTTGTCCGGAAAATTGAATAAGCAGTGAAAAGAATACAGAGAACCTATTCAATTTCGTATAGATCATTCAGCCTTGTTATTGCCGTAGTATGCGTCAAGGTATATCTGCTTGATTTCGCTCATAAGCGGGTATCTCGGATTCGCGCCGGTACACTGGTCATCGAAAGCGTTTTCCGTCATCTCATCGAGTGTTTCAAGGAAGTACTTCTCATCGACGCCGTAATCCGCGATAGTGTCTTTTATGCCTACGGCCTTTTTAAGAGCTTCTATCTTTGCGCAGAGCCTGTCAAGCTTCTCCTCGTCACTGTTTCCGCCGAGATGGAGGAAATCGGCGATTTCAGCGTATCTTTCAAGGGTGTGCGGATACTCATACTGCGGGAAAGTACCCATCTTTGCGGGCGCTTCTTCAGCGTTATAGCGAAGAACCCTCGTTATAAGCAGAGCATTTGCCACGCCGTGAGGTATATGGTGGTACGCGCCGAGTTTATGAGCCATGGAGTGGCATACGCCGAGAAAAGCGTTGGCGAACGCCATACCCGCCATGCATGAAGCGTGAGCCATTTTTTCTCTTGCTTTCGGGTTAGCGGCGCCTTCGTTATAAGCTGCGGGCAGATAATCGAATATGGTCTGTATAGCCTTAAGAGCCAAGCCGTCGGTGAACTCGGTCGCCATGACCGACGCGTATGCTTCAAGAGCGTGAGTCAGAGCGTCAATGCCCGAAGCCGATGTAAGACCCTTAGGCATATTCATCATCATATCCGCATCCACTATAGCCATATCCGGCATAAGCTCGTAATCGGCAAGAGGATATTTTACGCCGCTGTTTTCATCGGTGATAACGGCAAAGGGAGTTACCTCAGAGCCGGTTCCCGCTGAAGTAGGCACGGCTATGAAATATGCCTTTTCGCCCATTTTCGGGAAGGTGTAGACTCTCTTGCGTATATCCATAAAGCGCATCGCCATATCCGCGAAGTCAGCCTCCGGATGCTCGTAAAGCACCCACATTATTTTGCCCGCGTCCATTGCGGAGCCGCCTCCGACGGCTATTATAACGTCCGGCTCAAAAGCGCTCATTGCCTTTGCGCCTTCCATAGCGCAGCCGAGAGTCGGGTCGGGCAGCACATTGAAGAAGGTAGTATGAGCTATACCCATTTCATCCAGCTTGTCGGTGACGGCCTTTGTATATCCGTTTTTATAAAGGAACTCATCGGTTACAATAAATGCCTTTTTCTTGTGCATGACTGTGCCAAGCTCATCAAGCGCAACGGGGAGACAGCCTTTCTTTATATAAACCTTTTCAGGCGTTCTGAACCACAGCATATTCTCTCTCCTTTCGGCGACTGTTTTGATATTTAAAAGATGCTTTATTCCAACGTTTTCAGAAACCGAATTTCCGCCCCATGAGCCGCAGCCCAGCGTAAGCGACGGATCAAGGTCAAAGTTATATATATCGCCTATACCGCCGTGTGATGAAGGTGTGTTTACAAGTATGCGGCAGGTTTTCATACGCGCGGCAAACTCGTCTATTTTAGCCTGTTCCGTCACGGGGTTGAGATATACCGACGACGTGTGGCCGTAGCCTCCGTCGGCTATCAGCCGTTCAGCCTTGCCAAGAGCGTCGGCAAAGTCCTCCGATTTATACATACCGAGGACCGGCGACAGCTTTTCATGGGCGAACTCCTCCGAAAGCTCCACACTCTCGACCTCGCCTATAAGGATCTTTGTGCTTTCGGGGACCTCAACGCCCGCAAGAGCCGCTATCGTGACAGGCTTCTGACCGACGATCCTTGCGTTCAGAGCGCCGTTTATGATCATAGTCTTTCGTACCCTGTCAAGCTCCTCGCCCTCAAGGAAGTAACATCCGCGGCGGATAAATTCCTTTTTGACATCGTTGTATATTGTCTTGTCAACGATAACCGTCTGCTCCGAAGCGCATATCATGCCGTTATCAAAGGTCTTTGAATGGATGATGGAGTTGACCGCCATCAGAATATCCGCCGAGCTGTCTATGATCGCGGGTGTGTTTCCGGCGCCTACGCCGAGAGCCGGCTTGCCGGAGGAATACGCCGCCTTGACCATGCCCGGACCGCCTGTGGCGAGAATACAGTCGGCTTCCTTCATAACAAGATTTGTCATGTCAAGAGAGGGAATATCGATCCATCCGATTATATTTTCGGGCGCGCCCGCCTTAACAGCCGCATCCAAAACTATCCTTGCGGCTTCAACAGTGCTTTTCTTAGCGCGCGGGTGCGGACTGATAATGATGCCGTTTCGCGTCTTTAAAGCGATAAGCGTTTTAAATATCGCCGTGGAAGTCGGGTTTGTGGTAGGGATGACCGCCGCTATGACGCCGAGCGGCTCCGCCACCCTTTTAGTGCCGAAGGACGGATCCGAGCCGATAACGCCGCAGGTCTTTACATCCTTATATTTGTTATAGATATATTCGGCGGCATAGTTATTTTTGATGACCTTATCCTCAACAACGCCCATGCCTGTTTCTGCGACCGCCGATTTCGCGAGAGGAATACGCGCATTGTTGGCGGCTGTGGCAGCCGCCTTGAATATAGCGTCTACCTGTTCTTGAGTGTATGAGGCAAACTTTCTCTGTGCTTCGCGCACCTCGGCGAGCTTTCTTTCCAGCGCTTCAACACTGTCAACCAAATAGTTTTTCATAAAATTCACCTTAGCCTTTCTGTTCCGTTTCCGTGTTCGCATTAAGCGTGCTATTTATCGTATATCGCTTAATACAGACTA
>CAZCZR010000048.1:0-13630 GCA_964503455.1 uncultured Lachnospiraceae bacterium | reverse complement strand
CAGTGATGATCCTGCTACGATTCAGATGGTTAAGCCGGTATTTACGGTTGAGGTAGCCGAGGAAGCTACACCGACGGCTTCGCCTACAACCGCTCCTAAGGTAGTTGTAGCTATTAAGGACGGCTTCACGGATGCGCAGATCACAGAAGTTGCTAAGGATACATCAGGCAACCAGTACCTCGTAATCACAGCTGTTGATAAGGACGGTAACGAGATTGAGCTTGTATACGGCGTAGACTTCGTTGCTACATACAACGGCGAGGAGCTTACAGCTGACGAGTATGCTAACCTGATTAACGGTTACACCGATCCGATAAGCGATGTTATTAACGGCCTGAAGCTGAACGTATTGAATGATAACGTAGGCGTTATCAACGCGGCAGTCGCGGTTGCAGAACCCGGTGAAACAGGTACGATAGAGGTTGAAGGCTCTAACGACATTCCTGTAAACGGTTTGAATACACCGACACCTTCGCCTTCGCCGACACCTTCGCCGACAGAAGAGCCGACGTCATCACCGACAAGCTCACCGACAAAGAAGCCTTCGACACCCGGAAGCCTCAGCGGCGGCAGCGGCGGATCATCGTCGTCAAGCGATGATGACTGGTACTGGGCTATGTATGGCACAGGCACAACAACGACAGGATTCTCGGTTAAGTTGAGTGCGGCTGAACTTGCCAAGGGCGGAACACCGACATACGGCGGTACGCTTACAGGCAACGTATTCAAGGCTGACGTCAAGGTAAACGGCGTTGAAAAGACGAGCTACACAGGCTTCGACCCGGTACTTGTAAAGGCGAAGTACACGCTTGCAAGCGCTCAGAACCTTTACAATGTAGTAGCTGTTAACCAGTCAACAGGCGAGATCGTTAAGAGATCGCTCTACGACGGTTCGCAGATGAATGCGGCATTGAAGGATACAGCGGTTCAGTATGCGATAGTTGAACAGCCGCTTGCATCGTATGATGATGTATCGCAGGCATGGGCAAGAGAGGCTATAAGCGCTCTGTCGGTACGTAACATTATCGCAGGCGTAGGCAATAACCTCTACGATCCTGATGCTAATGTAACAAGAGCGCAGTTTGCTAAGCTGATCATTGAGGCAATGGATGTTCTTGATACAACGGCAACGCTTGACTTCACTGATGTAGCTGCGGATGCATGGTATGCTCCGTATGTGGCAACAGCTCAGAAGCTTGGTATTGTAACAGGTATAGGCTACGGTATGTTCGATCCGGATGCTTCGATCACCCGTCAGGATATGGCTACGATGCTGTTCAGAGCAGCAGACGTACTGTCGATCCCGCTGGCTTCGACAGCAGCTATAATGACGTATGCAGATGAAGCTGAAATTACAGAATATGCTCAGACACCTGTATACAGAATGCAGCAGGCTGACATCATGAAGGGCACAGGAGATTCAATGTTCGAGCCGCAGGCTTACACAACAAGAGCTCAGGCTGCAGTTGCGATCTTCAATATCTTCAAGGTATCGATGACCAACATAACAACTTGGAACTTCTAATTTAAATAATTACCGTCTCCGCAGCAATGCGGAGGCGGTTTTTTAGTGCCTTTTCGCACGCGCCCTTGATTATTTTTGATAAATGTGGTATACTGACATGGTAGGAGGGACTGCAATGAAGAAATTATCGGATCAGGAGCCGGCCGAGGTGTTCGGCTATTTTGAGGACATATGCGCGATACCTCACGGATCGGGCAATACCCGCGCAATAAGCGAGTATTGCATGGAATTTGCAAAGAAGCGCGGTCTTGAGGCGTATCGCGACGGATTGAATAACGTTCTTATACGAAAGAAAGCCTCACGCGGGTATGAAAACAAGCCGGGTATCGTGATACAAGGGCATCTGGATATGGTATGCGAGGCGGCGGACGGCAAAGAGATTGATTTCCTGTCAGAGGGTATAGACGCTCGCACCGACGGCGAATATGTATTTGCCGAGGGAACAACTCTGGGAGCGGATGACGGGATAGCGGCGGCTATGGCGCTCGCGCTGCTTGCGGATGAGAGCATATCGCATCCGGAGCTTGAGGTGCTGCTTACAGCGGATGAGGAAACAGGTATGTTCGGGGCGGCGGACTTCGATATGTCGCAGCTGCGGGGGAACAGGCTTTTGAATATAGATTCGGAGGAGGAAGGAATCCTTACGGCAGGCTGCGCCGGAGGTATGCGCGTTGTGTGCAGGATACCTTTTGAAAAAGAAAATGCTGAAGGAGAAAAAGTCAGGATAGAGGTATGCGGTCTGAAAGGAGGACACTCCGGCACAGAGATAGACAAGTGCAGAGGCAATGCCGTAAAGCTGCTTGCAAGGGCGCTTGCGGGCATAAATTTCAGACTTGTGAGCTTATTTGGCGGAGGAAAGGATAATGTAATCCCGTCATATGCCGCGGCGGAGCTTTTGACCGAGGATGCAGACGCTTTGGAGGAACGCGTTTTCAATTTAAACGCGGCTTTAAAGACGGAGTACCGCGCAAGCGACGCGGATGCGCGGATAGTATTCACAAGGCTTGGCAGTGCGGCGCAGACCGCGCTTGCGGAGAAGGACAGCAGGCGTATAACGGATTTTCTGATCGCTGCGCCGGACGGGGTGCAAAACAGATCGGCGGAGATAAACGGACTTACCGAAACATCGCTGAATATCGGAAAAGCAAGCCTTACAGACAATGCGCTTGAGGCGGTGTTCCTTATAAGAAGCTCTGTCAATTCGAGAAAATATGAGCTTTTCGAGCGCCTTGGCGCGCTTTCGGAGCTTGCGGGAGGAAGCGCGGAACGTGTGAGCGAATATCCCGCGTGGGAATATATGCCGGATTCGCAATTTATGAGGACGTGCATGGACGTCTACCGCAGAATGTACGGCGATGATATGCGTGTTGAGATCATTCACGCCGGACTGGAGTGCGGGCTGTTCGCGGCAAAAAGACCGGAGCTTGAATGTGTGTCTGTGGGACCGAATATCCTCGATGTACATTCGCCGAAGGAGCGTCTTGAAATAAAGTCGGTAAAAAGAGTGTACGAGTACGTGAAGGCGATACTTGAGGAGTAGTATTTTTTTGCTGAAACTATTGCATTTTTACCGAAAAAATGTTATAATTATTAAAGCATAAATATACGAAAGGAAAGTGTTGAAAATGAGTATGACAATGACTCAGAAAATACTTGCCAAAGCGGCGGGTATGGACAGAGTATCGGCCGGAGATCTGATAATGGCGGAGCTGAGCCTTGTTCTCGGTAACGACATTACCGCGCCGGTGGCTATAAATGAGTTTGATAAGATCGGCATCGACAAGGTGTTCGATCGTGCAAAGATAGCTCTTGTACCGGATCATTTCGTTCCGAACAAGGATATAAAATCCGCGGAGCAGGCTCTTAAGGTAAGGACTTTTGCCCGTGAACAGGATATAGTAAATTATTTTGAAGTGGGCGAAGTCGGCATAGAACACGCTCTGCTGCCGGAAAAAGGTCTTGTTGTGGCGGGCGACGTTGTAATAGGAGCTGACTCGCATACGTGTACCTACGGCGCGCTGGGAGCGTTTTCGACCGGAGTCGGCTCGACGGATATGGCTGCGGGCATGGCTACGGGCAAGGCGTGGTTCAAGGTGCCGGAGGCTATAAAGTTCAATCTTACGGGCAAGCTGAACAAATATGTAAGCGGCAAGGATCTTATCCTGCATATAATAGGCATGATAGGCGTAGACGGAGCGCTTTACAAGTCGATGGAATTTGTGGGCGAGGGCGTGCATAGCCTTACTATGGACGACAGGTTCACAGTTGCAAACATGGCTATAGAAGCCGGAGCTAAAAACGGTATTTTTGAAGTGGATGAGCTTACGATAGAATATATGAAGGAACATTCCTCCAAGACATATGAGATATTTACAGCCGATGAGGACGCGGAGTACTCGCAGGTCATTGACATAGACCTTTCGCAGGTGCCGCACACGGTGGCTTTTCCGCATTTGCCCGAAAACGCGCGCACTCCCGAAAACTGGGGCGATATTGAGATCGATCAGGTGGTCATAGGCTCCTGCACAAACGGACGTCTGGGCGATATGAAGGCTGCCGCCGATATTCTTCGCGGCAAAAAGGTAAAGCCGGGGATAAGAGTCATAGTTATACCCGCGACTCAAAGGGTTTATCTTGAAAGCCTTAAAGCGGGTTATCTGACCGATTTTATAGAAGCCGGATGCGTTGTTTCGGCGCCTACGTGCGGACCGTGTCTGGGCGGATATATGGGAATACTCGCTCACGGCGAAAAGTGCGTTTCAACCACGAACAGAAACTTCCTCGGACGTATGGGTCATGTTGACAGCGAGGTCTATCTCGCATCGCCGGAGGTCGCGGCGGCAAGCGCCGTTACGGGCAAAATCACGGCGCCGGAAGAGATCATGTAAGGAGGAAAGCAGATGAAAGCACAGGGAACAGTAATAAAATACGGAGATAACATAGACACCGATGTTATCATACCGGCAAGGTATCTGAATACACAGGATCACGCCGAGCTTGCGAAGCACTGCATGGAGGATATAGACACTGAATTTGCGAACAAGATAAAGCCGGGCGACATTATGGTCGGCGGAGCGAACTTCGGCTGCGGATCCTCAAGAGAACACGCGCCTATAGCCATAAAGGCAAGCGGCATTTCATGCGTTATAGCAAAGGACTTCGCAAGGATATTTTTCAGAAATTCGATAAATATCGGTTTGCCCATACTTGAATGTGCGGAGGCTTCGGCCGATATAGATAACGGGGACGAGGTATCGGTGGATTTTGATTCCGGCGTTATCACGAACATAACAAAGGGAAAAACATATCAGGCGGTCGCATTTCCGCCGTTCATGCAGGAAATAATAAATGCGGGCGGTCTTATAGCCCAAATCAAGGGAGGCAGCAAATAATGGCGGAATTTAATATCGCGCTTATTCCGGGCGACGGGATAGGTCCTGAGATAGTCGCGGGCGCTGTAACGGTGCTTGACGCTGTGGCGGAAAAATACGGTCATACTTTCAATTATACCAAGGTGCTTATGGGCGGCTGCGCTATAGACGCAGTGGGCGTGCCTCTTCCGGACGAAACCTTAGAGGTCTGCAGGAAGTCCGACGCCGTATTAATGGGTTCCATAGGCGGAAATACGACAACATCGCCGTGGTATAAGCTTCCGGCTCAGCTAAGACCCGAGGCGGGACTTTTAAAGATACGCAAGGAACTGGGACTGTTCGCGAATTTAAGACCGTGCCTTTTATACCCGCAGCTTTCGGGCGCGTGCCCTCTTAAGGAGGAGATAAGCGCGAAAGGCTTCGATATGCTTATAATGCGCGAGCTTACGGGCGGACTGTATTTCGGTGAAAGAAAGACAGAAGAGATCGGCGGCGTAATGACGGCGGTTGATACGCTTTCATATAACGAAAATGAGATAAGAAGGATCGCCGTGCGCGCTTTTGAGGTTGCCATGAAGCGCAGAAAGAAGGTAACAAGCGTTGACAAGGCAAACGTGCTTGACTCATCGCGCCTGTGGAGAAAGATCGTGAACGAAACGGCAAAGGATTACCCTGATGTAACCGTGGAGCATATGCTGGTAGACAATGCGGCTATGCAGCTGGTTCGCGATCCGGCGCAGTTTGACGTAATGGTGACGGAGAATATGTTCGGCGATATACTTTCGGACGAGGCGTCTATGATAACAGGCTCCATCGGTATGCTGCCGTCGGCAAGCCTTAACGAAACGAGCTTCGGCCTGTACGAGCCGAGCGGCGGAAGCGCTCCCGATATTGCGGGCATGGATATTGCTAATCCGATCGCTACGATATTGTCGGCGGCAATGCTTTTGCGCTATTCTCTCGATATGAAAGAGGAGCCGGACGCTGTTGAGGCGGCTGTTTCAAGGGTGCTTGATTTAGGATACAGGACCGGCGATATAATGTCCGACGGCATGAAGAAGGTCGGGACAAAGGAGATCGCGCGGCTTATAGCGGCAAACGTGTAACGCGCCGCAGAGGTAAAGGCTATGGATTTTGTTCATCTGCATACTCATACGGAGTACAGCCTGCTTGACGGGGCGGCTCCGGTTGACAAGTTAATAGCGAAAGTGAAAGAGCTGGGAATGAAGTCCATAGCCATTACCGATCATGGCGTTATGTACGGGGCGGTGGCGTTTTACAAGGCCGCTCTGGCGGCGGGAATACATCCGGTAATAGGCTGCGAGGTGTATGTGGCGCCGGGGTCGAGGCTCGACAAGGTACACGGCGTTGACAACAAGACAAATCATCTGGTGCTTCTGGCGGAAAATCAGACCGGATATAAAAATCTTATCCGGATAGTATCGGCGGGATTTTTGGACGGCTTTTACTATAAGCCGCGCGTGGATATGGATATACTGCGCGAGCATTCCGAGGGGTTGATCGCTCTGTCGGCGTGCTTGGGCGGAGAGATACCAAAGCTTTTGGCGGCGGACAGATACGATGACGCTGTCGAGGCAGCGAAGCGCCACATTGATATATTCGGAAAAGACAATTATTTTATCGAGATCCAGAACCACGGCATTGACACCCAGATAAGAATACTTCCGCAGCTGGTGCGTCTTGCCAAAGAAACGGGACTCGGACTTGTCGCGACAAATGACATACATTATATAGAAAAGAAGGACGCGAAATATCAGGACGTCCTTATGTGTATACAGACGGAAAAAACCGTCAATGACGAAAACCGCATGAGATTTGAAACGGAGGAGTTTTATCTGAAATCCCCCGATGAAATGGCGGAGCTGTTTTCGTCATATCCCGACGCGGTGGAAAATACCGTAAAAATCGCACAGCGCTGTAATGTGGAGTTTGACTTTAACACAAGGCATCTTCCGTCGTATGACGTGCCGGACGGGGTGACAGCGCGGGAATATCTAAGGAAGCTCTGCTACGAGGGCATTGAGCGCAGATACAGTCCGGTAACAAAGGAGCTGAAGGATCGGCTTGAATATGAGCTGGGCGTTATTGAGAGCATGGGCTTTGTGGACTATTTCCTTATAGTCTGGGATTTCATAAACTATGCCAAGACCCACGGCGTTATGGTAGGTCCGGGGAGAGGCTCGGCGGTGGGCAGCATAGTGTCATACTGCCTCGGTATAACGGAGGTGGACCCCATACGCTATGCGCTTATATTTGAGCGTTTCTTAAATCCGGAGCGAGTAAGTATGCCCGATATAGATGTGGATTTCGCGCCGGAGAAAAGGCAGCTTGTGATAGATTACGTCACCCAAAAGTACGGCGCGGACTGCGTGTCGCAGATAATCACCTTTGGCACAATGAAGGCGAAGCTTGCCGTGCGCGATGTCGGAAGAGCGCTTGACATTCCCTACGGAGAGGTTGACAGGATAGCGAAGCTGATACCGTTTGACCTGAAAATGACCATAGGCAAGGCTCTGGATATAAGCCGCGAGCTTAAAACGGCATATGAAAACGATCCCAAGGTGCATGAGCTTTTAACAGTATCGCAGGCTTTGGAAGGTCTGCCGCGCCATGCGTCCACTCACGCGGCGGGGGTCGTTATAACAAAGGAGCCTATCTTAAATTACGTGCCGCTTCAGAAAAACGGCGACGTTGTGACGACACAGTTCGTCAAGGACGAGATCGAGGGCCTGGGACTTCTCAAAATGGACTTTTTGGGACTTAGGAACCTTACCGTTATCGAGAACGCGGTAAACATAATAAAGAAAACAAAGGGTATCGATATAGATATCTATGACATAAATTACAATGAAAAGCAGGTGTTTGAGCTTATCTCGGAGGGCAACACCGACGGAGTGTTCCAGCTTGAAAGCGGCGGCATGAAGCAGTTTATGACCGATCTCAAGCCGGATTCCTTGGAGGATGTAATGGCGGGTATCGCCCTTTACCGTCCGGGACCTATGGACTCGATACCGAGATATATAGCAAACAAGAAGGATCCGTCAAGGATAACATATAAGCATCCGCTGCTTGAAAATATATTAAAAGAGACCTACGGCTGCATAGTGTATCAGGAACAGGTGCTTGAGATCGTGAGGGTGCTTGCGGGATATTCTCTGGGCAAAGCCGATATATTGAGGCGCGTTATCTCAAAGAAAAAACAAGAGCAGATGGAAACCGAAAGACACAACTTCATATACGGTCTTGAGGAGAACGGCGAGATAATCATAGACGGCTGCATACGGCGGGGCATTGATGAAAAGACGGCGACGGATATTTTCAACGAGATAAACGACTTTGCGAATTACGCATTTAATAAATCCCACGCGGCGGCGTATGCTTACGTGGCGTATCAGACGGCGTATCTGAAAACCTTTTATCCGGCGGAGTATATGGCGGCGCTTATTTCCAGCATTGGCGACGCGGACAAGATTCATCAGTATATCAACAACTGTATGGATATGGGCATAAAAAGGCTCGCGCCGGATATAAATAAAAGCGACGTCGGATTCACCGTGGAAAAAGACGGCATACGCTTCGGCCTTTCGGCGGTAAAAAATGTCGGCAAAGGCGTTATAGAGCGGCTCGTAAAGGAAAGAGAGGAAAACGGCGTATTCATAAACTTCGCCGATTTTATAGACCGCATGGCGGATAAGGAGATGAACAAGCGCGCGCTTGAAGGACTTATCGCCTGCGGCGCGTTTGACAGCATGGGAATCAAACGCAGCGCGCTTATGAGCGTGTATGAGGTTGTGCTTGACGAAAGCATCAGATCGGGCAGAGATAATGTGCGCGGTCAGATAGATCTGTTCAGTCTTGGCGGAGAAAAGGAGGAGGTATCCTTCCCGAATATTGAGGAGTACCCTAAAAACGAGCTTTTGAGAATGGAAAAGGAAAGCACGGGAATGTATTTTTCGGGTCATCCGATGCAGGAGTACGCCGAAAAGGTGAAGGAGGTTTCGACCTGTAATATCGGCGAGGTGATCGCCTCGGCGGTGAAGAATGAGGACGGCACCTACCGCGCGGCTGAAAACGGCATGACCGACGGAACGGAGCTTACCGTGTCGGGAATAGTGGAGCAGAGAAGGAACAAAACCACCCGCAACAATCAGCAGATGGCGTTTTTGCAGCTGGGCGATGAGTACGGTACGGCGGAGGTCATCATATTCCCGAAGGTGTACGAGAGGTACAGTCACCTTATAAACGAAAATGAGATAGTTACCGTAGACGGCAGACTTTCCCTAAGAGAGGACGAGGAGCCTAAAATACTTGCCTCCGCGGTAACAAGGCTTGAGGACGCGGCAAAGAAAAGCAGCCGTCCATCCGGCGGGAAAACCGTGTATATAAGAATGGAAAAATATTCAAAGCAGGGACTTCGGGCGCTTTTGTCCGAGGCGGCGGACTGCGCCGGCGAGCTTCCGCTAGTGGTGTACTTTGCGGACATAAAAAAACGCATGGCGGCGCCTGACGGAGTGAGAGTATCGGGCTCGGCCGCCGCTGTCGAAAGACTTGAAAAGGTGTTCGGAGCGGGAAATGTATTTGTGAAATAAACCGTGAAATCGGGCAAGTCTGCCGAATTAATGCAAAAAACCTATCCGATCCCGCGCGCCTTGGGCATAATCAACAAATATATTGTACGCAAAAATTTAATTGTTTTTTAATATGCTACTTGAAAATTGTATAAAAAAGGTATATTATTATTACGGGAAAGAATCGGAAGAATTATAAGCGGAGTATTCCGCGGGAGGCTTTTATGCAGGACTATGCCGGCTCACAGAGCGATTATATAGTGATCAAGGCGCTGGAGGACGGTGTTACGATATTCGGTCTGACCAGAGGACGCGACACCAAGTTTCATCATACCGAAAAGCTTGATAAAGGCGAGGTGTATATCGCACAGTTTACCGAGGTGACCTCCGCCATGAAAATAAAGGGCAGAGCCGAGATCATGACGGCCCACGGCACGGTTCGTTCCGGTGAGGACGGCTGAAGCCGGGAAAGGAAGCATTTATAAACGATGTGGACAGTTATTTATATGTCGGGTGATAAGGATTCGGTTGACAGGCTTTGCAATATGCTGGAGGAAAATGATATTCTGTCGAGGAAACGGCTCATATCAGGCGCGGACAGCGAAGGAGAGTGCTATGAGGTGCTTGTGCCGGACACCGAGCTTAAGCAGGCGCAGAATCTGCTTATTGACATCATATAGTATGGAATTGAATTATTGCAATATAGGGAGGAAACTCAGATGGAAATGAGAAATGTAAGAACGATCGGAGTTCTGACAAGCGGCGGCGACGCGCCCGGCATGAACGCGGCTATACGTGCGGTAGTGCGTGTGGGAGTTTATTACGGTCTGCGTGTATTTGGCATCAAAAGGGGTTACAACGGACTTATAAACGGCGAAATGCAGGAAATGACGGCAAGAAGCGTATCCGAAACGATCCAGCGCGGCGGAACGATACTTCAGACGGCAAGATGCCTTGAATTCAAGACGGAAGCCGGCGTGAAGAAAGCGTGCGGCATAGCGAAGGTATTCGGGTTGGACGGACTTATTGTTATAGGCGGCGACGGCTCTTTCAGAGGCGCGCGCGACCTTTCAAGAAACGGTCTGCCGACCATAGCAATGCCGGGTACGATCGACAATGACATAGACTGCTCGGAATACACTGTCGGATTCGACACCTGTCTTAACACGGTTATGGAGGCTGTCGATAAGATCAGAGATACGGCAACGAGTCATGAGAGATGCTCAATCATAGAGGTAATGGGCAGGAACGCGGGATATATCGCAATGAACGCGGGCATCGCCTGCGGCGCGGAGATAATACTTGTGCCGGAGCGTAAGTGGAACTTTGACGAGGATGTGTTAAGAACGGTCCTCGAAAGCAAGTCAAGAGGCAAGAAGCACTCGATCATTATAGTTGCCGAGGGCATAGGCGGCGTTTTGGAGATGGCGAAGGAGATAGAGGAAAAGACAGGCATCGAATCAAGAGCAACTATCCTCGGCCACGTTCAGAGAGGCGGCAGCCCCACTGTCCGCGACAGAGTTGTCGCCAGCAAGATGGGCGCGCGTTCCGTAGAGCTTCTGCTTGAGGGCAAGTCGAACAGGATCGTCTGTATGCAGAACAATAAAATCGTGGATGTGGATATTGAAGAGGGTCTTGCAATGAAGAAGCACCTGCCGGATGAATTGGCGGAGCTTGCTAAAAAGCTTACGGTATAAGAATTAAAGCCGCGGAGTAGGACGGGGTTGAGCCTTTCTGCGGCTGTTTTTATTAAGTGCCGTCAAAGCGGCGCGGATATTAAGAAGGAGAGATGATAATGAGGAGAACAAAAATTATCTGCACGATGGGACCCGCAACGGATGACGAAAAAGTCTTAAAGGAGCTTATTCTTGCGGGAATGGATGTTGCGCGCCTGAATTTTTCTCACGGAACGCACGAGGAGGCGCTTGTAAGGATCAACCGCATCAAGAAGGTCAGGGATGAGCTTGATCTGCCGGTCGCTATCCTGCTTGATACAAAGGGTCCGGAGATAAGGCTCAAGACCTTTAAGGAGGGCAAGGTCGAGTTAAAGCCAGGTCAGAAGTTCGATCTTCACACCGATGATGTGGAGGGTGACGAGAGCAAGGTGTCGATCACATATCCCAATCTTACCAAAGACGTTACCGCGGGTTCAAGGCTGCTTATCGACGACGGACTTATAGAGATGGAGGTAACAAGCGTAAAGTCGGACAGGATCTCGTGCATAGTCAAAAACGGAGGCGTCGTATCGGACAGAAAGGGCGTGAACGTGCCGAATATATCGCTCAGTATGCCTTATATGAGCGATAAGGACAGATCGGATATAATTTTCGGTATTGAGCAGGACGTTGATTTTATCGCGGCGTCGTTTGTGCGCTGCGCCGAGGACGTGGCACAGGTGCGTCAGCTGCTTGACAAGAACGGCGGCAAGAACATTCGTATCATATCCAAGATAGAAAATGCCGAGGGCGTGGAAAATATAGACGACATACTTCGTCTTTCCTACGGCATTATGGTTGCGCGCGGAGATATGGGCGTCGAGATTGATATGCAGGATCTGCCCGTTATCCAAAAGCGGCTTATAAAGAAATCCTACCGTGAAGGAAAGATCGTTATCACAGCAACGCAGATGCTTGATTCCATGATAAGAAACCCCCGCCCGACAAGAGCCGAAACCACGGACGTTGCGAACGCAATCTACGACGGCACGAGCGCGACTATGCTTTCGGGCGAGACGGCTATAGGAAAATACCCCGTCGAGGCTGTAAAGACAATGGCTATGATAGCTGTGCGCGCCGAGATGGATATAGATTACAAGAAGCGTCTTGAAAGACTTGACTTCAATACGAACATGGACGTTACCAACGCTATCAGTCACGCGACCTGTACAACGGCGCACGATTTGAACGCGAGCGCCATAATCGCGCTCACATACGGCGGCGGCACGGCAAGGATGCTGTCGCGTTTCAGACCGCAGTGTCCCATAATCGCGCCCACCATGCAGGAGAAGGCGCGCCGTCAGCTTAATCTGAGCTGGGGCGTTATACCCATTCGCAGCGAAATGCGTAAAAACACAGACGAGCTGTTCGATCACGCGGTTGACTGCGCGAAGGAAACCGGCATAGTGCATGACGGAGATCTTGTTGTTATCACAGGCGGAGCGCCTATGGGCATTTCCGGAACAACGAACATTATGAAGGTGCATCTTGTCGGGCACATTCTTGTAAGCGGCGAAGGAAACGGCAGCGGAGTCGGCACAGCCAACGTATGTATTGCAAAGACGATTGATGAATTAAAGGAAAACTATAACAGCGGCGATATACTTGTCACCAACTACGTCACAAAGGACATGATACCCTACCTTAAGAGTGTGGGCGGCATTATAAGCGAGGAGGCTTCCGAAAACGGAAACGCCGCGATACTCGGCATGGCATTCGATATTCCGGTGATCACCAGCGCTGTCGGAGCGACTCATATTCTGAAAACCGGCGCGCCGATTACAATGGACGCGGTTCACGGTTATGTATACAGCGGCACAAGACATATAGATGATATATAAGGAGGCCCGAAACATGAGTACAAGAACACGCCTGACGGTGCGTTACGCGGAAACGGATATGATGGGTATAGTGCATCATTCGCGCTATTATCAGTGGTTTGAGGCGGCGCGCACGGACTTTATCAAGCAGACCGGAATGACGTACAGTCAGATGGAGCGCAGCGGCATACTGATGCCGATCGTGGAAACGGAAGCGAAATATATAAAGGGAGTGAAATACGAGGACGAGGTCGCAGTCGTTACCAAGCTTAAGAAGCTGTCGGCGGCAAAGTGCGAGTTCGGCTATGAGGTATACCGTCTGCCGGATGAGGAGCTTTGCGCCTTCGGACGTACTCTGCAAGGCTTTGTTGACAGGGATTTCAAGCCTATAAACATGAAAAAGAAATTCCCCGAGCTGTGGGATAAGCTTGCGGCTCTTATTGAGGAATAGAAGCCTGTACGGCTTGCGTTAAAATAACGCAGCCGGAGAGAACCGAATAATTACATCAAAAACTTATTTGATTTATAAAACACAACGCCCTAAAAAGCGCTGTGTTTTTATTTTTTACAAACCGCCCCGCGCGGTCTGCGTGAAAAAAATAATTTTATT
>CAZCZR010000047.1:0-13632 GCA_964503455.1 uncultured Lachnospiraceae bacterium | reverse complement strand
TGTATATGTTTTATTCAGCCGCTATTCCTGCCTTGATAGCCGAAACTTCAGTTGACCATGAGAAGTTCTTCTGATCTCTTACAGCCAGAACCTCGATAGACTTGAAGTTGCTGCCCGTCTTGAAGGGAATGTCCTTAAGCTCGGCTTCCTTATCTGCGTCAGAAACCTTCGCGGTCACGGTTTTCGCGTCAAAGTCCGCAACAAGCATGATGTGATACTTCGTATCATAGTCAAACGAAGAGTCAACGGTTTTCCACTCCTCGGTCTCAAGACCGCCGTTGGAGATCCTGCCTCCGCTTGAATACATCATCGCTCTGCCGTCCTGTACGGAAAGCGCGAAGAATACGTTTCCGTTCTCATCGGCGAATCTCAGCTCGCCGGAGGAGTTTCCGCCGGTAACCTTTCCTGCCTTCCAGTCCATCTCGATAAGAACCTTATTGCCGGAAATAGCTCCGGGCAGATTGTATATGGCGTTTCTGTTGCCCTTATCCGAGCCGCCCATCTGAACAACTCTTGTATCGCCGATCTTGGCTAACCTGATTGTCGGAAGAGGCGCGGGCTTTGTTCCCTCAAATCCGCCGGTGCTGCCTATATCATAGGACGAGAAATCCTCATCAAGATAAAGCTTCCATTTGCTGCCGTCGGCCGCGGTATAATCCTTTGTTTCAACACCCGCGTAGGGATCGGGAGTTGCCGTAGGCTCAGGAGTTGCGGGAGCCGGTGTAGGCTCAGGCTTCTTGCCTGTGGTCAAAGCCGTGATGATCGAATCCACGGCGTCTGTGTCCTTAAACTCGTCCTTGCTTATAATTATAAGACCTCTGTCATCCCAGAATACCTGTCTGCCTATGGCCTCGGCCATTGCGCGAAGCGGTATCATGGTTCTGTCGTTATACGTCTGCGCCGGAACGTCAAGCGTCTTTTCCTCGCCGCCCACGGTGTATGTAGCGGAGTCAACGGTCATCTCAATATTATGACCTCTGCCGGAAATGGTTATCTTCTGCGTAGCGTCGTCCCAGCCTACCGCAAGACCGAAGTTCTCCGAGATGAATCTTACCGGAACAAGAGTCCTGCCGTCTATCTCAACAGGCGTTACATTATCATCGTTTGAGTCTACCTTCTTTATGTCATTGTCCGCATAAGCGTAGGGACTGCCGAGAAGCAGCTTTACTACCTGCGCAGCCTTCGTTGTCACGGCAGCGCCTTCCGGAAGGATCTTATATGTGCCATGAGTGCCGTTTGAGTCCGGATTCGTAAGAGTCTCGCCGTTATGAACGACCGTGATCTCAGGGATCGGAACCTCTGTTGTTTCCGCGCCGAGGTAATAGCTCAAGTTAGGAGGCTGATTGTAGTGATTCGACTGCGTAGCGATATATCCTCTGTATTCCGAATCATGCATAAGAGTCGGTATCTTATACGGTGTTTCGATGTTTGTCGAGTAAATTCTGATACCCTTTTCATCAGCCGTTTTCCACACGATCTCCTCTCTCCAGTCACCGAAAAGATCGGCCGACAGGCACGGAACAGCCTTTGTTCCGCCCAGTGACATACACTCGGAATCGTTAAAGAGAATCTCAACTTCCTTATTGTTATAATCCCACTTTGAAACGGTGGTTCCGTCAAGGAATTCGCTCAACAGATCGCCGTCCCAGTATACCTTGAAGTTTACGGGCAGAGAGCCTTTGAAGTCAGCGCCCGTTTCGTCCTTCTGATATGTGCCGTCGGGGTTGCGGAATTTAAACTCGTTCCAGCTTTCGGCAAGAGGCTCGCCGGATATATTCATGGGAATGGTACCCGTGGACGCCCATACCTCAAAGCCTCTGTAATTCGGGTCTATATCAGCCGCGCGGCTTCTGCCTGTGTCTTTATTCTTGCCGTAGCCCCACATTACCTGACCGGTACGTCCGTCATGCAGATCGACATTTGCAAGCAGCGGCGAATTTTCATGGCACGCCCATGAAAGATAGCCGTTGTAATCGGGATCCATTTTAGCCATATCGAAGGCGTCTCCGTGAAGAAGCTTCTGCTCGGTGCCGTCCTCCTGCGTGACCTTTGTCGCATACATCGTTGTGCCGTCGTGATCCACAGCCATAGGACCTGAGAAGAACTCGTCCTTGCCGTCAAAATCAATATCAGCAACACCCATATTATGGTTGTTCGCGCCCCAGATGCTGTTCATATCCTCTTTGTTGGGCGTAAGCGCCTGCCAGTCAAGCACGAACTGATTATCGGTCACGTGCCATGCCGCCGCTCTTACATTATCCCACGCGCCGCGCAGATTTATAATTGACGGTGTAACGCCGTCAAGATACGCAACTCCCCACAGATAGTGACTCGCGCGCTTTGTAAGTCTGCCAGTGTCGGTGTATCTGTACGACCACTCGCTAAGCGGTTCCTTTGCGGGAAGAAGATCGGTTCTCGCGATCTCCGCGCCCGTTTCGCCGTCGTACATCGACATAAATTCAGGCGTTGAAACTATGTACTGTCTGTCCGTAAAGATCGCAAGGTTGTTAATATCCTTGCTGTAGTCAGTCATATTATCGCCGTTCACATCGCCTATCTGCGCGCCTGTGCCGTCTGTCGTTCCCTCGAAGGAACGAAGCACTACCTCGGCCTTGCCGTCAAGGTTGAAGTCGTATACAAGTATGTTGATGTCAACCTCGCATATCTCGTTGGGGCCGATGTCTATCGTCCACATATATGTGCCGTCTGTATCGTATGCCTCGATAAGAGGATATACAGTTCTTGTTTTGGTATCCATGTTCACGGGAGTGCGTCTGAACAGATACTCATACTCGCCGTCGCCGTCAAGATCTCCCACAGCGCCGTCGTCTATGATATAATCATCGCCGTAGTCCTTTACCTTAAATTCGGTATACGCCTTATCCCATGCCTTTACGGTTGTTTTTACATCGGTTTCCGTGCCGTCGGCAGCAACCTCGACAAGCGTGTACTCGTCGCCTGCCTTGCCGCCCTCGTCAAAGAAATTCGTCACCGCAAGCGCCGCCGCGTTCAGCTTTACGCCGCCGCGATAGAGATTGTACTTCAGATCCTGCGAATCCGTGCCGAGGAATCTCCAGCTTACAAGCACTCCGTCCTCCGCCGGTACCGCAACCAGTCCGCGCGTAAGATACTCCATTTGACGCGTCTGATAGGGACGTGACGCATAAAGCCGCTCGGTCTCGGCTCTGTCGGCTTCATTGACCGTTTCTGTATACTTGCCGAGAGTAAAGCCGTCAGAGCTTGTGCTTTCCACTATCTGAGAGGGCTGCGCCTCGGCAAACGCCGGAACTACAGCTGTAACGGCAAGAGCTGCCGCGCTCAGAAATGCGGTGAGCTTTGTTTTAGTGTTCATATATGTATGACCTCCTTTTTTATATCGGACGCCGCCGGCATCCGTATGTTAAGTATATTTTTTACGTTATTATCATCTGCAATCGCAGTGTTAATCCTTTATGCTGTATACCTTCAGATCGCTGTATTCGCCCACCAGCGGCACCTTCTGTCTGAAGCCGATATATCCGTCGCGGATATAGTCGCCGTAGGTCGTGCCGTCATCGTCAAAGCGGAACACCTCAAGATCGTTCACGCTGAAAATTACCGTGTCGGTGGATTTTACGACGCTGATATGATACGGCTCTTCGCCCTTATACTTGCCCGTGGGGATCGGGTCCGCGCCCTGAGCCACCATATTGAAGCCGGCTGATTTTCTAAGATTTGCCACGTTGAACTCTCGCTCCGAAGGCTCGCTCCTGCGGTAATAGGAAACATGGTACGCGTTTATATCGCTCGAATGATACTGCTTATACTGTCCCGTACGCTCGGCAAGGGACGGGTCAAACAGATCCTTCCCCTCCTGACCGTTCGCGCCGAAGAACATGATAGCCAGTCCCTCGTCCGACAGCGGCGTGAAGTCCCACTCTATAATTATATTATCCGGCATTTTCTGCGGACACCAGTACACGAAATTAGCAGCCTGCCCCGCCGATGCGTCAAGCACGCTCTCCATGCGCATCTTCCCTTCGGGGAAGCTTACGTTCGCCTGACCTTCCATTATCCAGCCTTCAACGTCCTTTTCCGAGGAAAGCGGATTCTCGTAGACAATATCGCCCTTTTCAAAACCGCTCTTTGCCGCCGGCGTTTCGTCCTTATCGTCTTCCTTTGAGGTGATGCTTACCGTGGAGGACTCCTCGTCCCAGCCTACCTCCTTGTCAAGCGCCTCCGAAACGGCTCTTACGGGCAGATACGTCGTACCCTCATAGGTAAACGGCTCCACAGTATTTCCGTTAGCGTCCTTCGGCACGGTTTCCTTGCCGTCGATGTTGAGCTTGATATTGCTGTACTCAACCTCGATCAGCTTCGTAACAGGCTCGGCAAGCGCCGTTCCCGCGCATAAAAGCGCGGCGGCTATGACCGCAGCCATACATTTTTTCTTTTTGTTCATAGTCTCTCTCCTTTATATTATTTTCTCAAACAAGCTCTTATTCAAGCTCCGCAAATACTGCCGTTGCGCCGTCATTGCGCGGCGCGTTGAAGTACAAGCGCTTTCCGTCGCGCGAGAAGGTTGGATTCGGATGCACCTGCTTTTTCCAGACCGTTTCCTGCGCGTCCTCCTGCTCAAATACCGCTATAGGCTCTTTCAGACCTTTTTTGTACAGATACACATCGGGAGTATATCCCGGATAACAGCGGTCGCCGGCGAAGTATTTTCTGTCGGGAGAGCCGTCTATGTGATTGCCTATGCCGCCAAGCACTTCGATCTCCTCGCCGTCCTTTGAAAAGCGGGCGATATAAGACGTTTCCATCTCTATCCTTCCGCCCTTGCTGAACTGGCGTGTCGCCATATAGGTATCATCGTCATACCACAGCTGATGCACGGGTTTGTCCTTTATAAGATGCGTTGCGCCGGTATCAAGGTCTATGCAGCCGAGCGCTCCGAACACCGGACACTCCGGCACTCCCAAGCGCATCATCACCGACGTCGCCGACGGATTGAGCTGCACATGGCTTACCTGCGCCGTGTTCTCTCTCGGCGTGCAGCCGTGGGAGATCACCATGTCCGTTATCTGCCGCTCCGTCACAATAAGCTTTATTTTCCCCGTTGCCGTGTCAAGCGCATACACGCCGCACTCGTTTATTTCGGGAAAGAGCGGGTTTTTATCAAGAAATTCCCGCGACACCGAAAAAGGATAGATGCCGTTTTCGGCGCAGTGGCTCTCCTTTGCGAACACCGGCCCGTAAAGCGGCGTTTCTCCGGTAATATCGAGTATGTAAAAGCAGGACAGACCGTCCTTCGAGCTGCGGAATACTATACGGCGGTCATCTATCCATGACGCGGAGGCGCTGTTATGATTAAGACAGCTTACCTCAAACAAAACCCGATGATTTTTTAATGTATCGCGGTCGCATACGCATATGCGTGTAACATCGGTGTCGAGCGAATCCTTCTCGGTATAGACTAAATGCCTTAAGTCTGGACTTTCGGGGCAGCCGCCGTTCATACCCAAAAGAGTAGACCGATCCGCCGGTGATATTTTGTTTAGTCTGTACATAATAATATATCAAAACCTCTCAATATTTATATAAAACACATATCTGCAATTGATTATACCACTTGACTGTTTTTTTGTCAAGTGTTATAATTGTATAAACAGGGAATTTTTTTGAAAAATTTTTAACAATATACTTTTTTTGGGGGAGTGTTTGAAATTGAGAAGAAAAGATCGCGAGATGAGCGCGGAATTTGCATATGAGGTTGCGGATAAATGCGAATGGATGACCGTGGCGGTAAACGGGATTGACGGCGCGCCATACTGCACAGCCGTATCGCCCGCGAGAGATAAAAACGTGATGTACTTTCACTGCGCCGCCGAAGGCTACAGAACAGAGTGCCTGCGCGCCGACGGACGCGTGTGCGTATTCTGTGTCGGCGGCACCGAGCGTCAGAGCGACGCTTTTACAACAGCCTACGAGTCCGCGGTAATAAAGGGCGCCGCCTCGGAGGTCACGGACGATGAAGAAAAGATCCGCGCGCTCCGTCTTATATGCGAGCGCCATACCCCCGCGAACATGGCTGATTTCGACAATGCCGTAAAGCGCAGCCTTGCCCGCACTGCGGTATGGAAAATCACGATAGACGAGATCACCGGCAAGGCAAAGCTCTGCGCAAAAAAATAATTTGCAGATCCCCCTTCATCCGTCATTTGCTCCTTACAGCCGATAGCATTTCCTTAATCATTGCGCCCCGCCGGTTTTTTTCCAGCCGTCTATGCCGCTGTCGCTTATGGCGGTGAACAGACGGGCGTGTATTCCGGGGCAGGTTGCGGCTTCAAGATAGCGGATGAGCTGCTTCATATCGGCGCGCTTGGTGGTCCCGTCGGCGGGGCAGCCGCTTTTCACCACCTGAAGGCCGTGGTTCCTGACAGCAGCGCGTATATCGCGCTCGCGCACATATATCATAGGACGTATCTGATATATGCCCGTTCTGTCCAGATGCGTCACCGGCGAAAAGCAATGGACTCTGCCCTCGTAAAGAAGGCTTAGCAAAAACGTTTCCAGCACATCGTCATTATGGTGTCCCAAAGCCACCTTTCGGCAGCCGTTTTCCAGCGCGGCATTATTAAGCGCCCCTCGGCGCAGCTTCGCGCACAGGGAACACGGATTTTTCTCGTGCCGTATATCAAACACGACCTCTTTTATGTTCGTCCGCTTCACGATATACTCAACGCCCAGACTGTCGCAAAGGCGCTGCACAGGCGAATAGTCCGCGTCATTGCCCATGTCGAGAGTTATCGCCTTTACCGTAAATTTTTTAGGGTAATATCCCGCCAAAGACGCAAGCGCACACAAAAGCACAATGCTGTCCTTTCCTCCCGATACACCCACAGCCACATTATCTCCGTCGGCTATCATGTCGTAATCCTCGACCGCGCGGCGGATAAGGCTTGTTATCTTATTTATTGTCGTACCCATAATTTTCTTACTTCATCTGCAGCAAACCGATGTTCTTTGCCACATAATCCCATCCCGACGCTATGGTAAATACCGTTGAAATCCATACGGTTATCTCCGATACAAGCACAACGGCTCTCATGGGAACCACGCTCTTGTACGAGAGTATAAACAGCAGCATGGATATGATTACCGCCGCTATCTGGGTCACGGTTTTCACCTTTCCCCACCAGCTCGCCGCGATAACCTTTCCGCCCGATACCGCCGACAAACGTATGCCCGCTACCACAAACTCGCGCGCCAGCATTATCATCACCGGCCACACGGTTATCATGCCGTAGTGCATCATCACCAGAAACGCCGCCGTTATCAGCATCTTATCCGCAAGAGGATCCACGAACTTGCCGAAGGTGGTTATCTGATTGTATTTCCTTGCTATATGCCCGTCCACGCCGTCTGTCGCCGCGGCGATCACAAAGACCGCAAGCGCCGCTGTCTGACATCCGAAGCTGTCTATCATAAACAGCGCCATATATATCGGCACCAGCAATATTCTGAGCATTGTCACTTTGTTTGCCGTATTCATTTGATTACCTCCCCCGTAAGATCGTATTCATCGCAGTCGAGTATCATCACATCCGCAAAATCCCCCGCCGAAAGCTCGTCGTCATAGGCAAAATACACCTTTCCGTCAACGTCTATACTGTCGCCTCGGCTTCTTCCGACATATAAAAAGCTTTCCTCGTCATAGCCCTCGGTGAGTACCTTCATAACCGTTCCGAGGCGCTTTTTGTTGTTTTCAAGCGATATTTCGCGCTGTATATCCATAAGTATATCGGCTCTGCGGGCCTTTGTTTCCTCGTCAAGTCTGCCGTCAAGCCTTACCGCCGGAGTGCCTTCCTCCTCGGAATACACGAACACGCCCATGCGGTCAAACCGCACCTCGCGCACAAAATCGCAAAGCTCCTCAAACTGCTCCTCTGTTTCGCCGGGGAAACCCGCTATTATAGAGGTGCGTATCACGGCGTCGGGCATTTTTTCGCGGATAAGACGTATCTTTTCAAGTATCTCCGCCTTGCTTGTGCGCCTTGCCATTCGCTTTAGGACAGCGTCGCAGCAATGCTGAATGGGCATATCTATATAATGACATATCTTCTCCGATGCCGCCATGGTGTCGATAAGCTCCTCCGTCACGGCTTCGGTGTAGTAATAATGCACCCTGATCCATTCGATACCCTCTACCGCTTCAAGCTCTCTCAAAAGCTTCGCAAGCGCGTATTCGCCGTACAGGTCAATGCCGTAGCGCGTGGTGTCCTGCGCTATGACTATAAGCTCCTTAACTCCGGCGGCGGCAAGCTCCCTTGCCTCCGACACAATATCCTCGATACGGCGGCTTCTGTAATGGCCGCGTATCATGGGTATGGCGCAGTATGTGCAGTTGTTGTCGCAGCCCTCGGCGATTTTTAAGTATGCCGTGTATGACGGCGTGGACAGTATTCTGGGCAGTCCCTCCTTGGGGTCGCGGTTTTTGTCGGTACATTCTATTATGTTCCCGAATTCCGCCGCGCGGGTTATCACTTCCGCGATCTTGTCATAGTCCCCTGTCCCGACTACCGCGTCAACCTCCGGAAGCTCCGTCATTATCTCGCCGCTGTAGCGCTCGGCAAGGCAGCCTGTCATTATAAGCAGGCGGCAGCGTCCTTCTTTCTTGTATTCCGCCATTTCAAGCACCGCATCGATAGACTCCCGCTTGGCGGCTTCGATAAAGCCGCAGGTGTTCACTATAATGACCTCCGCTTCCGCGGGATCGTTTGTAAGGCTGTGTCCCTTATCCGCAAGGATCCCCATCATTATCTCGGCATCCGTCTGATTTTTCGCGCAGCCGAGCGAAACCATTCCGATTTTATATCCCATTACTCGTCCTCATATTCTTCTTCGTATTCGTTTTGCGCGTTTTCCGCAGCCTGCTTTATCTCGCCGTAGGAAAAGCCCTTGCGCGCAAAGTACGCGCTTGCGCGCCTGACGTTCTCCCGCGAAAAGTCGCCGCCAAGACGCTTTTTCATAAGCTGCCCGAGCGTATCGCAAAACTCCGGCATGACCTTCTCGATAGCCTCCTCGGCAATGTCGCGGTCAACGCCCTTCATTCTCAGCTCCGCCTCGACTCCGCGTCTGCCCGTGCCGCGCGCGAAAAGCTGCCTTGCCCGCATAGCGGCATAGTCGGCGTCGCTTACAAAGCCATGCTCCGTAAAAAACGCCATAGCCTCCGCTATATCCTCTTCCTTCGCTCCCGCGCGCGCAAGCTTTTCGGCAAGCTCCTTTTCGCTGTGGTCGCGGTGGGAAAGATACACAAACCCCTTTTCCTTTACCTGCTCCTTTGTGAGCGTTTTATTTCTCATTATTACAAAACCTTTCAGGCAAGCCTCAATGCTCATCAAGTTCAAAATACGCAAACAGCTTTCCGAAGTCCACTCCGCCTATGACTTTGCCGTCATATTTTTCTCTGAGCTGCGCGTAGCCGTTTTCCATCTGCTCGGACCTCACGCCGAATTTTAACGACATAAACGCCTCAAGATATGCCGACAGATGATCGCAGCCGCGTATTATCTCGCCGTCTATGGGATCGAAGGCGTCATCGTTGAAACGGCTGTTTATCTCGTCGGAGGTCGTGATAACGGTTTTTCCTTCGCGGCGTATTTTGGAGGCGAACTCGTCTTTTGTAAAGTAATCTATCTCGTCATGCCACTCCGGCGGCAGCAGCGGATATATAACGCTTTCCATCTGCTCGCGTTCAATCTCGCGAATTATCTCGTCAAGTCCCTCCACCGATGCTTTCACCGGCGATACTATATCGCGGGTAAGCACCTCCGGCAGATCGTGAAACAGACCGCCGAAGAAATTGTTCACCGCCCTTTTCGGCGAGCCTTCTATTTCCTGCGTACACAGATATGACAGTATCGCAACGACAAGCATATGCCCCATAACAAAGGTCTTGGGTATGCGCGCGGCTTTTGACCAGCGCTGCTGATAGCGCAGCTTGCCTATAAGCGAGAGAAAATCCCTCAGATACTGCGCCCCCATGAAATACCGAAAGCCCGCGAAGGTATCGCAGGCGGCAAGTCCCGCCACGGTTTCCTCTCTCACCTGCTCGATGCCGTAGGTAACCTTGTTCATTGAGTAGATGATCTCAAACTCCCAATTTGTCGCAAGGAAGTGCGCCGCCTTGAGAATACGCTTTTCCTTTTCGCTGTAAGCGTCGTCGGTAAAATATCTCTCCATGCTGTCATAGAAACCGCCGCTTAAATCCTTTGTCATGTCATACAGCTGAGCAAGCACCCAGCAGTCAAGCTGTTCGCCCTTTTCAGCCATAAGCTTATGATATATCGGCGGCTTTATGTCGGTTAGGATGATCCTGTGCAAGAACTCAAATATCCCGCCCTCCACAAGCCGCGCGGGCGAATAATTTCCCTCGCCCTCGCATTTTGCCAGCACATAGGCGTAGAACATCTTATGCGCCTGCTTGTCAAGCTCGGTAAATCCCGTCTGCGGACGGATATGGTCGTTCCACCGCTGTATCGACGCGGCGTCGTATATAAGTGCTATAAGATTTTTTGAGATCATGATCTCACCCTCCGAAAACACACGGTCTTTTATTCAGCCTATGTCGCGAGCCTTATTCGGTTATGGTATATCCGCTTTCATGCAGCTTTTTTATAACTCTTCTTCCATGCTCGTGACCGCCGACCTCGCACGCCATGTGTATAATGGTCTCGTTCGGTTTCAGCTCCGGATCCATACGGTCGTACTGAACCATGACTATATTCGCTCCCGCCTGCGAAAGCACTCTCGAAAGATTTTCAAGACTTCCCGGAACATCCATAAGAGTGGCGGAGAACTTGATCTTTCTTTCTCTTGACATAAGACCCAGCTCTATGATCCTGTTCATAAAGCTTACGTCTATATTTCCGCCGGACATAACGCATACGACTCTCTTGCCCGCAACGTCCACCTTGCCGTTTAAAACAGCCGCTAAGGGCGTGGCTCCCGCCGGCTCCACAACCTGCTTGGTACGCTCCAAAAGCAAAAGTATTGCCGCGGATATTTCATCATCTGTCACGGTAACTACATCGTCGGCGTACCTGTCGATAAGCTCCATGGTTATGTTGCCCGGCGTCTTTACGGCGATACCGTCGGCTATTGTGGAAACACTGTCGGAGCTTATAAGCTTCTTTTCATGAAATGATCTGCATATAGCCGGAGCGCCTTCGGCCTGAACGCCTATTATCTGCACTCTGGGATTTACCTGCTTTATGCACGCGGCAACTCCCGCGAGCAGTCCGCCGCCGCCGGCGGGAACTATAACAATATCCACCGTGGGCAGATCCTGCAAAATCTCAAGCCCGATAGTACCCTGTCCGGCTATTACCTCCGCATCGTCGAAGGGGTGCAGGAAAGTCGCGCCCTCTTTTTCGCAGATTTCGATCGCCTTGTTGTACGCTTCGTCGTAGCAGTCGCCGTGCAAAACAACCTTCGCGCCGTAGCCTTCCGTCGCCTGCACCTTGGCAATGGGAGCCGCCTTGGGCATTACAATTGTAGCAGGTATGCCGTAAACGTGAGAAGCATACGCCACGCCTTGAGCGTGATTGCCCGCCGATGAAGCCACCGCCGCCTTTATTTCGCCGCGCTCCGCCATTGCGGCTATCTTGTTTGACGCGCCGCGTATCTTAAAAGAGCCTGTTTTCTGCTGGTTCTCGTACTTTAGATAGATCTCGCCGCCCGTCATGGCGGAAAACGTGGTCGAACGCTCGACGGGTATCTTGTGAATGGTACCCTCCAGACGCTTAGAGGCAAGCTCTATTTCTTTCAAATCAAGATTCATTGTATTTTCACTCCTAAATATAAGCAGCTTTTCCGCTGTGATAGTATTACAATATATTATATAATATTTTTATGACTTTTTCAATAGGCAAATGCAATTTTTTTATCATAAAAGCATAATCCCTCTTTTTTTCGGGCATACTCCGCACGAGGTGATCTTTTATGTTCGGAATACTTACGGCTATAGCGGCAGGGGCGGCGATGAGCGTTCAGGGCGTGATGAACACGCGGCTGTCGGAGGGGATAGGTCTTTATGAGTCGAACGCGTTCGTGCAGGGGACGGCGTTTTTGCTGTCGGCGGCGGCTGTGCTTTTTCTTGGGAAAGGGAGCTTCGCGGCGATAGGCGGCGTAAACAAGGCGTATCTTTTCGGAGGAGCGCTCGGACTGCTTATCACGCTTACCGTGATGCTTTCCATGCAAAGGCTTTCCCCGACAGCCGCGGTGTCAGTGATACTTATATCGCAGCTTCTCACCGCCGCGGTAATAGACGCGTTCGGCTTGATGGGCGCGGAAAGGGCGGCGTTCGGCTGGAACAAATACGCGGGAGCCGCCCTTATGATAGGCGGCGTGATATTATTTAAGGCTTTCCCCGTAAAATAACAGTTTACAAGCGTTGTTTTTTATGGTATAATAAGAATAAGAGGTGATAAACTTGATCGGCATAATAGGCTTTGCAAATTTAAACATTATACAATACCTGTTCAAATACACAAATATCCTCGATGAGCTTGGCGCGGAGTACGAGGTGATATACTGGGACCGTCTGGGCATAGATGAGCCGGCGGACTTTAAGGGCGGGCGTACAGCCTACCGCAGGAAAATAGATTCGCATATTCCCTTTTATAAAAAGATCGGCGCGTTTTTGGGTTATTCCCGTTTTTTGCGCCGCATGATAAAAAAGCGTAAATATGATAAGCTGATAGTGCTTCTGACGCAGCCCGCGATTATTACGGCGGATATGCTTCTGGGCAGATACCGCGGCAGATTTATCTACGACTACCGCGACTCCGGCAAGGAGGCGGAATCCGGCGCGTATCTGCGCCTTGTAAACAAGCTTATAGACGCGTCATGGATAACCATGATCTCCTCGCCCGGATATGCCGAGCGCTTCGGCTTTGACAAAAGCAAGCTCTGTATGTCGCATAACACGCGTACCCGCCTTGAAGCGGAAATGCCCGTAAAAACCGGCTGTCATACACCGGTGCGTCTTGTATATTGGGGATCGATCCGCCACACGGACTACATCCGCCGCATATGCGACGCCTTCGGCAAGGATCCGCGCTTTGAGCTAACCTTCCACGGCTCGGGCAAATACAAGGAGCTGCAGCAATACTGCGCCGAAAAGGGCTATGACACGGTTACCTTTACCGGCGGATATTATCTTGACAAGATACCCTCTTTCGCGGAAAATACCGACATTATCAACTGCGCTTACGATGACCTTAAATGCAAGAACAGTCCTCGCCACGGGCAGGACCTCGCCCTCGCGGTGAAGCTGTACGACGCCGTGCGTTTCAGGCTGCCGATAGCTCTTAACAAGGGGTTTTATATCCTCGACTACATAAACAACGCCGAGTTCGCGTTCCCTCTCGATCTTTCCGAGCCGGACGCCTGCGACAAGCTGTATGACCGGTACATAAACCGCGACACCGCGCTTATTGAAAAGCGCTTCTCCGAATTTCAGCGCCGCGTAAACGCCGATGATGACGCGTTTTATAAAAAGCTTGCCGAATTTGCGCAACTGTAGGCATGAAAAAAGGAGCTGTAAAAAAGTCCCCAAATGCGGAACGGATCTCAAATTTTGAGGTC
>CAZCZR010000046.1:0-13886 GCA_964503455.1 uncultured Lachnospiraceae bacterium | reverse complement strand
TCCGGCGGCGCTACAGATACGCCCGGAATCAGACCGACGACATCCCCCGGCAGTATTGCGACAGCTCCTCCCGGCGGCAGCGTGACAGCTCCTCCAAGCGGCAGCGCGACCGATATGCCTTATGGCGGTACGGTAACCGAGCCTCCCGCAGAAAATGCGACGGAGCCTCCCGGCGGCGCTACAAATGCGCCCGCAGAAAGCGCGACAGCTGTGCCGGAGAATACATCATACCCGAATATACCCGAGCTGCCGGACGCTTCCGAAAGTACGCCTTACAGCGGTGATACCGCAAGCGAACCCTCGAACGATACCGATAATGCCGCTGAAACCGCCGAAAGCGAAAAGCTGCCGCAGACAGGTCTGACATGGTGGCCGGTGCCGATCCTTGCGCTCGGAGGCATGATTCTTTTTACCGTAGGCTGGGTGAAGCAGAAAAAAGACGGTGAAGGCGATGAAAAATAAAAAAATAAAAGCAAGCACAGTATTGATGCTTGCGGGAGGAATAATGGTTGCCGCTGCCGTTTTATGGACGGCGCATAACCTTTATGAACAGTATAACGCGGAAAGGCTCTCTGATGAGGCTCTTTCCAAAATGAGCTTTGATACGCCGCTGACAAGCGAGGACGTCGGCGAGACCGTTATTCCGGATTATATTTTAAATCCGGACATGGATATGCCGACGGAGGACGTGGACGGGACGCTTTATATCGGCAAGCTGGATATTCCGGCACTGGGGCTTTCGCTGCCGGTGATAAGCGAATGGAGCGGCGAGGACTTGAAAAAAGCTCCGTGCCGCTATTCCGGCTCCGTATACAAGGGCAATATGGTGATTGCCGGTCACAATTACCGAAGGCATTTCAGCGGGATAAAAAATCTCCCCGCCGGCAATGAGGTGACGTTTACCGACATCGCCGGAAACGTGTTTTCCTACCGCGTAGCCGAGACCGAAACTCTGGGCGCATATAATACGGCGGAAATGACAAGCGGAGAATATCCGCTAACCTTGTTCACTTGCACCCCCGGCGGCAGCGCAAGAGTCGCCGTAAGGTGCGAGATGGAGTGACGTGAGAAAATGCGGTCATGCCCTTTTTATTTATACTTCCTGCCCTTGAATATGACCGTCAGACCGAATATCGGCAGCACGGTCATGCGCTTAAAGCGCCACGGTTCCTTTTTAAGGCGGTAAAGCCACTCAAGTCCGAGCTTGCACCATGCTTCCGGCGCTCTTTCAACGCGGCCCGCAAACACGTCAAGGCTGCCGCCTATACCCATAGCCACACGCGGCTTTAGCTCCGTTCTGTGACGGTCGATCCATTTTTCCTGCATGGGCGCTCCCAGACAGACAAAAAGCATCTGCGCGCCGCTGTCATTTATATCCTTTACTATATCCGCTTCCTCCTCCGGCTTGAAATAGCCGTTCCTTGTGCCGACAATCGGGATGTTCGGATATTCTTCATTGAGCTTTTTCGCCGCCTCCTCCGCAACGCCGGGTTTGCCTCCGAAAAGATACAGCGATGTGCCGATATTGTTCATCCGATCAAGCACCTCGCGCGCTATGTCATAGCCTGCGGCTCTTTCCTCAAGAGGGCTGCCCAGTATTTTCGCCGCGTGTACCACGCCTATGCCGTCCGCCGTCAAAAGCTCCGACCTGTTCAAAAGCTCCGCAAACTCCGGATCCTTATACGCCGCCATGATAATTTCCGAATTGGGCGTATACACCGAGTGGAAGCCGTCCTCTTTTAAAAATTCCATTATCCTGTCGCGAGCCTGCGCTATGGTGACTTTATCGACCTTTACTCCAAGTATGTTTATCTTATCCATATGATCTCTCCGTTATAATCAATGTTATCTCTGTGAAAGCGCCACATACTGCTTTGCCTTTGATACCGACTTGTAAGCCGGACGTATTATTCTCGAATTGCTTACAGTTTCCTCAATCCGGTGCGCCGACCAGCCTACTACTCTTGATATTGCAAACAGCGGCGTATACAGCTCCGGCGGTATGCCGAGCATCTTATACACAAATCCCGAATAAAGATCCACATTGGCGCACATTACCTTGGAATTGTGCTTCACCTCCGCGAAAAGCTCCGGCGTCAGTTCCTCTATCAGATTGTACAGCCTGTATTCCCTTTCAAATTCCGGTTTGGCGCTTATAAGATTTTCAGCCTGCTTTTTCAAAAGCACCGCTCTCGGATCGGACAGCGTATATATGGCGTGACCCATGCCGTAAATAAGTCCCGCGCCGTCAAAGGCTTCTTTTTTCATTATCTTTGTCAGATAGCCGGCGACTTCGGCTCTGTCATCCCAATTTCTTACGTGTTCCTCTATATCCGACATCATACCCATTACCTTGGCGTTTGCCCCGCCGTGCAGAGGTCCTTTCAGCGAGCCTATCGCCGCAGCTATGACCGAATATGTATCCGTGCCGGACGATGCCACGACCCTTGTGGTAAACGCCGAATTGTTTCCTCCGCCATGCTCGGCGTGGATCATTAGCAGCGTGTCAAGAACCTGTGCCTCTTCATGCGTATACTTATTGTCGGGGCGTATCATATACAGGATATTTTCGCTTGTCGAAAGCTCCGGCTGGGGCGAATGAAGATACAAGCTCTGCTTGTCAAAATAATGTCTTTTTGCCTGATACCCGTAAGCCGCCACAGCAGGCATTCTCGCTATAAGCGCAAAGCATTGTCCGAGTATATTGTGAAGCGACGTATCATCGGGATTCGGATCGAAGGAGTACATTGTAAGCACGGATCTCGCCAGCTTATTCATTATATTCGACGATGGCTGTTTTAGTATCATATCCTCCGTGAATCCCGGCGGAAGATCGCGGTTTGCGCCAAGATACGCCGTGAATTTTTTAAGCTCCTCTTTATTCGGCAGAGAGCCTGTCAGAAGAAGATATATAACCTCCTCAAATCCGAATCGGTCCTCTTTTCTGCAATTTGATACCAGATCGGTAATATCATAGCCCCTGTAGCGCAGGTGACCCTGCATAGGCTTTTTCTCGCCGTCCTCTATATAATATCCGGAAACCTCTCCGACAGCGGTGAGTCCCGCCATAACGCCGGTACCGTCCGTGTTGCGAAGTCCGCGCTTGACACTGTATTTGTCAAACAGCTCCCGTCTGAACGGGGCGTAGGTCTTGCCCACATCTATGTTTTCCGTTCCGTAATCATCCGCTTTTTTCAAATCCGTCATTTACCGCACCTCCCTGCCGGTATTTTTGTGCCATTAAAACAGAGTCATTTGTTTTAATGGATTGTCCTCTGGCTTCATTATCCTGCCTGTGGCAGGGATGTTCTTTGTTCTGTAGTAATCTATGTTTTCAAGGTTTATATCCGCCGCGGGCAGCACCTGTTTGAGCTTGGCGCCCTTTTTGCTTATGGTGACCGTCTGTACCCCCTGTGTGCTTTTTGTCGCCTTAAGCGATATTTTTGAGGTGTCCGCCGCAAGCATACGGTTGTTGTCCGTGATACATATGATCTCCTCGTCCTTTTCAAGAAACAGCATCTTCACAACAGGCGATTTGTCCGAATACGCTCCGACAAGCTTTTTCCTGTTTGTCTTTGTGGCATATCCCGAAAGCTCCACCTTGGCTATTTTGCCGTTCTCAAACGCGAACAGCATCATACCGCTGTAATCCGTGGTGGCGACAGTGTATATAATCCTCTCGTCAGGTTCCGTGCCGAGAAGCGACGGCAGATACTCTCCCATGGTATTGACTTTCGCATCGGGTATGTCATACATATGCAGCTTATACACGACACGCTTGTCAGAGAAGAACAGCACATCCGCCTTGTTTACGGACTCGATTGACTGCGTTATCACATCGTCCTCCTTGAGCTTATGCTCTGAGGTCGTCGATCTTAAAGACAGCTGCGAGACCTTCTTTACATAGCCTTCTCTCGTCACAAACAGCGTAAGCGGGAAATCGGTTATATGATTCTCTTCCTTATAGACCTCCGCCTTTGCAATGTCGATAAGCTCCGTGCGTCTGTCCTGACCGTATTTTTTCGATATTTGCGAAAGCTGCTTCGCTATAAGCTTTTTTACCGCTTTATCGCTTTCGAGGATGCCGTTAAGCTCATCAATCTCGCTTATAAGCTTCTCGATCTCCTCTGTGCGCCGCAGGATATACTCCTTGTTAAGGTTGCGCAGCTTTATCTCCGCGATATATTCCGCCTGTATCTTATCCAGACTGAAGCCGTCCATCAGGTTGGGTATAACGTCCTCCTCGCGCTCCGTGCGGCGGATTATGCGTATAGCCTTGTCAATGTCAAGCAGTATCTTTTTCAGACCCATCAGCAGATGCAGCTGCTTGCTCTTTTTGTCTATATCAAAGCGCAGACCGTTTTTGACGCACTCCATGCGGAAACGTATCCACTCGTTAAGTATGCCGTTTACGCCGAGGACTACAGGTCTGTTGTTTATCAGCACATTGAAATTACAAGCGAAGCTGTCCTCAAGCGGGGTCATCTTAAAGAGCTTAAGCATAAGCGCGTCAGGATCAACGCCGCGCTTTAAGTCAAGCGCTATCTTGAAGCCTGAAAGTCCGGTTTCATCTCTTGCGTCAGAGATCTCCTTGAGCTTATTCGCCTTCATCAGCTCCATGATCCTGCCGATTATGGCCTCGCTTGTGGTCGTATACGGGATCTCGGTTATCTCTATACAATTGCTCTGCTTGTCGTAAATGTATTTTGAACGCAGGCGGAAGCTGCCTCTGCCCGTTTTGTAGATATTGCGCATTTCCTCACGGGAATACATTATCTGAGCGCCCAGAGGAAAGTCGGGCGCGGGCATTATATCTATCAGCTCCGCATCGGGATCCTTCAGGCAGGCTGTCGCGGCCGCGCATACCTCGCGAAGATTGAACGAGCATATGTTGCTTGCCATACCCACGGCTATACCGGTGTTCGGATTTATCAGTATATTCGGAAACGCCGCCGGCAAAAGTGTCGGTTCCTGCATCTCGCCGTCGTAATTGTCCACAAATTTTACGGTGTTTTTGTTTATATCGCGGAAAAGCTCCTCGCATATAGGTTCAAGCCTCACCTCGGTATATCTTGAAGCGGCGTATGCCATATCGCGCGAATACTGCTTGCCGAAGTTGCCCTGCGACTCCACAAGCGGATGCAAAAGCGCTTCATTTCCCCTCGTAAGACGCACCATGGTTTCATATATAGCCGCGTCGCCGTGAGGATTGAGCTTCATGGTCTGACCGACCACATTGGCCGATTTCGTCAGTTTCCCTCCCAAAAGCCCCATTTTGTACATGGTATACAGAAGCTTTCTGTGCGCCGGTTTAAAGCCGTCTATTTCCGGTATCGCTCTTGAAACGATCACGCTCATGGCATAGGGCATGAAATTCTTTTCAAGAGTTCTGGTTATCGGCTGCTCCGAAATGGGAGCTTCGGTATACTCCTCTTTTGAAATGCTCTTTTTTCTTGCCATTTTTAAGAATACTGTTCCTCCTTCACGTTACGAAACGTCTATCATATCCATATACAGATTTCCGTTGTCGGCTATATATTCTCTTCTTCTGTCGATATTGTCGCCGAAAAGAATGTCAAACATTTTCGCAGTCTGTTCCGCGCCCTCCGGCGTCACTCTTATAAGTCTGCGCGTCGCCGGATGCATTGTGGTAAGACTCATCATCTCCGGCTGGTTCTCGCCCAGACCCTTCGATCTTTTTATATCGTAATCATCGCTGCTCTTTGAAAGACCGTCCTTTTCAAGTCCCGCGACGATCTCGTCCTTTTCCGCATCGGTATAAGCGAAAAGCTTTTCGCCTTTGCGTTTTTTCTTCAGTATGGAGATCTCATAAAGCGGCGACTCGGCTATATACACCTTGCCCTCCCTTATAAGCGTCGGCGCAAGACGGTAGATCATGGTAAGCAGCAGCGTTCTTATATGATAGCCGTCAACATCCGCGTCGGTGCAGATAATGACCTTGTTCCACCGCAGATTCTCCAGATCAAAGGTATCAAGGCCCTTATTATGCTTCGATTTGATCTCCACTCCGCAGCCAAGCACCTTCATAAGATCGATTATGACGTCGCTTTTGAATATTCTCGGATAGTCCGCCTTCAGGCAGTTAAGTATTTTTCCCCGTATCGGCATGATAGCCTGAAAGGAAGGATCCCTCGCCAGCTTACACGATCCAAGCGCCGAATCGCCCTCCACAATAAATATCTCGGTCTTTGTCTTGTCCTTTGAGCGGCACGGAACAAATTTCTCGACGCGGTTGGTCACATCCATGGAACCGGTCAGCTTCTTTTTGATGTCCACCCTCGCCTTCTCGGCATTTTCCCGACTTCTCTTGTTCACAAGCACCTGATTAGCGATCTTCTCCGCGTCGGTCTTGTTTTCTATAAAATAAACCTCCAGCTGATGACGGAAAAAATCTGTCATAGCTTCGTATATAAATTTATTGTTTATAGCTTTTTTCGTCTGATTCTCGTAGCTTGTCTGGGTTGAAAACGAGTTTATGACAAGTACAAGACAATCGGAAACATCTGTAAAGTTTATCTTCGATTCATTCTTGTTATACTTGCCGTTTGCCTTCAGATAACGGTCAATGGCGTACACAAACGCGTTTTTGACCGCTTTATCCGGCGAGCCGCCATGTTCAAGCCAGCTTGAATTGTGATAATATTCAAGGGCGCTGACTGTGTTTGAAAAGCAGAACGACACCTGTATTTTCAGCTTGTAATCGGGCTTGTCCTCCCTGTCGCGTCCGGTCCTTTCGGTTTCCCAGCTTTCAACAGCTGTAAAGGCGTCATCGCCCGCGATCTCCTTCACATAATCCTCTATGCCATGCTCGTAGTAATACTCGAACATCTCCATGCCGTCAGCAATTTCATTGTAGAAAACAAACCGTACGCCCGCATTTACCATAGCCTGCTTGCTTAGTGTATCCTTGAAATATTCCGCCGGTATATCGGTTTCGGTGAATACTTCGCTGTCGGGTTTCCATTTCTGTGAAGATCCGGTTTTATTTGACCGCACAGGCTCCTTTTGCAGTCCGCCTATGTTTTTTCCTTTTTCAAAATGAAGGGTATACTTTGTCTTGTCGCGTATGACGCACACATCCATATACTCTGAGCTGTACTGCGTGGCGCAGGCACCAAGACCGTTCAGACCGAGGCTGTACTCATACATTCCTCCGTCGTTGTTCTTGTATTTTCCTCCGGCGTAAAGCTCGCAGAACACCAGCTCCCAGTTATATCTGCCCTCCGCCTTGTTGTAATCGAGCGGGATTCCTCTTCCGTGATCCTTCACCTCAACGGAGCCGTCAAGAAAGCGCGTCACTTCTATAATATCGCCGTACCCCTCGCGCGCCTCGTCTATTGAGTTTGAAAGTATCTCAAAAAACGAATGTTCACATCCCTCAAGCCCGTCCGAGCCGAATATAACCGCAGGACGCAGCCTTACCCTGTCCTCGTCTTTAAGACTTACTATATCTTCATTTCCATAGCTTTTCTTAGCCATAAATATCTCCTCTGTTTAACGCGCGAAATCCGCGATTGCCTCCGTAAGACCGGAGCTTGCCACAGTTACCGGATAATTGATCACTATAAGATCGTTTATATTGTTATCTGCGCAAAATTCGCCTATATCAAAATATTCCGTTCCTCCTCCGACTTCGTTGAAGGCGCGTATATCTATAACGTACACATATTCATAATTATTTACAAGCCAAGTCGCAAGCGCGTTGCCGTAAGACTCCTTCAAAACCGCGACAGACTTTCCGTTCCCGATGCCCGTCCTTATCCGTATAAGCGGACTGTCTCCGCCCAAAAACGCATTGTAGCCGGAAGCATTGGTATCCACAACGGGCGCCGCGCCTATCGGCTTTCTCATGTTCATATCAAAATACGCCATACCCGAAGCTCTTACCAACGGGACAAAGCGCTCGATCGACTCTCCCGCGCTCATATTTTCAGCGGCAGCCGATCCCGCCATAAGATCTATAAACGATCCTTTAAAGTCAGGCTTTACATTGTCATAAAATTCCCCAAGCTCGCGCGAGCCTATCCCCAAGCAGTCCGTAAACGCCGTATAAGCATAATACGCGCCCCTGTGGGTCCAATGATGATCGGTCCTAAAATACAGTTTCTCGTCCGCGTGATCTATAAACGTGTCAAACACATTTATCGGCACTACGTTAGCGTTCATAAGCGCATACGCTTTCTTGTAGGCGCCGAGCTGGTCATCGGTATACTCCTTCGGAGCATAGATCTCGTTCCAAGAGGGTATCAGCATACAATAGGTATTTGCTCCGGCTTCCGCCGCCCTGTCCGCAACGGCGTTGACGGCGTCCGCATACGCCTGCGCCTGCTCGTCCGTTATGGTTGTGCGCTCAAACGCCTGCGTGTCGTTTATATAATAATATCCGCCGTATTCTTCTATGGTGTTTTCCTCCACTCTCTGACCGTCGGGAATAAAGGTATTTTCAAGCGTATCTCGGTACCACATGGGGAATTTGCGTACAGCTCCGCTTACCTCCACCCGCGTGTCGGCATCAAGCTCATCCAGTATGCCGATCGGCATATAGGACGCGTTTTTATATACAAAAGAGATATTGGGGTACTCTTTTTCCTCGCCGTTTATCAGCAGACGGTTTGTTTCCATATACAGCTTGTTTGTGCAGCTGCTGTCGGAAAAACACAGCGCGTCGTTTTCCGCGTCCCAGCCGGTAATATATCCGAGAGCCGGAAGAATATCATCCGCCGGTACATACAGCTCCCCGTCTTTTTCAAATACCAAGCCCGAAAACCGTGTCGTTTCACCGTTTACGGTATACTCGCGATTAAGACTGTCTATCTCTACGGACGTTTCAGCATACGCGCCGGCAGCAAACAATACAGTGGCAGCCGTTATTATTAAAGAAGCAATCCTTTGTTTATGCTTCATCTCTTTCACACACCTCCGGTAATGATAAATTCATTCAAATACCCGCAAAACAACCGGGTTCTGCGGGTATATCAGCTTTTTATTATCTTACAGTAAAACTACCGCAAGAAGCACTCCCATCGCAGCGATCAGCGCCAGAGATACCGCCGCGATCACCTTCGCTGTCTTTACACTGCCTATAAGCTCTGATAACACATCCTTTATTTCCACCTGCGACTTCTTCAGTGAGAACACACTATCGTTCAGCTTGTCAATATTAGCCGTGGCGGCGTACACCTCGTCAACCTTTTCCTGCAAAGCCTTGTTTTGATTTGACACGCTCTCAAACGATTTCTTGTTCTCATCGTACATACCGCGTATCTCGGTAAGCTCCGCGCTTATCCCGTCCAGATTCTTCGCAAGCATTTCCTGAGTATCTCTGTCCGTGTCGGCAGCAGCCGACAAAGCCGCCGCTATATCTCCCAGCGCAGCGTTGAGATCCTCAAGCTTCTTATCCGCAAGCTCGCCCTGCTTTTCAATATTTCCTATTTTAGCCGAAAGCTCCGTATTTTTCGCCAAGCTGTCGATCTTTTCCGAAATCTCGCGCACCGTTCCGGTTCTTATCTTATCCGCCGCGCCGCTTACGAGGCTTTCAAGCTCGTCAAGCTTTTTTCGGTTGTCCGATAAAGCGTCCTCGGCTCTTTCCTTTGCCTTTGAGAGCTTTTTCAGCTTATCCGCGCTTTTTTCCTTTATATCGCTGTAAGCGTTGTAAACCTTGCCGAAGCCGTTTACAACATTTTCTATATGCTCCTCATCATCGGGCGCGTAATTTTCATCATATTCCTCGGCATAGTCCTTCTCCGCCTGAGGCTTGGCGCTCTTTTTTGCGGTGTTTTTCTCTTCTTTTTCCGCATCGGCCTTTACAGCCTCAATGGCGTCAAGTATGCCGTTCGCCTTACTCTTTATACCGGCGATCATCTCGCCGATACGGTCGTTTTTCTCGGATTTTTTTGCGGCTTCCGTTTCGGGCGCTTCGTTTTCCACCTCGCAGCAATCGGGACATTCATCCTCAAAGCTGAAGCTCATTTCCCCGGACTCATCGGTCACTATCTTATCGCTGCGTCTTTTCTTGCGCGCCTTAACAAAGCCTACGGCAAATTCCTTGATATTGTTCAGTGCTGCCTTGTCCATCGTTAATCCTCCATCATATCAGTCCTCGGTGGTTTCCTCCGTTTTGCGGGATTTTATCTCGATAACGACCTCGTCCTCATCATCATATTTCTGTTCCGTTTCCGGCTGCTTCGGTTCTTCGGGTTCTTTTTTCTCAAGCTTTTCCCCGCACTTTGCGCAGTACAGATTCCCATCCGGATTTACCGCACCGCACTTGGGACATATACTCGATTCTTTTTCCGCGGCTATCTTTTCCTTAAGAGAAGCGATCTCCTCTTTATACTTTTCGACAACCATACATTTTTCTATAATATCCTCCGTGAAAGGCTCGTCTGCAAGGTACTCCTCAAAAACCGCCTTTCCTATTTCCTCATATGCCTTGCGAACCGACTCCTCCACCTCATTGAGAGCAAATCTCAGCTTGGTTACTCCGATAGCTGCGTTTGTCTTTTTGACGGTGCTTTTTGTAAGCCTTGTAACTTCATCTTTCACACGGCCTGCTCTGCGGCGCAATTCATCGATAACTACATCAACGTTTCTTTCCTGCATGATTGATCTCCTCCTTTGACCAGAGCGCTCCCTCATTATTGTTTCCGTTTCCGGGAGTACTTATTGCTTCTGTGGGCATTATAATATTTATTATACCATATTGCAGGAGAAAATTCAAGTATTTTTTTTAAATTTTTACCAAAAGCTACACAGCGTCGTGAAATTCAAGTCTTATTTTCTCCAGCGCGCGTTTTTCTATCCTGGATATCTGTACCTGCGATACCCCAAGCATGGACGCAAGCTGGGTCTGGGTGCTGCATTTAAAGTAGCGCTGCTCTATTACAAGGCGCTCCCGCGCGCTGAGGCTTTCAAGCATCGCTTCGATCATAACCTTATTCACGATCTCATCTTCGCAGCCGCCGCTGCTTATACGGTCAAGAAGCATTATTTCCCTGTCGCCGCCGCTGCTTTTTGCCGCCTCGTATATAGACTCATACGCCGCAGTGGCTTCAAGCGCCTCCGCTGTCTGATCCGGCGTAAGACCGCTTTTTTCCGCGATCTCGCCTATAGTCGGCTCCCTGCCGAGATTCCTGCAAAGCTCCTCTCTCACGCGCTTCGCCTTTGCCGCCGCCTCCTTGACCGAACGGCTCACCTTTATCATTCCGTCATCACGAATATAGCGGCGTATCTCTCCGAGTATCATCGGCACAGCATAGGTGGAAAACCGCACATTGAATCCCGTGTCAAAACGGCGTATGGCTTTTATAAGACCTATTACTCCTACCTGCGTAAGATCCTCCATATCATAGCCGCGGTTTGAAAACCGTCCCGCCACACTGTACACAAGTCCCATATTGCCGCGCACAAGCTCGTCCTCCGCCGACTTATCCCCTGATACGGCGCGTTTTAACAGAACGTCATTATCCTTCACTGCCGCACCGCCCGCCGGAAAAGCTCTTTGTCATCGTTACCTTTGTTCCCTTTCCCGCCTCGCTTTCGACATTCACGCTGTCCATAAACGCCTCCATAATAGTAAATCCCATACCGGATCTTTCGCTGTCGGGCATGGCGGTATAAAGCGGCTCCATGGCTTGTCTTATATTGCCTATCCCTTTTCCGAAATCCGACACGGAAAACTCTACCGTGTTATCATATATCGTCCCCTCAAGAGTTATAATGCCCTGCCTGTCGCCGTAGCCGTGGATGACCGCATTTGTTACAGCTTCGGACACAGCCGTTTTTATCTCGGCAAGCTCGTCCATCGTCGGGTCAAGGCACAGCACAAACGCGCCCGCAACGCTTCTGGCAAAGCGCTCATTATCGGATATATTCGGAAATTCCACTCTCATACTGTTTCTCATGCGTCACACCTCCCTGACAGCGCCGTCGCAGGCATCCGAGACCACCGCGATCTTATGTATGCCCGACATTTCCATTATCCGCGTAATTTCCGGATTCATGCCGTAAATGAATACACGTCCGCCGAGCATTCTCACCTTCTTGTATCTGCCCATCACCACTCCTATTCCCGATGAATCCATAAACGGCACCCTTGTAAAATCAAAAGCGATATTCTCCGCCGAGCAGTTTTCCAGCTCCGCATCTATCGCTTCCCTGACAGCGCGCGCCGTGTGATGATCAAGCTCGCCGTTCATTTTCACCGTCAGTGTTTTGTGTTTCGTGTTTAAAGTCAGCTCCATTGTTTCTCTTCCTTTCGTTTAGGATATATTTTTTGCTGTAATTGATCGGTCTATCCTTAACATATATACTCTTTAACGGTAAATTTTCCCTTTTAAGAAAACAAGGAGCTTTTGCCGAAACCGCAGAACCTTTGCCGAATACCGGCATACGTCAAAAAAATTCAACTGACACGAAAAAAAGACTGCCGCATCAGTGATAATGCAGCAGTCCGAGCCTTAAACTTATTTAATCATCTTTATTTAATCATCTTTGCGACTTCGTCGGCGAAGTTTTCTTCTTTCTTCTCAAGGCCCTCGCCCGTTTCGTAACGCGCGAAGCTCTTCAGCGTGATAGCCGAGCCTGTCTGCTTAGCAACAGTTTCGATATACTTTGCAACTGTTTCCTTGTTTTCAGCCTTTACATATTCCTGTTCAAGCAGGCATATTTCCTTAAGCTCCTTCGCAAGACGGCCTGTGATCATCTTCTCGATAATGTTGTCCGGCTTTGAAGCGTTCTTGGGATCGTTTTTGAGCTGCTCGATAAGGATCTTCTTCTCATGCTCTTTATACTCCTCGGGAACGTCAGCGCTCGAAAGATACTTCGGATTAAGAGCGGCGATCTGCATAGCGATATTTTTCATGCACTCTGCAACAGCGTCCGAAGCTTCGGCATCAGCCTCCACCAATACGCCGATCTTGCCGCCCGCGTGGATATAATCAACAACAACGCCTGTTGTATCGATACGCGTGAAGCGTCTGATGTTCATGTTTTCGCCGATCTTTGCGATCTTCGCTGTAAGCTCATCGCCTACGGTACCCTCGCCGTTGACTATGGGAAGAGCCTTCAGCGCTTCAACATCGGCGGGATTTTCATTTGCGATAGTCTTTGCTATATTGTCAACGAATGTAAGGAACTCGGCGTTCTTGGCAACGAAGTCTGTTTCCGAGTTTACTTCAACGAGTACGCCGATACCGCCGCTGATATACGACTTGACGATACCCTCGGCAGCTATTCTGCCCGATTTCTTTGCAGCTGTTGCAAGACCTTTTTCTCTCAAAAGCTCAATTGCCTTTTCCTGATCGCCGTCAGCCTCTGTCAAAGCCTTCTTGCAGTCCATCATGCCGCAGCCTGTGATCTCTCTTAATTCCTTAACATCTTTTGCTGTAAATGCCATGATTGTTTCCTCCGTAATTATTCATTCTCGGCAGGAGCCTGTTCAGCCTCTGCGGCAACGGTATCCTCGCCCTGTCTGCCCTCGATGATAGCGTTCGATATTGTTGAAGCGATAAGCTTGACCGCTCTGATAGCGTCATCATTGCCGGGGATAACATAATCCACCTCATCCGGATCGCAGTTTGTATCAACTATGGCAACTACGGGTATACCGAGCTTTTTAGCCTCCGCTATAGCTATCTTTTCCTTTCTCGGGTCAACAACGAACATACAGCCGGGGAGCTTTTTCATGTTCTTGATACCGCCGAGGTTCTTTTCAAGCTTGTCACGGTCATTCTTGAGCTTGATAACTTCCTTCTTGGGAAGCAGCTCAAATATTCCGTCCTCTTCCATTTTGTTGATCTGAGCAAGACGGTCGATTCTCTTCTGAATGGTCTGGAAGTTTGTGAGCATACCGCCGAGCCATCTGT
>CAZCZR010000045.1:0-14629 GCA_964503455.1 uncultured Lachnospiraceae bacterium | reverse complement strand
TCATATATCCCTTAGAGGATGAAAGGTGGGAACCTATTGTAAGTGTCATAATTTAACCTCCTGTATGACCGAAAAATTTATTTGCGTAGTTCACCGACGCAAGCGCGTCCTTGGTATACGCGTCCGCGCCGATCATATCGGCGTACTCCTGTGTAAGCACCGCCCCGCCGACCCATATTTTCACATCAAGTCCCGCCGCGCGGATTGCTTTTATGGTTTCCTCCATGCTCACGACGGTGGTAGTCATAAGCGCGGACAGTCCGCACAGATGTATATCCTTTTCGCGCAGAGTTTCCACGATAAGCTCCGGCGGCACGTCCTTGCCGAGATCGGTAACGTCGTAGCCGTAGTTTTCCAAAAGCACCCTGACGATATTCTTTCCTATATCGTGTATATCGCCCTTCACAGTCGCAACAAGGATTCTGCCCTTCGGTTCGCCCTTTGCGCCGGTAGCTTCAAGGTATTCGCGCACCGCGTCAAATGAGCGGCTGACGGTCTCGGCGCTCATCATCAGCTGCGGCAGGAACATAGTGCCTTTTTCAAAAGCGCTGCCCACGGCGTCAAGCGCCGGTATAAGCGTTCCGTCTATGATCTCCATAGGCTCATGCGTTTTTAAAAGGCTGACGGTTTCTGCGTATGAGCTGTCCTTAAGTCCCTTGACTATCATATTAAAAAGAGCGTTTTTATCCGCCGCCCCGCCGCTTGATGGAGCTGTTTCGCTCCGCTCGACGACAGTGCGCGCCTTTGTGCCGGTGTAAGCGGCGATATAGTCGGCGCAGTTTTCGTCTATGCCGGACAAAGCGCGGTAAGCGCGGTATGTGTCCATAACGGCGTCGGCGCAGGGGTTTATAATGCACGCGTCAAGGCCGCTGTCAAGCGCGAGGGCAAAAAACGCCGAGGTCACAAGCTCCCGCCTCGGAAGTCCGAACGACACGTTTGACACGCCCAGAATAGTCTTTACGCCCAGACGTTCCTTTATAAGCCGTACCGCCTTAATGGTTTCGGCGGATTCCTTCTGCTGAGCGGATATGGTAAGGGTCAGTGCGTCTATAACGATATCGCGGCGGTCGATGCCGTAGCTTTCGGCGGTTTTTACGATTTTTTCCGCCACAGCAAGCCGTCCCTCCGCCGTAGGCGGTATGCCGTCCTCATCAAGCGCAAGACCGACTATAACGCCGCCGTACTTCTTTACAAGAGGGAACACCGCCTCCATAGTTTCGCGCTTGCCGTTTACGGAATTTATCATTGCCTTGCCGTTGTATATGCGAAGCGCACGCTCGATAACGTCAGGCTCCGAGCTGTCTATCTGCAGCGGCAGAGTCACCGTAGAGGAAATGGCTTTAACGGCGGCGCTCATCATCTGTCCCTCGTCTATTTCGGGCAGTCCGACATTTACGTCAAGGATATGCGCGCCGGCGTCCTCCTGTTTGAGAGCCTCGTTTAAAATGTAGCCGATGTCGTTTTGGCGCAGAGCCTCCTTGAATTTCTTTTTGCCCGTGGGATTGATGCGCTCGCCAATGATCACCGGGCGATCGTCAAGGAATACGGCTTCGGAGTAAGATGTTACGACGGTAAAGCTTTTTTTCCGCACCGAGGGCGCGTAGCCGCCGCACCGGCGCACACATTCGGCTATATGCTCCGGAGTCGTGCCGCAGCAGCCGCCGAGAACGCTTGCGCCCGCCTTTGCGATCTTTTCCATATGAGCCGCGAACTGCTTCGGGTCAATGTCATAGCACGTTTTGCCCCCGCGTATCACAGGCAGACCGGCATTCGGCTGCGCCATTACGGGTACAGAGGCGTATTCCTGAAGCTTTTGCGCCATGGGAGCTATCTTGTCAGGGCCAAGACCGCAGTTTATGCCGATACAGTCCGCGCCGAGACCTTCAAGCACGGCGGAGATTATAACAACATCGCTGCCGGTAAGCGTCTTGCCGCTTTCGTCAAGCGTCATGGTGCAAAATACCGGAAGGGACGTATTTTCCTTTACGGCAAGCACGGCTGCGCGTGCTTCCGCTATGTCGGACATGGTTTCTATTATCACCAGATCCGCTCCGCAGCTTTCGGCGGCTTTTGCTGTGCGCGCGAAGGCGGCGTATGCCTCGTCAAAGGACACGTTTCCCAGAGGCTCCAAAAGCTTTCCCGATGGGCCCATATCAAAGGCGGTAAAGCGCGGCTTTTCGGGCGAGGAATACTTTTCGCAGGCGCTTTTCGCAATGGCGCAGGCGGCGCTTATCACGGTTTCAAGGCTTACCCCGAAGGAAGCTTCCTTGAAGGGATTTGCCCCGAAGGTATTGGTCGTTACAATATCCGCGCCCGCGGCGAGATACTCCTCATGCACGGAGGCGATAAGCTCCGGACGCGACAGGCTTGCAAGCTCAGGAATATCGCCGCCCTTCATGCCGTTTTTCTGCAGCATGGTACCCATTCCGCCGTCAAAGAAAAGCATACGCTTCCCGAGAAGATTTCTTATATCAGTCATGTGTTGTCATCCTCTTAAATATTTTTTATCTGACGAGTGCCTCTACATAATCGACTATTTTGGCGGCGACATCGGGTCTGTTCATGGTATAGATGTGTATGCCGCTGACGTCATTGGCTATAAGGTCGGTTATCTGGTTAATGGCATAGGTGATGCCCGCCTGTTTAAGCGCCGCCGGATTATCGGCGAACTTTGCGATTATCTTGGTAAATCCCGAAGGCATGGTAGCTCCGCCGGAAAGCACGCACATACGCTCGATCTGATTTATATTGGTAAGGGGCATTATGCCGGCGATGATAGGTATGTTTATGCCCTTTGACACAGCCTTGTCGCGGAAGTCATAGAAAACGCCGTTGTCGAAAAACATCTGCGTCACCAAAAAATCGCATCCGGCGGCGGCTTTCTTTTTAAGTCCCTCTATATCATCGTCAAAATCCTTTGAGTCGGGGTGACATTCAGGGTAGCAAGCGCCGCCGACGCAGAAGCCGCCGAACTCCTTTATCGCCGCCGTAAGATCCGAGGCGTGAGCGTAGTCGCCGGCTGCCATATCGGAGCCTGCCGGCTTATCCCCGCGCAGAGCGAGTATATTTTCTATGCCGGTTGAGCGCAGCTCTTCAAGAGAAGCGCGTATATCATCCTTTGACACGCCGATGCAGGTCAGGTGGGCAAGCGCTTCTGTGCCGAGTCCGTTTTTCAGATGATCCGCCAATGCGTTGGTGTTTTTTGAGTTTGAGCCGCCCGCGCCGTAGGTTACGCTTACGTAATCTATCGGCAGAGCGCACATCGCGTCAAGGACGGATTTCACACTGTCAAGACCTGCCGATGTTTTCGGCGGAAACACCTCAAGCGAGAGGGAGACGGGTTTGTTTTTGAGAATATTTTTTATATACAACTGTTTTTCCTCCAAACATAGTGTAATATTTGACATTTTCAAAATATTTTTAAAAAATTTTGAAAATCCTATTGTTATTATATAATATTTTTGATATAATGGCAATAGTAAAATTATATAAAATTGGAGATTAACGCATATGAAAAATGTGAAGATAACAAAAGCGGTGATTCCCGCCGCGGGTTTTGGGACGAGATTTCTTCCCGCCACGAAAGCCGTGCCGAAGGAAATGCTGCCGATAATAGACAAGCCTACGATTCAATATATAATCGAGGAGGCTAGCGCATCCGGCATAACCGACGTCCTTTTGATAGTTTCACGGGGAAAAGACGCGGTTATAAACCATTTTGACAAGTCGTATGAGCTTGAAAGCGTTTTGGAACGCGACGGAAAAGAGGAGCTGCTTGCTCTGTGCAGGGAAGCGTCGTCAGTTGCGAATATACAGTTTGTGCGTCAGGCGGAGCAGAAGGGCTTGGGTCATGCCGTGCTTTGCGCCGAGAGCTTTGCGGCGGGAGAGCCGTTCGCGGTGCTTCTGGGCGATGATCTGATAGTGAATGACAAAAAGCCGTGTCTTGCCCAGCTGCTTGACGTGTATGAACGGACAGGCTCTGCGGTGCTTGGCGTGCAGAGAGTGGGATTTGACAATGTGTCCAAATACGGAATAGTGTCCGGCGAAAAGCTGTCGGACAGGCTTTACAGGGCGTCGGGCATGATAGAGAAGCCGAGTCGGGAAGAGGCGAAAACAGACATAGCCGCTCTCGGAAGATATGTCCTGACTCCAGAAATATTCGGTTTTTTGAAGCGCACGGGCAAAGGCGCGGGCGGAGAGATCCAGCTGACGGATGCCATTGTTAAGCTGATGGATGTTCAAAGCGTGTACGCGTATGATTTTGAGGGTACGCGCTACGACATAGGCGACAAGCTGGGTTATTTGCGCGCGACGGTTGATTTCGCGCTTAAAAGAGAGGATCTAAAAGACGAGTTTTCGGCGTATCTGCGCGGACTCGAGCTGTAACGGTGAAAAGATATGCAGGTCATGATAATAATTGCCGTCGCGGTGGCAGTGGCCGCGATCGCGGCAGTGATGGTGTATTTTACAAAGAATATGAACGGCGCGATGGATCGTATGGAGCGGCGCATGGAGGCAGATTCCGCGGCTTGGGAGCAGCGGCTTGAAAATGTGCGCGAAACCGTGGAGCGCCGTCTTGCCTTTATCCAGCGCGATACGGGCAAGCGCCTTGACGATATTGAGGACGTTGTCAATAAAAAGCTGCACACCGCCCTTGACGAGAAGCTTGTGCGGTCATTCGGGGCGATAAACGAGCAGCTTGAAAATATGTACGCCGGCATGGGCGAGATGAAAAACCTTGCTTCCGATGTGGGTGATTTGAAGAAAGTGCTTGCCAACGTAAAAACGCGCGGGATCATCGGCGAGATGCGTCTGGGTTCGATAATGGAAGAGATAATGCCCGCCGAGCAGTATGACGAGAATGTTTCGGTAGTTCCCGGAAGCAGACAGGCTGTTGAATTTGCGCTGAAGCTCCCGTCCGATGACGGAAAAACGCTGTATCTGCCGATAGATTCAAAGTTCCCTCTCGATGCTTACTACGCTCTTTCTGACGCTTACGAAAGCGGCGACAGGGAAAAAACGGAAAACGCGGGAAAGATGCTTGAATCGCGGATAAAAGGCTTTGCAAAGGATATTGCCTCAAAGTATATCTGCCCGCCGTATACTACGGATTTCGCGGTGATGTTTCTGCCTACGGAGGGATTGTATACCGAGGCGGTCAGACGCGGAATGATAGAGAAGCTGTGGAGCGCGTATCACGTAAGCATTGCCGGACCGTCCACGATGGCGGCGCTTTTGCAGAGCCTTGAGATGTGTTTTCGCACAATAAGGCTTGAAAAGCGGTCGGCGGAGGTATGGGAGACGCTTGCGGGAGTGAAGGATGAATTTGACAAGTTCGCCTCGGGGCTTGAGAATGTAAGGCAGAGATTATCTCAGGCGGAGGACGAGCTTGAAAAGCTTGCGGGAGCAAGAACGCGCGCCATACAGAAAAAGCTTAAGGATCTGTAAGCAAAATACGCCTTGTGGGATGCCACGGACGTCGAGTTTTGTCGGAATAAAAGACATCTTATTTAGAAAAGTGCATAAAAACAGGTCTTATATTTTTATGAATATATTGATTTATACACTTTATTTTTGAAGAAAAATGTGTTATAATAAAAAAATAGAGAGATTACAATAAACATCCGGAGGGAAGGCAATGCTGTTAAATAATAAAAAAATTCTCATGCCGATAATCATATTTGTGTTTCTTATGACCGTTCTTATTACGGGAGCATACGATATACTCAGCTATACTGTAAGAAATATCACCGTGCAGAGTATAAACGAAATATGCGACCATGACCAGAAGAGTATAAGAGAATATGTATCCGAGCAGTGGAATGCGATGAACGCCATATGCGCGGAGCTTCAGATCGAGAATGCTTCGGACATTGAAAGCCTTCAGAGGAAGCTAAGCACAAAGGTGGATGCCGGACGGTTTGAGCATATTTATATGATGGACGCCGAAGGAAATCTCTACGCCGACGGCGGCACCGAATACAGCAGCGCGGAAAACAGCTTTTTGCCGTATTTTGAAAAGGGAGGCGACAAGTTCGTTTACCGTTATGAGGACGACGGCAGCCACAAGGAAATGGATCGGGAGTACCTTATGTACGGTCTGAGCTTCGGCGATGACGGGATGCAGATCGGCTCGGCGAAATTTGTGGGCATGGCGGCGGTGAGCGATATAGCCGCGATACAGAATAAGCTGCGCATCACAAGCTTCGACGGAAAGGGACAAAGCAATATCATAAACCGCGACGGCTTTTATATCATAAATCCGATGAGTATCATTGAAACGGAGGAGCAGACAAACTTTTTCGACCTTGTTAACGAGGGGGAAGTCAAGGGCATAACGAAAGAGGAAGTAAAGGAAAGCATAAACAATAAATCCGATATTGAATTTACATATATAAGCGCTGCCGGAGTGCAAAAATATGTGTCGGTCAAGCAAATAGAGGATTCCAACTGGATGTTTGTCAACTCTGTCGAAACCTCGGTATTTGCGGCGCAGACAAGACGGTTCATAATAATTATGATGGGCGTTATAGTGTCGCTTCTGGTGTCATTGTCGATAGTCGCGTTCGTGTACATCATAGCGCTAAGGCGGCTGAAGAAGTTTTATTCCGGCATTGTGGACGGTATGTTCAACCGTCAGTACTATGAGGATAAGCTGTCAAAGGACAAGGTCAAGGCTCTCGCCGTCATAGATCTCGACCATTTAAAGACGATAAACGATAATTACGGACACGTTGCCGGAGATCTTGCGATAGAAGCTATGGCGAAGGTGCTTATAGAAAATGCCGGCAGTCTGGGCGATGTGGTGCGCTACGGCGGAGACGAGTTCGTTGTCGGCTTCAAAAGCTTTATCGCAAGAGAGCATTTTGAAAGTATATTGAATAATATAAGAAGCAGCGTTGAAAAAACGGTGATCGATGGTTTTCCGGAGGTGAAGCTGACCGCAAGCATAGGCGGACTTTACAGAGAAGGCGTTGTCGAGAACCTGTTCAAGGAAGCGGATACGCTTATGTATAAAGCGAAGAAAAGCAGAAACAGCGTGGCTACCGGGTGCTGAAACCGGCGCACGGGCGGGCCCTTGAGGGATAAATGTTTTGCGCTCGGACGGAGGAAAATGCCCGCTCATCCGAGGGGCGGAGAGGAATATGTGATACTGCCATGAATATAATTATTATCGGCGGAGGAAAGGTCGGCAGACGCCTTGTGGAGCTGCTTCAAAGGGAGAACCACAATGTGGTGCTTGTCGATATAAAGAGTGATATTGTTGACAGGGTAGTTGAGGAATACGATGTTATGGGAGTGGCGGGCAGCGCCATAAGCTGCGAAACGCTTTCGGAGGCGGGCGTCGAAAAGACCGATCTGACCATAGCCGTCACAACGCAGGACGAGCTGAATGTTCTGTGCTGCATAATGGCATCGAAGATGGGATCGGGACACTGCGTCGCGCGCGTCAGAAATCCGGAATATTTCGCCCAGAGCGAGTTTATGCGCACGGAGCTTAATATAAGCATGATAGTGAATCCGGAATTTCTTGCGGCGAATGAAATATCGAGAATGATCCGCTTCCCCGCGGCGATAAAGACGGAAACCTTCTGCCGCGGCAGAGTGGAGCTGGTACAGATAAAGGTGTACGATTCAAGCCCTCTTGTCGGTATGGAGCTGAGCGAGCTTTACTCAAAGCACGGAGTGAAAGTGCTTATATGCGCTGTCGAGCGCGGAAATGAAATAATCATCCCCAAAGGCGATTTTGTACTTTGCGAGGGCGACAAGATAAATATCACGGCGGGACACGCGGATATAATGTCATTCATGAGAAAGTTCCGCATAGTCAATCAGAAGCTGCGCAGCGTGATAATCATAGGCGGAGGAAAGATCGCCCTTTATCTTGCGAGAGCGCTTATAGAAAGCGGCGTCAGGGTAAAGATAATCGAGCAAAAGGAACAGCGCTGCCGCGAGCTTGCCGCGACGCTTCCGAAGGCGGATATAATACACGGCGACGGCACATCCAAGGAGGTTTTGGACGAGGAGGGAATAGAAAACACGGACGCGCTTGTTATGCTTACCGGAATCGATGAGGAAAACATAATAATGTCCATGTACGGACGTATGCGCGGGGTAAATAAAGTAATAACCAAGGTTGACAGGCTTGAATTTGCGGACCTTGTGGAAACAATAGGCATAGACAGCATAATCACGCCGAAGGATATAACGGCGAATATAATCCTCGGCTACGCGCGCGCAATGGAGGCGAGCGAGGGAACGGATATACTGGCTGTGTATCAGATAGTGGACAATAAAGTCGAGGCGGTGGAGTTCAGAGTGGCAAAGGAGTCCGCGCTGACGTCAAGACCGCTCAAGGATGTAAATCTGAAAAAGGGCGTGCTGATAGTCGCGGTGCTGAGGAAAAACCGTCTTATCATTCCTGACGGCAGCGTCACGATAGAAGTAGGGGACAGACTTGTTGTCCTGTCAACATATGCCGTGAGAAAGATGGAGGATCTGCTGAGATGAATTACCGAATGTCATTCTATCTTACAGGAAAGATCATGCTTTGCGGAGGCGTGATGATACTTCCGTCGGCGATAGTGTCATTGATATACTCGGACGGTCAGATTCTGCCGCTGCTTGCGACTGCTGCCGCGTTTTTCGTTATCGGCCTTGCCGGAATAGCGCAGAAGCCGAAAAAAAGAGATTTTTTTGCCAAGGAGGGTCTGCTGATCGTCGGGACCACGTGGATACTCTTCTCGGCTGTAGGCGCGCTGCCTTTTTGGATAAGCGGGCAGATACCAAATTACATAGACGCGTTTTTTGAGACGGTATCGGGCTTTACGACAACAGGCTCCACCATTCTTACAGACGTTGAGAGCATGAGCATGAGCCTGCTTTTTTGGCGAAGCTTTACCCACTGGGTAGGCGGTATAGGCGTGCTTGTATTCGCCATGGCGGTGCTTTCGCAGAAGGATATGCGCGCGACTTTTATCCTGCGCGCTGAAATGCCCGGACTCAAAACCGGAAAATTCGCCGCGAAATGGCGTCATTCCATGCAGATACTTATCGCTATATATGTTGTGCTGTCGTTTGCGGAGTTTGTGCTGCTTCTCGCCGGCGGGATGAACGTGTTTGACAGTATGGTGCATACCTTCGGAACGGCGGGAACCGGAGGCTTCGGCGTTAAAAATTCGAGCATAGGCTACTACAACAGCGCCTATATTGATTATGTGATAGGAATATTCATGCTGATGTTCGGCGTGAATTTCAATATATACTATCTTCTTTTGACAAAGAAGTTCTCTCTCATACGAAAGAACGAGGAGCTGTGGGCGTATGCGGCTATCGTGGCTGTGTCGGTCATATGTATTGCTCTTAATATAATGCCGCTTTGCGGCAGCTTCGGCGAAAGCTTCAGACAGTCGTTTTTTCAGGTCAGCTCTATTATCACGACCACAGGCTATGCCACGGCGGATTTCAACCTGTGGCCGACATTTTCCAAGATCATACTGGTGCTTCTGATGTTTATAGGCGCGTGCGCCGGCTCTACCGGAGGCGGACTTAAGGTAATTCGAACGGTGATACTTTCAAAGACAGCCCTTATGAGCATAAAAAAGGCGTTTTTCCCCAGAAGGGTGCAGAGCTACAAAAGCGAGGGCAAGCCTTTGGACAACGAGCTTGCAAGCGGAGTGTGCAGTTATTTTGCGGTATATATGCTGATAATGGCAGTATCGGTGATAATAGTCAGTCTGGACGGTTTTGATATGTCAACGACAGTGACGTCGGTGATAGCGACATTCAATAATATAGGTCCGGGACTTGAAATGGTAGGCCCCGCGGGGAACTTCTCACAGTTCTCGTATCTGTCAAAGCTGGTGCTGTCCTTTGATATGCTCGCCGGTAGACTTGAGCTGTACCCTCTTATGATATTTATGGTGCTTCCGGCGATAAGAAAAAAGATGATATGAATAAACGGTATCTCTAAGGCAGCGTATTCCAAGACCGCGAATACGCTGCCTTGTTTTGTTGAAAAAGAATAATTATTCATAAATTTCGCTGAAAGTGAATAAAATACATCAGCCGCAGCATTTGAAGCGGCGAACGAACGAAGCTTAAAAAGCGGACGGTTAAAGCAAAATATACAGATTAGACATACGCTGCGCAGCAAAATTTGTTCATGTTTTCAAAATAAAAGTGTTGCAATTTTATTCCGATTATTGTATAATAGTTACATATTCTTTGTTTGGAGATGAAAGCATTGCTTAAGGAAATAATCACAAAAGACAAGGCTTATTATATGAACACCTTCGGCGACAGGCTTCCGGTCATGTTCAAAGAAGGACACGGTATGAAGCTTACGGCGGAGGACGGAACGGTATATACGGATTTTCTCGGTGGCATAGCCGTAAATGCGCTCGGTCATTCGCATCCGGTGCTTGTTAAGGCGCTTGAGGATCAGGTGTCGAAGCTGATACACACGTCAAGCCTTTATTATATAGAAAATCAGACGCTTCTTGCGGAAAAGCTTGTAAAATCCTCCTGTGCGGATAAGGTGTTTTTCGCAAATTCGGGAGCGGAAGCTAACGAGGGAGCTTTCAAGCTTGCGAGAATGTACCATTATAAAAAGGGCAGCGGAAGATATGAGATAATCAGTCTCGGCGATTCCTTCCACGGACGCACTATCGCGACAGTCGCGGCAACGGGACAGAAAAAGTACCAAACCCCGTACCGCGAATTTACAAACGGATTCAAGCAGGTGCCGATGAATGATTTTGAGGCTTTCCGCGCTGCCGTTACGGATAAGACGGCGGGCGTTATAATGGAGCTTATCCAAGGAGAGAGCGGCGTTCACCCGACCGACAGGGACTTTGTGCTAAAGGTCAGAGAGTACTGTACCGAGCATGATATAGTGCTTATCTTCGATGAGGTGCAGACCGGCATGGGCAGGACGGGACAGCTGTTCGCGTATAGGCTTTACGGCATTGAGCCGGATGTGTTCACGCTTGCGAAGGCGCTCGGAGGGGGCATCCCTATAGGAGCCGTATGCGCCAAGGATAAATTCTGCGCCTTTGAGCCGGGCGACCACGGCACGACCTTCGGCGGCAATCCGCTTGCGACAAGAGCCGGCCTTGCGGTGTTCGAGGTGTTTGAAAAGGAAGGTCTTGTAGAAAACGCGCGCGTTATGGGAGAGTACTTCCGCTCATGCGCGGACGCTTTGGCTCGTGAGTTTCCTGAAAAGATAACGGATGTAAGAAACGCCGGACTGCTTGTGGGCATAGAGCTTGCGCCGGAAATCGCGAGGACGGTATTCGAAAAGCTTTTTGAGAAGAAATATCTTACAAGCCTGTGCCATGAAACGCTTCGTCTTGCGCCTCCGCTTATCGTCACCAAAGAGGACATTGACGGCTTCTGCGCCGCGCTTAGAGAAGCGCTTAATGAGATATAGGATATAGGAGATACGGTTATGAAAGATTTTATCAGTTTGCACGATATAACCTCCGAACAGCTGGAGGAGCTTTTAAAGCTTGCGATAAAGCTTAAAGCGGATAATAAGCGGGGAATAGCGCATCCGATATTAAAGGGCAAAACGCTCGGCATGATATTTACGAAATCATCAACGAGAACGAGAGTTTCGTTTGAGGTGGGGATGCAGCAGCTCGGCGGATACCCGCTGTTTTTGTCATCGAATGATATACAGCTCGGACGCGGCGAGACCATTCATGATACCGCAAAGGTGCTTGAGCGCTATCTTGACGGGATCATGATACGCACCTTCGCGCATCAGGACGTGCTGGATCTGGCAAAATATGCCGATATACCCGTCATAAACGCGTTGACGGATCTTCTGCATCCATGTCAGGTGCTTGCCGATCTTTTGACGATTTACGAGCATAAGCACCGGCTGAAGGGACTCAAGCTCGCGTATGTGGGCGACGGGAATAATATGGCTCATTCCATAATGTACGGCTGCGCCAAGGCGGGTCTTGACTGCGCGGTTGCGACTCCGCAAGCGTATCAGTGCGACGCGGAGGTAACGGCTAACGCAAAGGATGACTTCAAGGCTTCCGGCAGGGAGCTTATTATCACAAACGACGCAAAAGAAGCGGTCAGAAATGCCGATATAGTCTATACGGATACATGGGTAAGCATGGGTCAGGAAAGCGAAAAGGCGGAAAAGGTAAAGGCGTTCGGTGCTTATCAGGTAAATAAGGAGCTGTTCGCGCTTGCGGACAAGGATGCGATATTTATGCATTGTCTGCCGGCGTACCGCGGATTTGAGGTGACGGAGGACGTTATTGACGGACCGCAGTCGGTGATCTTTGACGAGGCGGAAAACAGGCTCCATGCACAAAAGGCTGTCATGGCGACGCTGATGGCATAATTCTTGAAGGGGGTTCGGGGTTATGAATATGGCAGATTATATTTCGTTTTTTCAGGTGCGTCTTGCGAACTACGATGATATACCGGCTATTATGGATATAACGCATCAGGCGTTTTTAAAGTATCAGGAGATGTCGGGCGTAAAAAATCTTGCGGCGCTTGAGGAAACTTACGAAACAGTAAAAAAGGATATAAACACGAAAATAGTTCTGATCGGGCTTATGGACGGAGAACCTGTGGGCAGCGTAAGAGTCGAGGTTTTTCCGGATCATACGGCGTATCTGTCGCGCTTCGCTGTAAAGCCGACGAGTCAGAACAACGGTATCGGCAAGTCGATAATGAATCTTGTCGACAGAGTTATGGTCAAAAAGGGTATAAAGCGTTTGAGTCTGCACACAGGCTCCAAGATCACACCGCTTATACGTTTTTATTACGGCAGAGGCTTTTATATAGAGTCGACGGATGATTCGCGCGGCTATATAAGGGCGCTGCTTGTCAAGGAATATTAAGTAAACACTGATCGGCAGACGGCGGCTTTGACCGCCGCTTTTGCGGTATAAAGGAGCGATTTTATGAAATACAATTTTACCGGATCGGCGAAAGAGGGCTTTTTGAGTGTGTCGCAAAGCGATATATATTCCCCCGAACGCGGATACGGCTTTTCACCGAGGAAGGATACGGAGCCGTATGAGTTTTCCGTGTACACAGGCAAAAATTCCACGTATTCGCTTTATGTCACAATAGACGGCGGAAGCGAGGGACGCACCGTGTCGCTGCTTACCCAAAGCAGGCGGTTTATGATGAATAACGAGCGTGTACCGGCGGGGGAGCATACGTATGAATTTTCGGTATGCGTGTGCGATATACATATGTCGGGCAGCGCATACACCGTATGGGACAGAATAAGAGTAATGCTTATGGCGGATGAATGGTGCATAACGGCGATCGAGACCGAGGAAAAAGAAATGCCCGTGATATATATAGCCGGAGACTCGACGGTAACGGATCAGCCGGCGGAATATCCGTATCATCCCGAATCCTCCTTCTGCGGCTGGGGACAGATGATAAGCGGACTTTTAAAGCCGGGTATCGCGGTGTCGAATCATGCCCAGTCAGGCTCTACGACAGCGGAATTTCTAAGCTGCAACTGGAATGTTGTAAAGGAAAGAATGAAGCCGGGTGATATGCTTATCGTGGAATTTGGGCATAACGATCAGAAAATAGAGGAGCTTGACGCCTTCGGCGGCTACAGAAAGAACCTTATATATTTTATAGAAGAAACAAAAAAGCGCGGCGCGTATCCCGTTATAAACTCGCCGATAAACAGGATCATATTCAATCCCGACGGCACTCTTGCCGATCTTTTGGGCGAGTACGGCGAAGCCTGCCGCGTGACAGCGGAGGAATACGGCGTACCCATGGCGGATATGCTTAAAAAGACCACGGAATTTTTTGAGGCTGTCGGCTCTATCCACGCGTGGGACTACTTCAGATGCTTGGGCGATTCAAAGGATTACACGCACACAAACGATATAGGCGGCGCATTGATAGCAAAATTTTTCGCCCAGGAAGCAGTTGAAAAAAATATCATGCCCATAGCCGGTTTTATAAAGACCGGCATGACAGCGACTCCCGTGCCGGAATGTGAAAAGCCGGAGATATGCGATTCTTCCGAATCGCTTGCGCATATGGCGGGCATAGGACTTGTGCATATCCCCAAAAACGGCGTGCTGCCGGATATTGATAACGATATAAGAGATCTGCAGAAATAACATCACTGCGGTTTTGGCGATATGTATATATTTTTGTGCAAAATGACAAAATAAAAATAATTGACATATTAAATGTAATATGCTATAATATTCAAGTATGGAAAATACACACATTTTCCGATTCTCCGGAGGTTGCCGTGTTTTGCCGCGCGGTTTTCGGGGAAGATGAAGGAAATGGAGGAACGGGCGCTTTCGCAAATGCACAGTGCGCTCAAATTAAAAAACAGGAGGAAACAAAATGGCAAACGTAATTTCAATGAAGCAGCTCCTTGAAGCGGGAGTTCACTTCGGACACCAGACAAGAAGATGGAATCCTAAGATGGCAGAGTACATCTTCACAGAGAGAAACGGCATCTATATTATCGACCTTCAAAAGACGGTAAAGAAGGTTGAGGAGGCTTATTACTTCGTAAAGGATCTCGCTGCCGCGGGCGAAGAGGTTCTGTTTGTAGGTACAAAGAAGCAGGCTCAGGACTCGATTAAAGAAG
>CAZCZR010000044.1:0-14912 GCA_964503455.1 uncultured Lachnospiraceae bacterium | reverse complement strand
GTTTTTAAACTCCGCATTGTTAATAAATATGACCCGAAAGGGCGGATAATTCACGCTTTATTGCAAAAATAACGTTTTGTGAATTTGTCTTATCCGGCGATTTTTCAGGAGGTGTTTTTATAAAATTGCCGTAAAGCACGGGCGGCGGCTCTCCGGCGATTTTTTTGCTTTGCCGTTTTGCACAACACGCGCTTTGTATCGCGCCGCATTGTTGTGCAAAATATAAAAATGCAAATATTAGCCTTGACAAACATTTTTGCATATGATAGAATATGTTTCGGAACAAGGGTGTTCTGCAGTCAGTATTAACGGCGCAGAATACCCTTTTTTGGTATTCGGCGCACAAGGACAGTAAGATTAATGTATTTTCGCGGGCAGGCTCTGCCGGAAGCATGGAGGAATAATGATATGTCTATTTATACCAAGCAGGATATAATGAATATGATCGAGGAGGAGGATGTAAAGTTCATAAGGCTTCAGTTCTCGGACATTTTCGGCAGAATGAGGAATGTTGCCGTGACGGATTCGCGCATCGGGGAGATCATCGACAACGGCTGCGCGTTTGACGGCTCCGCTGTGGAAGGGTTTTCCCGCATAGAGGAGTCCGATATGATCCTAAGACCCGATCTTGACACGTTCACGATCTTCCCGTGGCGGCCGCATCAGGGCAAGGTCGCAAGGCTTATCTGCGATATTGTCGATATGTCGGGAGCGCCGTATGAGTCGGACCCGAGATATATCCTGAAGAAGGTCATCGCCGAAGCAAAGGAAATGGGATATTCCTTCAATGTAGGTCCGGAGTGCGAGTTCTTCCTCTTCCGTCTTGACGACAACGGCGACCCCACCACGGAGCCTATCGACAACGCCGGATATTTCGATCTCGCCCCCATAGACGCCGGCGAAAACTGCCGCCGCGATATATGCCTGACTCTTGAGGATATGGGGTATCAGATAGTATCGTCGCATCACGAGGTGGCGGGCGGTCAAAACGAGATCGACTTCAAATACGCGGGGGCGCTTACCACCGCCGACAGGATCAACACCTTCAAAATGGTGGTCAAGACAATAGCCAACCGCCACGGCTTTCACGCTACATTTATGCCTAAGCCTATCGAAAACCGCCACGGCAGCGGTATGCATCTGAATATGTCGCTCTCCGACAATTCCGGACGCAATATTTTCTATAACCCCGCTTCGCCCGAAAAGCTTTCGGACACGGCTTATAAATTCATAGCCGGACTTTTGAAATACACGCCCGATATAGCCTGCGTGGTCAACCCGACGGTCAATTCCTACAAGCGGTTTGTCCCCGGCTTTGAGGCTCCGTGCCATATAGCGTGGAGCGAAACGAACAGGAGCCTTCTTATAAGAGTGCCGTGTTCGCCCGACGAAGCAGGCACAAGGATAGAATACCGTTCGCCCGATCCCACGGCGAACCCGTATCTGGCGCTTGCGGCGTGTCTTAAAGCGGGGCTTGCGGGCATAAAGGAGGGACTTACGCCTCCGCACAGCGTGGATATGAACATCTACGACCTGACAGACAGGGAGCGCAGAGCGCTGGGCGTTGAAAATCTGCCCATAAGTCTTAAGGCGGCGCTTGCCGTCGCGAAGGAATCCGAGCTTTTAAAGGAGCTTTTGGGCGGGGAGCTTGCTCAAAAATACATCAGCGCCAAGGAATTTGAATATAATGAATATGCGCACACCGTCAGCAAATGGGAAACGGAAATTTATCTGACAAGATACTGATGGCGGAAAAATAAAGGGCAGCGAATCAGGGATAAGACAGGGGGCGGCGCACATGAGCAGATTTATACTTGCTTTTCCCAAGCGGGAGCTTGGGGTAAAGATAGCGGGTATGCTTGAGTCCGGCGGGCACAGTGTGGCTTCGGTCTGTCTGTCGGCGGCGGCGCTTATAAGAGCGGCGCATATCTACGATGACGCGCTTATTATGATGAGCTTCCGCTTAAGAGACGGCACCGCGAACGATGTTTACGACGCTCTCGGCGCGCCGGGGCCTATCGCCGTCATTATAAAGCCGGAGCAGCTTGAATATATCGAGCATCGCGATTTGTTTACCGTGGCGCTGCCGGTGAACCGTATGATACTTTTAAACGCGGCGGATATTTTGGCGGGGAGGGTCAGCAGCAGGAAAAACCGCCCCAAACGAAGCGCCGCCGATGAAAAAATAATCGCACGGGCAAAGCTCCGTCTTATGGAGGAGCAGGGCATGAGCGAGGACGAGGCGCATCGCTTTTTGCAAAAGCGCAGCATGGACTCCGGTTCGCGCATAATAGATATGGCGCGTATGATACTTGGGATATAGAGGTGACAGCAAAAGTGCAGACTATACATTTTACAAAAATGCAGGGTGCGGGCAACGATTATATATATGTTGACTGCACAAAGGGCATGATAGAGGATATAAACGAAACGGCAAGGCGGCTTTCCGACAGGCATTTCGGCATAGGCTCGGACGGACTTGTGCTTATATGCCCGTCCGAAAAGGCGGATTTTACCATGAATATGTACAACTCCGACGGCTCGCAGGCGGAAATGTGCGGCAACGCCGTCCGATGCGTGGGAAAGTTCGTTCATGACAGAGGTCTTACTGACAAGACCGAGGTCGCTGTAGAAACGCTTGCCGGAATAAAGACGCTTCGGTTAAATCTTGAAAACGGCGCCGTAAAGACCGTCAGGGTCAATATGGGAGGTCCCCAGCTCGATCCGAAGAAGATACCCATAATATCGGACAAGGACAGGTTTATCGCGGAGCCGGTGACAGTCGAGGGGAAGAAGTATTTTATGACGGGCGTTTCGATGGGAAATCCCCACGCGGTGACATTTTTGCAAAGCGAGGACGCCGTTGAAAGCTTTCCCATAGAAAAGCTCGGCCCCAAATTCGAAACGCATCCGCTCTTTCCGCGCAAGATCAACACGGAATTTGCTTATGTGAGGGACCGCCGCACCGTAAGGATGAGAGTCTGGGAGCGCGGAGCCGGCGAGACGCTTGCCTGCGGCACGGGAGCCTGCGCGACGCTTGCGGCGTGCGTGCTTTCGGATCTGACGGACAACGAGGCGGATATAGTGCTTACGGGCGGAACGCTTCACATAGAATGGAACAAAGAGGACGGCAATATATATATGACGGGTCCCGCCGAATTTGTGTTCGACGGTGTTATAACGATATAAATTTGCATTTAAACCGGAGCAGCGCTCCGCTAAGCTCGCTTGAAACGGAACCCGACGCTTTAGACGCGCTGCGCTTAGGTTATATAAAACTGTGATTTGGAAAGGATAAACGGAAGAATGGCAAAGGTAAACGAAAATTTTTTAAAGCTGCCGGGCAGCTATCTGTTTTCTACGGTGGCAAAGAAGCTTGACGAGTATGTCGCTGCGCATCCCGGCGCGGACGTTATAAAGATGAGCATAGGCGATGTTACAAAGCCGCTTGCTCCGGCGGTTATAGAGGCTATGCACAAGGCTGTCGATGAGATGGCGACGGAGGAAGGCTTTCGCGGCTACGGGCCGGAACAGGGCTACGGCTTTTTGAGGGAGCTTATAGCCGAGAAGGATTACAACGACCGCGGCATAGCTCTGGATCCTGACGAGATTTTCATCTCCGACGGGGCAAAATCCGACTGCGGAAACATCACCGATATATTCGCCATAGACAATAAAGTTGCCGTATGCGATCCGGTATATCCGGTATACGTGGACTCCAACGCCATGTGCGGACGCGCGGGCGATTTTGACGGCAGCCGCTGGACTAACCTTTACTATATGCCCTGTCTTGCCGAAAACGGCTTCCTCCCCTCGCTGCCCACGGAAAAGGTGGATATGATATATCTGTGCTTCCCCAACAACCCCACGGGGTGCAGCGCAACAAGGGAACAGCTGAAGCCGTGGATAGAATACGCAAGAGAAAACAGCGCCGTGATACTTTACGATTCCGCGTATGAGGCGTTCATCACCGACGCGGACGTTCCTCACAGCATTTACGAGATAGAGGGCGCGAAGGAAGTGGCGATAGAGTTCCGCAGCTTTTCAAAAACCGCCGGATTTACGGGAACGAGATGCGCGTACACGGTGGTGCCGAAGGCTTTAAAGCTTGACGGAGTATCGTTAAACAGCCTGTGGAACAGGCGGCAATGCACCAAATTCAACGGCGTGCCGTATATCATACAGCGCGCGGCCGAGGCGGTATATTCGGACGAGGGCGCGAAACAGACCAAAGAGGTCATAAGCTATTATCTTGAGAACGCGAGAATTATCAAAACGGCTCTTGCCGAGGCGGGACTGGAGGTCTACGGCGGCGAGAACGCCCCGTATATCTTCGCGAAGGCTCCCGACGGAATGACGTCATGGGAATTTTTTGACAAGCTGCTTGACGAGGCGAACGTCATCACGACACCCGGCTCGGGGTTCGGCCCTTCGGGAGAGGGGTATGTGCGTCTGACAGCGTTCTCTACGAGGGAAAAGACGATAGAAGCAATGAAACGGATTCAAGCGGTGATCGCATAATGCGCAGCGGATATTATCCGCCCCTACTTCAAAACGTAAAAAAATCAACCGTTATGACCCGATACCGGTCACAGCAACAGGGAGGATTTCTAAATGGAATACACGGCAATGCCGGCGCGGCAGGGTCTTTACGACCCGAAGCTTGAACACGATGCCTGCGGTATAGGCTGCATAAGCCATATCAGGGGCGAAGCGTCGCATGATATAATAACCAACGCAATAAAAATACTGAAAAATCTCGCTCACAGGGGCGGAGTCGGAAGCGATCCCGACACCGGCGACGGAGCCGGCATACTTATCCAGCTGCCCCATGAGTTTTTCAAAAAGGTGTGCAAAAACGAGAATATCCCGCTGCCCGAAAAGGGCGCTTACGGCGTGGGTATGCTCTTTTTGTCGCCCGATGAGGAAATAAGAGCCGAAAGCGTAGCCGCTTTGAAAAAGATAATCTCGGAGGAGAATACCGCGCTTCTCGGCATAAGAAAGGTGCCTGTAAATCCCGACTGCATAGGCAGCGGCGCGAAAGACGCCATGCCGTATATCGCCGAGGTGTTTATAGCGCGGGGAGAGCTTGGCGCGGACGAGTTCGAGCGCAGGCTCTTCGTTATAATGAAGCGCGCGGAGCATGAGATACGCTACGCCGAAAACTCGGAGGACAGATATTTTTATTTTGCGAGTCTTTCCTCAAAGACCATAGTGTTCAAGGGTATGCTCACGCCCGATCAGGTCAGCAGCTTTTACCTTGACCTAAAGGACACCGACATGAAAACGGCGATAGCTCTTGTTCACTCGCGTTTTTCGACAAACACCTTCCCCAGCTGGGAAAGAGCGCATCCAAACCGCTGCATCATCCACAACGGCGAGATAAACACCATACGCGGCAACGTCAACTGGGTAAAGGCAAGAAGGACGTCATGCGCAAACGAGGCGTTCGCGGATGATATGGAAAAGATCTTCCCCGTGGTGAACGAGGACGGCTCCGATTCGGCAATGCTTGACAACTATCTTCAGTTCATGACTCTTGCCGGAGTGCCGATGCCGCAGGCTGTTATGATGCTGATACCAGAGCCGTGGGAAAACGACACGGAAGCCGGCGACGATAAAAGAGCGTTTTACGAATATCACTCCTGCGTTATGGAGCCGTGGGACGGGCCGGCGGCGATAGCGTTTACGGACGGCACTCTTGTGGGCGCGACGCTTGACAGAAACGGTCTGCGTCCGGCGAGATACGTCGTTACGAAGGACGGGCTTGTGATACTCGCCTCCGAGGCGGGCGTTATGGACGTTGCGCCGGAGAATGTACTGAAAAAGGAGCGTCTGCATCCGGGCAGGATGCTTTTGATAGACACCGCCTCCGGCAGGATAATCGAGGACGGAGAGATAAAAGCGTCGGCCGCGGCAGAGCATCCTTACGGCGAATGGGTGCGCGACAACATCACCGAGCTTTCCGACCTGCCCGTCAAAACCAAAAGCCGCGCCGACACATGGCACGATCTGGTGGAAAGGATCAGATCCGAATCCGGCAGCGTACACAGCTCGGTGCTTTTAAAGACGCTTGTAAGAGTTGAAAACGACTTCCTCTCGGACGGAAAAAAAGAGGAGCTTCCTCTGCTTACGCGCATGAAGCTGTTCGGCTATTCGTGGGAGGATATAAATATGACCATCCGCCAGACCGTTATAAAGGACGGCGACCCGATAGGCGCGATGGGTACGGATATTCCTTTGGCGGTGCTTTCGGACAAAAACCAGCTGCTGTTCAATTATTTCAAGCAGCTCTTTGCTCAGGTAACCAACCCGCCTATAGACGCTATCCGCGAAAAGATCGTCACCTCGACGACCACATTTTTCGGCAGCGGCGGCAATATGTTCTCGCCCTCAGGCGAAAACTGCCGCAGAATACGCGCGGCTTCTCCGATCCTTACGGACGGGGAGCTTGAACGCATACGCGCCGTTGACAAAAAGGGCTTCAAGGTAATAACTCTGCCCATACTTTTCAACGTGAGGGGCAGAGAGGATATGGAAACCGCGCTTGAGTCGGTGTTCACCGCCGCGGATATAGCGATTGAAAACGGCTACAGCATAATCGTGCTTTCGGATAAGGACGCGGGGCGCTTCAAGGCTCCGATACCGTCGCTGCTTGCCGCTGCGGGACTGCATCATCATCTTATAAGACAGGGTACCCGCATGAAGGTAAGCATCATACTTGAGTCGGCGGAGCCGCGCGAGGTGCATCACTTTGCCGCGCTTATAGGCTACGGAGCCGACGGCGTTAATCCGTATATGGCGTATGAGGCTATAGACCGGCTCATAAACGAAAGCCTTGTGACCGATGTGACATATGACGAGGCTGTCGAACGCTACCGTCACGCGGAAACAAGCGGCATTGTAAAGGTAATGTCGAAAATGGGCATTTCCTCCATACAGTCATACCGCGGCGCGCAGATATTCGAGGCTCTCGGCATAGACGCCTCCGTCATAGACCGCTATTTCACCGGCACCACCACAAGAATCGGCGGGCTTGACATATCGGGCATCGAGAAAGAGGCTATAGAGCGTCACAGATCGGCCTTTGACGCGGTCACGAAGAATTACGCCTTAAAGACGGGCGGCGACTACAAGTGGAGAGCAAATGGCGAGTACCATATGTTCAACCCCGAATCGATCTACAAGCTTCAAATGGCCTGCAGGAGCGGAGATTACAAGCTTTACAAGGAATTTGCCGCCGAGATGAACAGTCACAACGAAAAGCAGTGCAACATCCGCGGAATGTTAAACCTTCGCACGGTTGACAAGCCTATAGCGATAGACAGCGTTGAAAGCGTCGAGTCCATAGTAAAGCGCTTCAAAACGGGCGCAATGTCCTACGGTTCCATAAGTCAGGAGGCGCATGAGTGTCTGGCTATAGCGATGAACCGTCTGGGCGGCAAATCGAACAGCGGCGAGGGCGGCGAAATACCCGAAAGATATATCCCCGACGAGAACGGCGATTCGCGCTGCTCGGCTATAAAGCAGGTGGCGTCGGGACGTTTCGGCGTGCAGATAGACTACCTCCGCCACGCGAAGGAAATACAGATAAAAATGGCGCAGGGCGCGAAGCCCGGCGAAGGCGGACATCTCCCCGGCGGAAAGGTGTACCCGTGGATAGCGAAGGCAAGATACTCCACTCCGGGCGTGAGCCTTATATCACCGCCGCCGCACCATGACATATACTCCATAGAGGATCTCGCTCAGCTTATACACGACCTCAAAAACGCCAACCGCGACGCGCGCATCAGTGTGAAGCTCGTTTCGGAGGCGGGAGTCGGCACTATAGCCGTCGGCGTCGCGAAAGGACGCGCGGACGTTATACTTGTGTCAGGCTTTGACGGAGGAACGGGAGCCGCGCCGAGAACCGGAGTCCGCCATGCGGGACTGCCTTGGGAGCTGGGCGTTGCGGAAACGCATCAGGCGCTTTTGATGAACAACATGAGAAACAGAGTCGTGATAGAAACGGACGGCAAGCTGCTCACGGGCAGGGACGTGGCTGTCGCGGCGCTTCTGGGCGCGGAGGAGTTCGGATTCGCGACAGGTCCGCTGATCGCGATAGGCTGCGTCATGATGAGAGTTTGCAACCTCGACACCTGTCCGGTGGGCGTTGCCACGCAGAGTCCGCTTTTGAGAAAGCGCTTCTGCGGAAAGCCGGAGTATGTCGAGAACTTTATGCGCTTTATCGCCCGCGATCTGAGGGAATGGATGGCGAAGCTCGGCTTCCGTTCGGTGAACGATATGATCGGTCATGTGGAATGTCTTTCGCAAAAGCACGTTGCGGGAGAGGGCAAGCTTTCGGGCATTGATCTGTCGTCGCTGCTTTACCAGCCCAAGATATGCTCAAACGATTCGGAAAGATACTTTAATGTCGCGCAGGATCACGAGCTTGAAAAGACTCTCGATATAAATACGCTTTTGGCGCTTTGCGAGCCGGCTCTTGAGCGCGGCGAACGCGTGGACGCGGCTCTTTCGATAAACAACACCGATCGTGTGACAGGTACTATACTTTCATCGGAGATCGCCCGCAGATACGGCGCGGAAGGACTTCCCGCAGATACGATAAACCTGAAATTCACAGGCTCGGCGGGGCAGAGCTTCGGGGCGTTTCTGGCTCCGGGCGTGACGCTCAGACTTGAGGGCGACTCCAACGACTATATAGGAAAGGGTCTGTCCGGAGGAAAGATAGTTGTAGTTCCGCCCAAGGGCGCGGACTTTATCCCGCACGAGAACGTTATAATAGGAAACGTGGCGTTTTACGGCGCAATATCCGGCGAGGCGTATATACGCGGCATCGCGGGGGAACGCTTCTGCGTGAGAAACAGCGGCGTGTACGCTGTCGCGGAGGGCATAGGCGACCACGGCTGCGAGTATATGACAGGCGGCTGCGCGGTCATTCTCGGCCGTACCGGAAGGAATTTCGCGGCGGGAATGTCCGGCGGAACGGCGTATGTATATGACGCGGACGGCAGCTTCGATATTCGCTGCAACAAGGAGCTTGTGCTTCTCGACGCCGTTGAATCGGACGAGGACACGGAGCTGCTAAGAGCAATGATAGAAAAGCACGTAAAATACACAGGCTCGTCCACCGGCGAAAGAATATTGAAAAACTTTGACGAGGAAAAGAGCCGGTTTGTAAAGGTGATACCGAAAGACTATAAAAAAGTTGTCACGGTGGTAAGAAACGAGCTTGCCGCAGGCGCGTCGGAGGACGAGGCGAAGCTGAAGGCTTTTGAAGCGGTTACGGGCAAGAAGGTAGCTGCGGTATAAACAGCGTCGATTTGGAGGTAAAAAATGGGAAAACCAACAGGATTTTTGGAATATGACCGCGCGCTGCCCAAGGACAGACCGTGCGGCGAAAGAATAAAGGACTGGGCAGAATTCCACACTCATTCCGGCATCGACGCTCTGAGGACGCAGGCGGCGAGATGTATGGACTGCGGGGTGCCGTTCTGCCACGCGGGAGCGCAGATAGGAAGAACTTCAATAGGATGTCCGCTGTCGAACCTTATTCCCGAATGGAACGATCTGGTATATCACGGCAGGATAGAGGAGGCTTACAAGCGGCTGTCGCTTACAAATACTTTCCCTGAGTTCACGGGCAGAGTATGTCCGGCGCTTTGCGAAGGCTCCTGCACAGAGGGACTTCATGACGAGGCGGTGACGGTCAAAAACATCGAGTGCCATATAATCGACACCATGTTTGCCGAGGGCAAGGTGGAGCCGAGAATACCCGCAAAGGTCACCAACAAGCGCGCTGCCGTTATAGGCTCAGGTCCCGCGGGACTTGCCTGCGCCGACAGGCTCAATCAGATGGGGCATGATGTGACGGTGTTCGAACGCGCCGACAGGGCGGGCGGACTGCTTATGTACGGCATACCGAATATGAAGCTGGACAAATCCGTTGTTGAGCGCAGAGTGCGCCTTATGAAAAAGGAGGGCGTGAAGTTTGAGCTGAACACGGAAATCGGCAGGGATTATCCGGCGGTGCGGCTTGTGCATGAATTTGACGCGATAGTGCTTTGCTGCGGCGCGACGGTGCCGCGTCCTTTGAAGGTGCCGGGCGCGGAGCTTAAAGGCGTGCATTACGCGGTGGAATTTCTGTCGAAAAACACCAAGAGCCTTCTTGATTCGGAGCTTGCCGACGGAAATTATATAAGCGCGAAGGATAAAAACGTCGTGATAATAGGCGGCGGCGACACAGGCACCGACTGCGCGGGAACATCCATACGCCACGGCTGCAAGAGCGTTGTGCAGTTTGAGATAATGGGCGAAGCGCCCGAAAAAAGGCTTCCGCAAAATCCATGGCCCGAATGGCCGCGCATCAGAAAAACGGATTACGGTCAGGAGGAAGCGGAGTATCTTTACGGCAGCGATCCGAGGGAATACCTTACAACCGTGACGAAGATCGACGGCGATGACAAGGGCAGGGTCAAGGCTGTTCACACAGTGAATGTGGAGTGGACGCCGGAGGGTCCGAAGCCCGTTCCCGGCAGCGAGAAGGTGCGTCCGGCGGAGCTTGTTCTGATAGCCATGGGCTTTTTAGGGCCGGAAAAGACGCTTTCGGAGCAGCTCATGCTTGAAACGGACGCAAGGAGCAATATAAAGGCCTCGGATAAGGATCACAGGACCTCGCTTGAGGGAATCTTTGCCGCGGGCGACTGCCGCAGAGGTCAGAGCCTTGTGGTATGGGCGATCCGCGAGGGCATGGAAGCCGCCGACGCGGCGGACAGATACCTGTGCGAAAGGGAGTAGCTCCCGCGTTTGAGAAAAAATAAAGCATACAGCGTGTCGGAAACGGCGGCTGTATGCTTTTGTTAAATTATGTCCTTTTATATCGGAACGGGCGGATAAAGCGGGATGTCTCTTTATCTGTTTTCCTCTATATAGCGCACCAGCTCGGCTATCGCCTCATCGGCGGGCATATCTACCGATTCGGCATCGGTGCGCTTTTTGTATTCCACTATGCCTTCGCCGCACTTTTTGCCTACCACTATCCTTACCGGCACGCCTATGAGATCGGCGTCCTTGAATTTTACTCCGGCGCGCTCGGCTCTGTCGTCGATAAGCACGTCTATGCCTTTTGCTTTAAGCTCGGAGTATATGCGCTCGGCTTCCGCCGCCTGCTCCTCGTTTTTATTGTTTACGGGGATCACTATCGCTTCAAACGGCGCGACCGACACAGGGAAGCATATGCCGTTTTCATCGCAGTGCTGCTCAATTATCGCGGCAAGGCAGCGCGTTACGCCTATGCCGTAGCAGCCCATGATAACTGTGCGGTACTCGCTGTTCTCGTCAAGGAATTTGAGTCCGAGAGCGTCGGAATACTTTGTGCCGAGCTTGAATATATGACCTACCTCAATGCCCTGAGCGGTCTTTATCGGCTGTCCGCATCGGGGACACGCGTCTCCGGCGCAGATAGTCCTTATATCGGCAACGACCGTCGGCTCAAAATCTCTTCCTATATGAACGTTCTTGTAATGATAATCCGTTTCGTTCGCTCCGACAATGAAGTTCTCCATGAAGGTGACCTCTTTGTCAACATACACCGGTATATCCAGACCTATCGGGCCTGCAAAGCCTACCTCCGCGTGTGTCAGCTCGCGCACCGCGCCCGGCTCGGCAAGCTCCGGATCATCTGTGCAGCCGATAAGGTTTTTCAGCTTGACCTCGTTGACCTCTCTGTCGCCGCGCACCATTACGGCAATGTACTTGCCGTCCGCCTTGTAAATGATCGTCTTTGCGAACATATACGGCTCGCCGCCGTCAATGAACGCCACAAGCTCCTCTATGGTATGCACATTGGGAGTGTGGAACCTTTCAAGCGGGAGATCGCCCTTTTTATAAAGCTTCTCCGAAACTATACACTCCGCCTTCTCATAATTCGCCGCGTAATCGCACGCGTCACAGTATGCGATACCGTCCTCGCCCACGGGCGATTTTACCATGAACTCCTGACTTCCCGACCCGCCCATAGCGCCCGAGTCCGCGTCAACCACGGTAAAGTCCAGACCCATGCGGATAAATGTCTTGCAGTACGCCTCGTACATCTTTTTATACGACTCGTCAAGTCCCTCCCATGAGGTGTCGAAGCTGTAAGCGTCCTTCATGACGAACTCTCTGCCGCGCATAAGTCCGAATCGCGGACGTCCCTCATCGCGGTATTTGGTCTGTATCTGATACAGCGTCATCGGGTATTCCTTATATGAGCGCACCTCGTCTAAGACAGTCTGGGTGAACAGCTCCTCGTGTGTGGGACCAAGACAGAAATCTCTGCCCCAGCGGTCCTTCAGCTTGAACATACTGTCGCCGAACACCTCCCAGCGTCCCGACGCCTGATACGCCTCCGCCGGAAGCAGCGCCGGCATCAAAAGCTCCTGCGCCCCCGCGGCGTCCATTTCCTCGCGCACTATTTTTTCAACCTTTTGCAGCGTGCGTATTCCCAAAGGCAGATATGAGTATATGCCCGCGGCAAGGCGGCGGATCATTCCCGCGCGGAGCATGAGCTTGTGGCTTGTGATCTCCGCCTCCGAGGGTACCTCGCGCAGCGTGGGCAGCAATAATTTAGATAAACGCATTGTTTTTTTCCTTTCTTTCATCCGAACGGGCGACCACGACGGTCACCTCCCGTTACATTGTAATATCTAAAGCTTAATGTTACGTGGTTGCACCATATAAAGCTTCGTAGGGGAACGGCGCCTTCGGCGTCCCGTTGCGCGTACACAAATTCCGTTTTTAAACAACGGGCAGTCAAGGACGCCGGCCCCTGCAAAGCATAAATATTTAAGCGTTACACCGTACTGCTAATATTCTTCGCTCTTGATAAGAGTTCCTATTCCCGACTTGGTGAATATCTCCAAAAGCAGGCAGTGAGGGATCCTGCCGTCAATGATATGCACGCCCTTAACGCCGTTTTTGATCGCGTCAAGACAGCCGTGGACCTTCGGTATCATGCCTCCGCTGATAACGCCGGAATCTATCATATCGTATATGCTCCTGCTGTCGGCTTCATAGATGATATTGCCGTCGGCATCCTTTATGCCCTCGACGTCGGTGAGAAGTATCAGCTTTTCCGCGCCCACGGCTGAGGCTATGGCTCCGGCTACGGTATCGGCGTTTATGTTGTAGCTGTTGCCCTCGCTGTCGGTGCCTATCGGCGCTATGACGGGTATGTACTGATCGTCCGCGAGATGGTCGATAAGGCAGTGCTTTACGTGGGTGATCTCGCCCACATAGCCTATATCCATACGCTCGCCGTCCACCTCGGTATAGCTTTTTTTGCACTCTATAAAGCTCGCGTCAATGCCGGAGATCCCTACGGCGCGCGCGCCCTTGGTGTTTAAAAGCGACACTATTTCCTTGTTGGTCTTGCCTATAAGCACCTGCTGCGCCACGCGCATGGTGATGTCGTCCGTCACGCGCAGACCGTTGACAAAGGTGCTTTTGACATTATGGTTTTTAAGCTCCGCCGATATATCCGGGCCGCCGCCGTGTACCACTATGGGGTTTAAGCCGATGAATTTAAGAAGGGTTATATCCTCCATAACGGCGCTTTTCAGATCGTCGTTTATCATGGCGTTGCCGCCGTATTTGATGACGACCGTTTTGCCGGAAAACTTTTGTATATACGGCAGAGCCTCTATAAGTATTTCCGCTTTTTTGATCAACTGTTCCATTTATGTCCTCCGCTTATAAGTAAAATCCGGGTTCTGTCAGACCGGCGGTCTCGTCCAGTCCGAATATCAGGTTCATGTTTTCTATCGCCTGACCCGCCGCGCCTTTTACTATATTGTCTATTGCCGACACTATGACCGCTCTTTGCAGCCTTTTGTCAACGACTACGCCTATGTCGGCGAAATTGGAGCCGGCAACGTGCTTTGTTTCGGGCAGCTCGCCCAAAGGCTTTACCCGCACGAAAGGCTCGTCCCTGTAAAAATCCGAGTATATCCCGTGCAGCTCCTCAGGCGTTGCCGGACGGGCGAGATTTACATAGATAGTGGCAAGTATGCCCCGCTTTTGAGGTATAAGGTGCGGGGTAAACGACACTAAAATATTGTCGTTCGCTATGTTTGAAAGCTCCTGCTCTATCTCCGAGGTGTGGCGGTGCGTCGCGACTTTGTACGCCTTGGTGTTTTCGGTACACTCGCAGAAGTGATACGCTATCCCCAATCCTCTTCCCGCGCCGGTGACGCCCGACTTAGCGTCAATGATTATGTTCTTATGCTCTCCGAGACCCGATGCAAGCACCGGCGCCGCGCCGAGTATGGAGCAGGTCGTGTAGCAGCCGGGGTTGCCTATAAGGCGCGCGGTCTTTATCTTTTCACGGTGCAGCTCCGGCAGTCCGTATACCGACTCCGCCAAAAGCTCCGGCGAGGAGTGCTTCTCGCCGTACCATTCCTCGTACACCGCCGGATCATCGTAGCGGTAGTCGCCGCTCAGGTCGATGACCTTCAGTCCGCGTTCTATTAAAGATGGTATGACCGTTTTTGAAGCGCCGTGCGGCAGCGCGGTGAACGCCACGTCACATTCGGCTATCCTGTCAAGATCTATTTCCTCACATTCCTTGTCCAAAACGCCGCGCAGGCTTTGATACACGTCGCTTATTTTCTGCCCCTTGAAGCTTTGCGAGCAGAGTACTTCTATACTTGCTTCGGGGTGCCGGCATAAAAGCCGCACCAGCTCTATTCCGGCGTATCCAGTTGCGCCGAGAACAGCGGTTTTTATCATTTATGATCTATCCTTTCCTCAAGGTCCGAGCGCGGCCGGAACCGCGCACAGGCTCTTGTTCTGAATTTGCACATATTTTATTATATAACAAAATTGCCGTTTTGTAAATAGGTAAACGGGGAATTTTTACGGTTTTTTCTGCG
>CAZCZR010000043.1:0-15004 GCA_964503455.1 uncultured Lachnospiraceae bacterium | reverse complement strand
GATGTGGAGCCTGTTCCTTTTAACAGAGGATTTTACTCTATCGACTTAAAGTATTTCTTTAAGGTTACCTTGGCTGTATTTACGGGACTGGGACGTCCGACGGAGGTCGAGGGTCTTGCTACCTTTGATAAGAAGGTAATACTTTTCGGCTCCGAAGGCAACGCCAAGGTGTTCGCCTCCAAATATAAAGAGGACGCCTTTGATCCGCAGATGTGGCGCAAGACCAATATGCCCAAGGCGGTCATTGAGGTTGTTGACCCCATAACCCTCGGCGCGAAGGTCGTTGACGTGCATGATAAGCAGTGCTGCTGCGACGATGACTTTGATATTGCGTCCATACCCGAATCGGTATGCAGAGTATTTGACGACAACTTCGTACTCGGCGGCGAAACAAAAAGAGTGTTCGTGTCCATAGGCATATTCTCGATAATCAAGCTGGAAAGAAGAGTGCAGCTGCTCATTCCCGCGTATGACTTCTGCGTACCCAATAAGGAATGTGTGGGAGCAACCGACGACAACCCCTGCGATCTGTTTGAGAGGATCAATTTCCCGGTTGACGAGTTCTTTCCTCCCGAAAGATCGGAATTTACCGATGGCGGAGACTGCGGCTGCAAGCCCTCCTGTTAGCTCAAAAAGCTGATGCCGCCGGGAAAATAACGGCGTAAATACGCGCGCGGACGCGGATATTGCGAAAACGATCCGCGCCCTTGCGCGCGGCGCGGGGAGGATGATCATATGTCAGTTATTTTGACAGTCGGCTCAGTTACCAATGCCATGCGGCTTGTGCGGCTTACGGAACGGTATGTGACGCGCAGCGTCCGCGCGATCCACACTCCGGAGCAAATATCCGGCGGAGGCTGTTCCTATTCGGTCACAGCCGATATGAAGTACCTTGCCGATATAGCCGCCACGGCGAAAAAGTACGGCATAAGCGTGAAAAAAATATACTCAAAAAGCGATTCGGAAGGGGAGAGTGTATACAGTGATATATCTGGATAATGCCGCCACCTCGTACAAAAAGCCTTTGCCGGTCCGCGCGGCTATGATAAAAAACACGCTTGTAAACAGCATGAATTCCGGTCACGGCGGACATAGGCTCAGCATGAAGGGCGCCGAGCTTGTGGAAAGAGCGCGTTTTGACGTGGCGCGTCTTATAAACGCTCCCGACCCATCAAGGATAGCTTTTATTCCGAACGCCACCTACGGACTCAACTGTGTTATAGGCGGCATACTGTCGGACGGCGGCCACGCGGTGGTTACCGCGATGGAGCATAACAGCGTTCTGCGCCCGGTGCATCGCTTCGGCAATTACACTGTCGTAAAAGCCGACGGGTTCGGTTTTGTCGATGAAACCGATGTGGAAAACGCCATACGCGGCGACACGCGCCTTATCGTATGCACCCACGTTTCCAACGTGACCGGCAGTATTCAGCCCGTGGCGCGCATAGGACGCATAGCGCGCCTTTACGGGATACCGTTTCTTGTGGACGGCAGTCAGGCAGTCGGATGTATGGAGGTCGATGTGCAGGCTATAGGCGCGGACGCGTATGTATTTTCGGGCCATAAGGGACTGATGGCGCCGCTGGGCAGCGGCGCGTGCTGGATACGCGAGGGCGTAAGGGTAAAGCCGTATATCACCGGCGGGACGGGCAGCTTTTCCAAGCTGTTGTCGCATCCGGAGGAAATGCCGGAGCTTATGCAGGCGGGTACCGTAAATACGCCCGCTATACTTTCAATGGGTACCGCCGCAAGATATATAATGAGCATCGGCGCCGGTAATATATTAAAGCACGACAGCTATCTTGCCGGAGAGCTGATACGGCGCATAGGGAAAATAAAGGGCGTAAGGCTCTACGGATGCCGCGTTTCGGACAGAAACGGCACGGTTTCATTTAATATAGGCGCGATGAGCTCTTCGGAGGCGGCGGATATTTTAAGCGAGAGGTATAACATTTGCGTGCGCGGCGGCTTTCACTGCGCGCCTCTGGCTCATGACGCCATAGGCACATACGGTCAGGGCGCGGTCAGGGCGTCGTTCGGATGGTTCTCGGATATAACCGAAGCGGAAGCGCTTGCCGCGGCTGTGGAAAAAATTGCCGCCGGAAAGCTTTAGCGGCGTAAATTTTGTTAAGATATTATAAAACTTTCGCCGGACGGCGATTATATTTCGGAATTATTCACAAATTGTTCACAAATTTAAAAAACAGCCTTGACTTTTCGGATGAACGGTAGTATAATGGGTTTAAATTAAATAAGCAGGAAAGCACGACGGTGTGTTTGCGGTCCGCAGGGACTTGTAAACACACCGTTTTTTTGTTTTCAGGGCTGAGAAAGGAGCGATTCATATGGCGGAAATGACCAGAATCGAAATTGTAACCAGGCAAAGCAAGTTTGAAGAGCTTAAGCAGGCTCTTAACGAGATTGGTATAAACGGCATGACCGTTACCAACGTATTGGGCTACGGCGTACAGAAGGGGCAGAAGAATAAGTACAGAGGCGTTGAGTACAGCATCGACCTGCTGCCTAAGGTAAAAATCGATATGGTAGTATGCACGGTGCCGGTACAGAAGGTTATCGACACGGCGTTGTCGGTGCTTCGCACAGGCGAAATCGGCGACGGAAAGATTTTCATCTCGCCGGTATCGAGGGTTATCAAGGTAAGAACCGGCGAAGAGGATAAAGAAGCTCTGCTGTAGGGTAACGGTAAATTTTGGATGAATTATATTTTAAGATGAAAGAAGGAATCTGATATGGATGCAAGTGTAATGGAACTGCAAAACGCTTTAAACGCTTTTTGGCTGTTTTTCGGAGGCGTATTGGTATTTATCATGCAGGCGGGGTTCGCGATGGTGGAAACGGGCTTTACAAGAGCAAAAAATGCCGGCAATATTGTAATGAAGAACTTTGTTGACTTCATGCTCGGCAGCCTGATATATTGGGTGATAGGCTATTCGCTGATGTACGGCGAGGGGGGAAACGGCTTTATCGGCTGGATAAGCGACGGCTCGTTCATGAACGGTCTGCTTGACGCGGATAACATGGATTATACGGCGCTGTTCTTCCAGACGGTATTCTGCGCGACATCGGCTACTATCGTATCGGGCGCGATGGCTGAAAGAACCAAGTTCTCGGCATACGTTATCTATTCGGCGTGTATATCGCTGTTTATATACCCGATCGCAGGTCACTGGGTATGGGGCGGCGGCTGGCTGTCGGAAATGGGCTTCCATGATTTCGCCGGCTCGGCTATAGTACATATGCTCGGCGGCACGATCTCGTTTGTAGGCGCGGCTATTCTCGGTCCGCGTATCGGCAAGTATTCAAAGAGCGGCAAGGCTCACGCCATTCCCGGTCACAATATCGTTATCGGCGCTCTGGGCGTACTGCTTCTGTGGTTCGGCTGGTTCGGATTCAACCCCGCGTCATCGGGCGCACTTACGGACGGCGGCTGGCTTGTAGCGGCTAAGGTATTCATCACGACAAACCTTGCGGCCTGCGCGGCGGCTGTCGCGGCAATGTTCTTCACATGGATCAGATACGGCAAGCCCGATGTTTCCATGACATTGAACGGCGTTCTGGCGGGACTTGTTGCGATCACGGCTCCCTGTGATGTTGTATCGCCCTTCGCATCGGTTATCATCGGCGCGATCGCCGGAGTGCTTGTATCGATTGCTATACCGTTTATCGATACAAAGCTCAAGGTCGATGACCCTGTCGGCGCAGTAAGCGTACACGGTGTATGCGGACTGTTCGGAACAATCTGTGTGGGACTGTTCGCGAAGGAAAATCTTGACGGAATGACCGGACTGTTCTACGGCGGCGGCTTCAAGCTTCTCGGTGTTCAGTGCCTCGGCGCTGTATGCCTGATAGCGTGGGCGGCTGTAATGGGTATGCTCCTCTTTAAGATACTCAAGGCTACAAACGGTCTGAGAGCAGATGCCGAGGATGAGCTTAAGGGCCTTGATATTTCGGAACACGGCTTAAGCTCGGCATACGCGGATTTCTCGCCGTCGTATAAGGATATATAATTAAATAAGCTTACAAGTTTTAATAACCTCGTGTATAAATCCCCGAAAATGCCGGACAGAAAAAAACTGTCCGGCATTTAACTGTTAAAAAATATAAGACCTTCACCTTCGAGTATAACGCTTGGCGAAACATTCGCGGCAGTAAACCGGTCTGTCGCGGCGCGGTTCAAAGTCTATGTCGTCCGTTTTGCCGCACTCGGAGCATACTATCTCATATATGAGCTTCGGCTCGCGGCGGGGCCGTCTTTTTGCGCTGCGGCATTTGCGGCATCTTACAGGCTCGTTTGAAAAGCCCCTCTGCTCATAAAATTCCTGTTCGCCCGCGGTGAAAAGAAATTCGGCGCCGCAGTCTTTGCATATTAATATTTTATCCGTGTACATTTTTCTCCTCCGTCCGGCGGATCTGTCAGCGCTCTTCCGCTGATGAGAACACCGTTTCAAGCTTGCGCTTTATGCGCTGTACGGCATTGTCCACCGATTTTATATCCTTGTCCGTGATACGCGCTATCTCCTTATAGGACAGTCCCTCAAGGCGGAGCGACAGCACCCGCGCCTCGTTCTCGCTGAGTGCGCGGCAGACAGCCTCCTCTATGCCCGATACGCGTTCTTTGCTTATTATTATGGCTTCGGGATCGTCCAAGGAGCGCGCTTTTGAAATATTGAAAATCATCGCCTCGTCATATTCGCTGCCGGCGTCTAAGGGTATGCGGGTGTTTAAGGGCATATGCTTAAACCGCGACGCGGACCGCAGCGCGGAAAGTATCTGTCTTTTTATGCACATAAGCGCGAAGGGACGGAATACCGGACATTTGCCGCTGTCGAACCCGTTCACAGCCTTGCAAAGACCTATAAATCCCTCTTGGATCATATCCTCCGTTTCGGCTCCCTCCATAAAGTACCTCCGCGCCGTGCCTGCGACCGCCCCGTAATATAAAGCCGCCAGACGGCTCCACGCCTCGGCGTCGCCGGCGCACGCCCTTTCGGCAAGCTCCTCCTCGGAAATATTATTGTCCGAAGCAATTTCATTCTCTGTGTTCATATAAATATCTCCGTTTCGGGGCATCCGCGCACGGGTTATAATAGCGCCGATACGGCGGCCAGAATAAGCTTTGCGTTATCCTCATACACGCTGTCCATTACCTCCAAGGGCAGCGGATTTTTTCCCGCGCCTATTTCCACCGTGAATCCGGGAGCGCCGAATTCGCTGATGAACCAGTCCTTGCAGCCGCCGTAAGCCGCGCTCCCTTCGGGACGCGCAAGCGTATAGCCGCTTGCAGCCGCCATCGAAACACCTATATCGTATGCTCCCTTGGGGATCATGCCGCCGAAATCATAGTATATCTCGCGTCCCTGCGAATGAAAAGCGATCATCAGATCGGGATTCGCCCCGCGCACAAACTCCGTCACAGCCTTTACCTCCGGCTCGCTTTCGGGCGTTTGCCCGCCGTATACCGACGGCGCCGGCCCCGCCGGACCCTGCCGCCAGTCCGCGTCATAGTTGTGATTGAGATCGACCCCTCTGGCGTTTGCCTGCCACACCCTTGAAAAGCTGTGTATTCCCGTCATGCTTATAATGCGGCGGTGGTACGGATTGGTTATATCAAGTCCGTTCGCCGCTATATCGACCCCGTCGGGATTTATCATCGGGGCGGTGTATATAACAACCGACTCCGACAGCTTGTGCGGATATACTCCGTACATCGGGGCGCGGCTCCGCGCCCGCTGCATAAACTCGCCCGTGAATTTCACCAAAAAAGCCGATGTAAGGTACTCAAGTCCGTGATGCGCTCCGTTTAAAAATACCGACCTGTCCCCGCGTCCCGTCTTAAAGCAGTATATCTCCCGTCCCATGACCGACCGCCCGATATAAACGCGCGTAAGCTCCGCAAATCTGTCCCAAAGCAGACGCGCATCTCTTTCAAGCTCGTAATAATCATACGTCATATATATTGATCCTCCGAAAAGCTTGCTGATCATATATATGCCCGCGCCGGACGGATTATGCGTGTTCCATTCCGTCGGCTGTCACTGGATAATGCCCAGTAAAGCAGCCGTCGCAAAAGCCGCAGCCGGCGTTTGGAATGATCTTTTTAAGCGAGTCAACGCTCAAAAACCCGACCGAATCCGCGTCTAAAAGCTTTGCTATCTCATCAATGGGATGATTTACCGCGATCAGCTGATCGCGCGAGGGAACGTCCGTGCCGAAATAGCACGGCCACATAAACGGCGGCGCGGATGAAAGCACGTGTACCTCCGTTGCGCCGGCGCTTCTTAAAAGGCTTACGATCCTTTTTGAGGTGGTGCCTCTTACGATTGAATCGTCCACCATTATAACTCTTTTCCCCTCTACGCTCGACTTTAAAACATTCAGCTTTATGCGCACCGAATTTTCGCGCATTGTCTGCGACGGCTGTATAAATGTCCTGCCGATATATTTGTTCTTGATAAAGCCGAGGGCGTAGGGTATGCCCGATCTTTTCGCGTATCCCATCGCGGCGGATATGCCGGAGTCGGGAACGCCGATCACCACGTCGGCGTCTATAGGATGCTCCTCGGCGAGGCACTCTCCCGCAAGGCTTCTTGAATCATGCGCCGTCTGCCCCTCTATCATGCTGTCCGGACGCGCAAAGTACAGATATTCAAATATGCACATGGAAAACGGCTTTGTGTTCACATATGTGTCTATCGTTGAAATGCCGCCGTCTTTCACGACAACTATCTCGCCCGGCTTTATATCCCGTACAAAGTCCGCGCCTATGGCGTCGAGAGCGCACGTTTCCGACGAAAATATAACCGCGTCGCCCTTTCTGCCCATGCAAAGAGGACGAAATCCCCACGGGTCCCTTGCCGCGATAAGCTTTTGCGGACTCATCACTATAAGAGAATACGCGCCCTTGAGGTGCCTCATAGTCTTTTCCACAGCCTTTTCTATACTGCGGTATTTGGCGCGGTGTCGCGCTATAGTGTAGGCGATTGCCTCCGTATCGGTGGTGGTCTGGAAGATCGCGCCTATTTTTCCAAGCTCGTCTTTAAGCTCTTTTTGGTTTATAAGATTGCCGTTGTGCGCCAAAGCGATATTTCCCTTGATATACCTCAGAACCAGCGGCTGCGCGTTTTCGCGCATACTTTCGCCGGTGGTGGAATAGCGCACATGGCCCACAGCCATGGTGCCGCCGAGCTTTTGAAGTATTTCCTCGGTAAATACCTCGTTCACAAGCCCCATATCCTTGTAATGGGTGATGTCGCGGTTGTTGTTCACCGCTATGCCGCAGCTTTCCTGACCTCTGTGCTGAAGCGCGTAAAGACCGTAATAAGCGGTTCTCGCGCAGTCTCCGGCGGGATCGTACACGGCGAAAACTCCACATTCCTCTCCGAGTTTATCGCGTTCTTTAATGCTCATATAATTCTCCCGTAATTCATTAAACCATGAATAATAATTCTTTTCATTTTCAGGGTCTGTCCAAAGGCTAAATCCGCCCGCGCGCTTTAACGGCGCCGCAGCGCTTTGGAGATACCCTATATATTATACTATGATTTTTTCAAATTTTCAATAGAATATCAATAAAATTTGGTTAAATATTTCACCAAAAAAGTGTTGCATATACATTCATATTCTGTTATAATGATATGAGGAAACAGAATACTGAAAGGAAGAAACGATCAGATGATTATCATAATGAAAGATGACGCTACGGCGAAACAGATAGAAGCCGTGGAACAAAGACTTACCTCCTACGGTTTTTCGACGCATCCGATTTACGGCGAGAAAAAGACCGTTATAGGCGCGATAGGCGATAAAAGACGCCTTTCGATGAATCAGATGCTTATTATGGAAGGCGTTGAGAATGTCGTTCCGATAATGCGTCCGTATAAGCTTGCGTCAAAGGAGCTGCATAAGGAGCAGTCGGTAATAGACGTCACTCACGGGGTCAGCGTCGGGGGGAACAAGCTGGCGATATTTGCCGGCCCGTGCGCGATAGAGAGTCTGGACCAGTTCAGATTCGTGGCGCAGCAGGTACAGCTTTCGGGCGCCAATATTTTAAGAGGCGGGGCGTTTAAGCCGCGCTCGTCACCCTATTCCTTCGCGGGACTTGAAGGCGAGGGACTTGTGATAATGTCAACTGTCGGCAAGGAGCTTAATATGCCCATATGCACGGAGGTGCTTGATACGCGCGACGTTGAGCTTGTGGCGAAGTATGCCGATATAATGCAGATAGGCGCGAGAAATATGCAGAACTTCAAGCTTCTGCGCGAGGTGGGCAAGTGCAACAAGCCTATCCTTTTAAAGCGCGGACTGTCCGCCACCATGGAAGAATGGCTGATGGCTGCGGAGTATATAATGTCCGAGGGCAACGATAATGTAATTCTGTGCGAGCGCGGAATAAGAACATATGAAAAGTCCACCAGAAACACCTTCGACCTGTCGGCTATACCTGTGTCAAAGGAGCTTTCGCATCTGCCTATAATCGCGGATCCGAGTCACGCCGCGGGAACATCGAAGTATGTTCCGGCTCTTTCAAAGGGAGCTGTCGCCGCCGGAGCGGACGGTCTTATGATAGAGGTACACAACTGCCCCGAAAAGGCATTGTCGGACGGCGAACAGTCGCTGACCCCCACGGAGTTTGCCGAGCTTATGGTAAAGCTTCGCCCCATAGCGGCCGCTGTCGGACGGGATTTGGACTGATATGCTTGGGTATCTCGGTCCAGAGGGGACGTTTTCACACACAGCCGCCCTTGAATATTCAAAAAACGGCGATATAAAGCAGTATGCCACTATATATTCTCTTATACTCGCGGTCAACGGCGGCGATATTGACGAGGGTATAGTCCCGATAGAAAATTCCATAGAGGGAAGCATAAATGTCACGCTTGACACTCTTGCGTTTGACGTGGATCTGTATATAGCGGCGGAGCATATTCTTCGCATAAGTCAGAACCTTTTTGTAAAAAAGGGAACAAGGAAAGAGGATATTAAAAAAATAATGTCCCATCCTCAGGCGATAGGACAGTGCTCGCGGATACTGAACAGCGAATTTTCGGACAGGGAAATAGAGTTTGCGAACTCAACCTCCGAAGCGGGGGCGATAGTTTCCGCAGGGGACGGAAGCATCGCCTGCATCGGCCCCAAGGGACTTGAGGACGTTTACGGCTTGGAAATGCTTTTGCCCGACTGCGGGGACGAAAGCAACAACGCCACGCGTTTTGTGGTGCTTTCCAAAAAGAGAAATATGCGCGTCACCGATCATGACAAAACATCGATCGCCTTTACGGTAGCGCATAGGCCGGGCTGTCTTTACAAGTCCTTGGAAGGGTTTTCCGAATCGGGGATAAATATGCTCAAGATAGAGTCGCGCCCCTTAAAAAAGGCGCTGGGAACGTATATGTTCTTCATAGACATTGAGGGCAACATTGATAATCCGACCATATATTTCGCGCTTGAAAGGCTGAGGAAAAGCACATCGTTTTATAAATTCCTCGGCTCCTACGAGCGGGAGATCACGGGTTAGTCATTATATCAAGGATCGGCATCCCCTCTTTAAAAGAGGCGCGGATGCCGTTTTTTTGAACAGAGTTAAATCAAAATCAAAACCAAAACCAAAACCAAAATAAAACCGGCGCCGATGTGATAGCGCCGGTTTTTTGTTTTTAAAAGAAGTATCAGCCGTCCGCCTCGTCGTCCTCCTCAACTCGTTTGACAGTAGATGCAGTCGGCGCAGTCGTGGCGGAGTCGCTTTTCGGTGTGGTTTTGACGCGCTTGCCCGAACCTACGGGAGCGGGTGTTGCCTTTACGGCGTCGCCGTTCTTTATGGTTATATCCGAAGCGTCATATCCGAAGGTACCCTCCACAAGCTCTTTTACCGCGTCCATATCGGCGATCCAGAAATCATCCTTTGAATCCTTTATTTCGCCCTCCTCGCTGAAATGACCCGGAAGCGTGAACGTATGTATATGTTCGCTTGAAAAATCATTCAGATATTTCGAGTATTTAAGCACGTCCGATATTGTGAGATTCGTTTTGATATTCTCGCTCAGCGATTTGAAGATCGCGGGTATGCGCAGAACAAGTCCGGCGTTGAGCTTTTGGTCAACCACAGCCTTGATAAATTTCTGCTGCATTTCTATACGGCCCTTGTCGCCGTCAGGGTAGCCGTCGCGGGTGCCGCCCTCTTTTTTATTGCCTTTTCTGTAGCGCAGAAGCTGCACCACCTGCTCTCCCGTGAGGTCGTACTCCCCCGGCGGAAGATTAATGTGAAGATCCTGCACCGGATCATCGTACACCATACCCACGCCGTCATCATACAGATCGGGGATCTCAAAATGCACCGGACCTATAGCGTCGAACATACTCTGTATGGCATAAAACGAAAATTCAATATAATAATTTATAGGTATTCCGGTCAGACGCATTACAGCCTCCATAGAGCCTTCCGCGCCCGCCATGTTTTCGTAGCTTACTATACTGCCGATCGCGTGAGCGGCATTGATTTTTTGATATTTCGAGCCGATGTACATTCTTGTGTCGCGCGGTATGGAAAGCAGATTCACGTCCTTTGTCTTAGTGTTGAATGATGCGATCATCATAGCGTCGGTACGCAACCCCTCGACGTCAACCCCCAAAAGAAGCACGTTTATGTTTTCATCCGATTCCGTGCCTTCGGCTTGCAAAATGTCGGAATCGTTTTGAAAAAACGAAAAATCAAAATAATCCATCCCTATTGCGACCAGCGCGCCGAGCAGTATTACGGAAAGAGATATACCCAACACTTGAAAATATCGTTTTACATTGAATTTCATTTCAATAATTTCCTTTCAAACGTCAAACAGCTGTAGAAATAAAAAACCCAATTAACGCAGCGTATGTATTGAGCAAAGCGTATAAAACAGCATATAATCAATAATATTATATCATTCGAATATATTAATGTCAAGGAATTTATAAATTTTCTTATCAAAAAATATATTTTTTTGTTAGTGTCCGTGCGCCTGCAATGCGGGGCGGCCGGTCTGTTCAGGCGGCGTCACAGTATCATGGCAAACGTGCCGGCTGTAATAAGAGCCGCTCCGATAACGGATTTTACGGTGAACCTCTCATGCAGGCATACCGCCGCGAGGATCAGCGTTATCACTATGCTGAGCTTATCCACCGGCACTACCCTTGACGCGTCGCCCATTTGGAGCGCTTTATAGTAGCACAGCCACGACGCGCCTGTGGCAAGCCCCGACAGTATCAGAAAAACCCAGCTCTTTTTGCTTATACCGCTTATACCGCTCTGCGCGCCCGTTATGAACACTATCCCCCAAGCCATTATCACGACCACGACCGTTCTTACAGCCGTAGCCAGATTCGAATTGACATTTTCTATGCCGATTTTTGCCAGAATCGAAGTCGCCGCCGCAAATACCGACGACAGCGCCGCAAATACAAACCACATAACAAAGCATCTCCTTAAAATTATCTTTATCTCATTATATCACACCGCAAAGAATTTTTAAAGTACCTGCCTGATAAAATCCGAAATTTTTCGCTGTTTTCACGCATCCCCTGCGCAAAACGTCCGTCATTTCCCCGCCGCAACGGCAAATTTGCCGAAATTTTCGCGCCGGACGTATGTTTTAACGGCAAAAATAATGCTTTACAAACGCGGGTACATATGGTATAATATAATTTTGGAAAAGTGTATAATACCATAAAAAGGACTGAATAAGATGCATAACAGAGAAAACATAAGAAACATCGCCATTATCGCTCATGTCGATCACGGCAAGACCACGCTTGTGGACGCAATGCTTGCGCAGAGCGGCATCTTCCGTGAAAACGAGCAGGTGGACGAGCGCGTCATGGACTCAAACGATCTTGAGCGCGAGCGCGGAATAACCATACTTGCGAAAAACACCTCCCTTGAATACAAGGGCGTGAAAATAAATATTATAGACACTCCGGGACACGCGGACTTCGGCGGAGAGGTTGAGCGCGGACTTGAAATGGTTGACGGAGTGCTTCTTTTGGTGGACGCCTTCGAGGGATGTATGCCGCAGACGAGGTTCGTGCTTTCAAAGGCTCTGGCGCTTAACCTAAAGCCGGTTATAGTCGTAAACAAGATAGACCGCCCGAACGCGCGGCCTTACGAGGTGGTGGATGAGGTGCTTGAGCTTTTTATAGACCTCGGCGCAACGGATGAGCAGCTTGACACGCCTGTTATCTACGCTTCCGGCAGAGACGGCTGGGCGACAGCCGAATACGATCCCGAGCATCCCAAAAGCGATCTGACCGATCTGTTCGAGCTGATCGTAAACTATATCCCCTGTCCCGACTGCGATGATGACGGTCCGCTCAGGATGCTTGTGTCAAACATCGACTATGACGAGTACACCGGCAGGATCGCTGTCGGAAAGATAGAGCGCGGCTCAATATCTCAAAACCAGACGCTTACCGTGTGCAACTCTCACACGGACAAGACGCGTCAGGGCAAGGCGGCGCGGCTGTATACCTACGAGGGTCTTGAAAAGGTTCCCGCGGAGAAGGTCACCGCCGGAGATGTTGTCGCCGTGTCGGGCATCGCCGATATAAACATAGGCGATACCATATGCGAGTTCCAAAACCCCGACCCGCTGCCGTTTGTAAAGATAGACGACCCTGTGCTTTCAATGACGTTCTCGGTGAACGACAGTCCGTTCGCGGGCAGGGACGGCAAGTTTGTCACAAGCAGGCATCTGCGCGACAGGCTTTTCCGCGAGCTTGACTCCAACGTAAGTCTGCGCGTTGAGGAAACGGACACGACCGAGGCATTCACTGTATCGGGCAGAGGCGAGCTGCATCTGTCGGTGCTTATCGAGAATATGCGCCGCGAGGGATATGAGTTTCAGGTATCGAACCCCGTTGTTATATATAAGGAAATCGACGGCGTAAAATGCGAGCCTGTGGAGCGTCTGACCGTGGATGTGCCGGACGAATACACCGGCACGGTTATGGACAGCATAATAAAGCGCATGGGCGAAATGCAGGATATGTCGCCCACGGCGCAAGGCTATACAAGGCTTGAGTTTCTTATTCCCTCGCGCGGTCTTATCGGCTGCCGCTCGGAGCTTCTGACCGCCACAAAGGGCACTTGTATAATCAACAGTATTCTTGAAGGCTACGAGCCTTACAAGGGAGATTTCCGCGAAAGAAGCACAGGAACGCTTATCGCGTGGGAGGACGGCGAGTCGGTGACATACGGTCTGTTCAATGCGCAGGAGCGCGGCACGCTGTTTATAGGCGCGGGCGTTAAGGTATACGAGGGCATGATAGTCGGCGAGAACCCCAGAGCGGAAGATATTGTCGTGAACGTATGCAAGAAAAAGCATATCACCAACACAAGAGCCTCCGGCTCCGATGACGCGCTCCGTTTGAGTCCGCCCAAGCAGATGAGCCTTGAGCAGTGTCTTGACTTCATCTCCGATGACGAGCTTTTGGAGGTAACTCCCAACGATTTGAGAATGAGAAAGCGCATTTTAAAAACCGACCTGAGAGCCAAGGCAAGAGCCAGAGCGCAGCAGGGATAACCGTTATTATGAAAGGATCTGACAAAATGACAAACAAGGAATTATCCGACGAGCTTTTTTACAAGCGCGTCAGCGTATATGAAAAGCTTGACCCCGCCGAAAGAGCGTCCATGGAGGAGCTTTGCAAAAGCTACCGGACGTTTCTTGACGAGGGCAAAACAGAGCGCGAATGTGTGACGGCGGCGAAGGCTATGGCGGAGAAACGCGGCTTCAAGCCGCTTGACAGCTTTGAAACGCTTAACCCCGGCGACAGGGTATACGTTATAAACAGAGATAAGAATATAGCGCTGTTCGTTATAGGAAGCGCCGGCATAGAAGCCGGAATCAGCCTTGTCGGCGCGCATATCGATTCCCCCAGAATGGACCTGAAGCAGAATCCGCTTTATGAATCCGACGGCATGGCGCTTTTAAAGACGCACTACTACGGCGGCATAAAGAAGTATCAGTGGACGGCGATACCGCTGTCGATGCACGGCGTTATCCGAAAAAGGAACGGCGAGACTGTGACGGTGCGCATAGGCGAGGACGAGGGCGATCCGGTATTTTGCATAACGGATCTTCTGCCGCATCTTGCGACTGAGCAAATGCAGAAGAAAATGATGTCGGCGGTTGAGGGCGAGGCGCTCAATATACTTTTCGGCGGCGAACCTCTTACGGGGGACGATGAAATAAAGGACTGCGTGAAGCTCAATGCGCTGAAGCTTTTAAACGGGAAGTACGGCATCACGGAACGGGATCTCATAAGCGCCGAGATAGAGCTTGTACCCGCTTTCGGGGCGCGCGAGGTCGGCATTGACCGCGCTTTCATAGGCGCCTACGGGCAGGACGACAGAGTATGCGCGTATACGGCGTTGAGAGCCGTTCTTGATTTGGAAGGCGTCCCCGAAAAGACCGCCTGCTGTCTGCTGGTTGATAAAGAGGAGATAGGCTCCATGGGCAATACGGGAATGTTGTCGGCGTTTTATCCCATGACAGTCGCGGAGATAACGGAAAAATGCACCGGCAGCTGCACGGTAACCGGCTATAACAAGGTTATGCGCGCGTCGGAATGTCTGTCGAGCGACGTGGGCGCGGCATTTGATCCGACGTACCCTTCAGTGTGCGAGAAAAACAACTCGGCATTCGCCGGCTGCGGCATGGTTTTGATGAAATACACAGGCTCAAGAGGCAAGTCCGGCTCAAGCGACGCAAATTCGGAATTTGTGTTTAAGGTATGCGATATGCTTGACAAAGACGGCGTTATCTGGCAGACGTCGGAGCTTGGAAAGGTAGACGCGGGCGGCGGCGGAACGATCGCCCAGTATGTCGCAAATCTCAATATGGACGTGATAGACTGCGGCGTGCCGCTTCTGTCAATGCACTCGCCATTTGAGATCTCGGCAAAAACCGATGTGTACATGGCGTACAGAACATACGCGGCATTTTATAAATTT
>CAZCZR010000042.1:0-15215 GCA_964503455.1 uncultured Lachnospiraceae bacterium | reverse complement strand
ATAAAAAGACCGTCTCCCCCGAAACGCCGGAAAGGAGACGGTTTGTTTTTATGCTGTTTTTTAAAAACGTCCTTTATTCATACTCGTTGTTTAAGAACTTTTTAAGTCTTTCAAGACCCTCGATGCAGTTTTCCATGCTTGTTGCGTAGGACCATCTCACGTAGCCGGGGGCGCTGAATCCATCGCCCGGTACTACCGCCACCTTTGCCTTTTCAAGGAACGCGTCCGCAAAATCGTAGTCGTTTTCCACCTTGCAGCCGCAGAAGGTCTTGCCGAACAGCGGCTTGATGTTCATCATTATATAAAACGCGCCGTGCGGCTTTAGGCATGACACGCCGTCAATGCTGTTGATCGTTTCCACCATGTAGTCGCGCCTTTTTACAAACTCTCGTTTCATAACGTCCACGCACGAAAGTCCTCCGTTGAACGCCGCCACAGCCGCCGCCTGAGCTATCGAGTTCGGATTTGACGTTGCGTGCGACTGTATCGCCGATATAGCCTTCGCGATCGTCGTATTTGACGCGGAAAATCCTATTCTCCAGCCTGTCATGGCATATGTCTTTGACACGCCGTTTATTATAATTGTAAGATCCTTTATCCTTTCGTTGAACGAGGCTATGCTTACGTGCTTTCCCTCATATATAAGATGCTCGTATATCTCGTCGGAGACCACATATATATTATGCTTTACCGCAACCTCGGCTATCTGTTCAAGCTCCGACGCGGTGTATACCATGCCTGTCGGGTTCGAGGGACTGTTTATTATGACAGCCTTTGTCCTCGGAGTGATCGCCGCTTCTATTTGAGCCGCCGTTGCCTTAAAGTGATTCTCCTCTGTCGTTTCTATCAAAACAGGCACTCCGTCAGCAAGCTTTACCATCTCGGTATAGCTTACCCAAAACGGCGCCGGAATTATAACCTCGTCGCCGGGGTTGCACAGAGCGATGAACGTGTTTACAAGGCACTGCTTCGCGCCTGTCGATACCACTATTTGAGACGGCTCGTAATCAAGACCGTTCTCTTTTTTCAGCTTGCCGCACACGGCTTTGCGAAGCTCCATAGTACCCGCTGCGGGAGTATAGCGCGTTTCGCCGTTTCTGATAGCCGCCACAGCCGCATCACATATATGCGCGGGCGTGTCAAAATCAGGCTCTCCGGCTCCGAAGCCTACAACATCGATGCCGTTTGCCTTCATTTCCTTGAATTTTGTGTCTATAGCCAGTGTAGGTGAAGGACTTATTGATGCCGCCTTTGCTGAAATCATTCTGTTTTACCTCCGTATAAAATATACAATAAACTATGTCATCCGTTAAAAATACCACTCTTATATGATACCTTATTTCCGCAGAAATTGCAAGTGATTTGATAAAATAATTCAAAACAAACTTTTACAAAAAAGTTACCTGTACCTCTTTAAATATCGTTCAAAATTACCATGACTTATATTTTTGCACAATTCCTTCTCTTTGAAACGCTTTAAAACTGTGGAAATACTCTGCACTCCGGCAATTTCCTCCGGCAAAAAATCCACTCCGTCAAAGTCCGAGCCGAAGCCGATGGTGTATTTTCCGCCGAATTCTATGGCTTTTTCCGCCATTTTTATAATATCCTCCACACCCGCCTTCCCCGAATTTGCAAGAAACGGCGGATAAAAATTCAATCCCGCATATCCTCCTGAGGATACTATTTCCGAAAACTGCTCTTTTGAAAGATTCCGTCTGTGCCGGCAGACAGGCTTTAAATTTGAGTGCGACGCGCACACGGGAATCCGCGCCGCATCCGTCACGTCCCAAAACGACCTCTCGTTCAGGTGCGACACATCAACGGCTATGCCAAGGCCGTTCAGCTCCTTTACAAGCTCCTTTCCGAGCGCCGTCAGTCCGCCGGACTCAATGTCCGCGCCGCGGGCAAGCCGGTTTTCTCCGTTCCACGTAAGCGATGCCATGATAAAGCCGTTCTCCGCCAAAAACTCCGCATCCCGCCACGATTCTATCCCGCGCGCGTTTTCAAGCGACAAAAACGCCGCGCATTTTCCCTGCGAAACCGCCTTTTCATAGTCGTCAAAGCTTCCGCACCGAACGATATATCCGGCGTTTTCGCGCATCTCCCGATCAAACACCTCCACAAGCTGCCGAAGCCGCGAACGCGGATCCGGCTCCTCATCGGAAATAAAGCAGGCGAACACCTGAGCGTAAGCGCCGCAGCCGCGCATACGGCTGATGTCAAGGTGATATGTATTTTTATAAAGTCCGCCGCCCTCGTCGGCTATCCGGCAGAGCGTGTCACAATGTGTGTCAAATATTCTCATACACCCTCCTGTTTAAATACGGATAACGGGGCTGCAGCCACCGTTTTATGTGATAGCAAAAAGGCATTAAATGCAGAAAAATCTCAAATTTGAGATTTTTCTACCGATTTATTTATCTGCTGGATATTTACTTATTACTTATCACTCATTCCATATGTTCCCGCCTTTTTGCGGTCGGGAGCTTTTAACATCCCCTAAACATCCCTTGCTTAATTCATCATTTCATACAGCACACCCTCGCGGACGCCGCAGCCGAGGACGCATATATCCGACGCGCCGAACAGCTCGCAAAGCGACAGAAGCTCCGCGACGCCGGAGGTCAGCGTGTTTACGCGCTTCGGCGATACGCTCTTGGCGATTCTTTTAAATGTCACATACTCGCCGAGAAGCAGCAGCATCAGCTCGGTCAGATCATCTTTTGATATAAGAAATCCGTCCTTTATCACCGGCGCGCGGCTATGTATGCGCGATATAAGATACACCAGCGCGCGGCTTGTGCCGCCCATAGCGTAAAGCGTGCCGTATTTTCGTTCCTTAAACGCGGGGTATTCGCTCACCATGGTTTTCAGGCCCTCGTGTATGCGGTATATATCCTCTTTTTGAGGAAATTCGCCGCCGCTTAAGTACTCGTTGTATATCCTGCGCGTCCCCGCCGGAAGCGACGCGTACTCCAAGACCTCGCCGTTTTCAAAGGCGATCAGCTGACATGAGCCGCCTCCCAGATCAAACGCCGCGCCGTCCGTAAAGCCGTGGGTCATTTTCAGTCCGAGCCAGTCGTAGTACGCCTCTTCTTTGCCGGACAAAAGCCGCACATCAACCCCGCACTCCTTTTTCACCTCCGCTATTACAGCGTCACGGTTTTTCGCCGTTCTGACGGCGGCGGTGGCGATATAAGCGTTATTTTTTGACTTTGCCAGTCTGCATTGAAGCTTGGCCTCGTTAAGCGCCGTCACAAGCCGCCATATCCCCTCGTGCGACAGTACGCCGTCTTGGATATAGTCGTACAGATTCGCGTCATCGGTTTCGTTCAGTATAACGCCCACTCCATCGGATGAACAGTCGTAAACGACCGTCCTTACCGTGTTTGAGCCTATATCGATTATTCCGTATTTCATATAACGATCTCCATTCCGCCGCCCTGCATCGGCACAAGCAGGAATTAAATTCAATCTCTTGCCGCAGGGCAAGGAATGACAAGAGATTATTATTGCGCATATGCGTTTTGCCGGACACGGGCGAGCAAGAAATCGTACGCGCGTTATCCGTTTTTATAAGCGCCTTATCTTCTTCTTTGAAGCTCCTCAAATATATCGTCCCACGACATACCGTTGTCGGCAAGCATGACCGTCAGGTGATACATAAGATCCGCCGTTTCATAAGCGATCTCATCCTTGTCGCGGTTTTTTCCGGCAATGACCACCTCGGCCGCCTCTTCGCCGACCTTTTTGAGTATTTTGTCCTCGCCTTTTGAGAACAGGTAGTTGGTATAGCTGCCGTCTACGGGATGAGCCTTTCTGTCATACGTTACGCCCTCAAGACGCTTGAGTATCGAGGACGCGCGCTCGGCAGTATCCTCCTCCGCCCTGCCGTCCTCTACCCTGCGGTAAAAGCAGCTGCGGTTCCCCGTATGACACGCGGGGCCCTCCGGCTCCGCCAGTATTACCAACGCGTCGCCGTCACAGTCCACCCTGATCTCCTTAACGTTCATATAATTGCCCGACGTGGCTCCCTTTACCCAGACCTCCTGTCTTGAGCGCGACCAAAACGTCGCCTTTTTTGTTTCGGCAGTCATTTTAAGCGTTTCCTCGTTCATGTATGCAAGCATAAGCACCTCTCCCGTCGAGGCGTTCTGCACGATTGCCGGAACAAGCCCGTTTGAATCATATTTTATAAAATCCATTGTATTCTTCGTCCTTTTTATTTAATAATTATTATGACTTTCTCAGCCTCGATAAGCTCATATTCGCGACTGTCCGTTCCAAGCCGCGGCGGCATTTATATTATCCTGCCGTCCTTCAGCTCAACATTGCCCGTATAAAGCGCCCTGCCGACTATAACGCCCTCAACGCCGGTGTCCTCAAGGCTTTTTATATGCTCCGCGCTTCCTATGCCGCCGGAGGCGATGACGTCCATATCCACGGCCTCCGCCATTTCACGCATTGCCGCGACATTCGGTCCGCGCAGAGTGCCGTCGGTGGCTATATCGGTATACACTATGGTCTTTACGCCGAGCGACTCCATTTTTTTGGCAAAATCCACCGCCGTAAAGCCGCTGACCTTTTCCCAGCCCTCAACCGCGACCATGCCGTCCTTCGCGTCAATGCCGATCACTATTTTATCGCCGTATCGGCGAACGGCTTCCCTTACAAAATCAGCGTCCGCCACAGCTTTGGTGCCTATTATCACCCTCGAAACGCCCATGGCAAGCTTCGCTTCTATATCCTCCGTCGTGCGTATGCCGCCGCCTGTCTGCACCGGCACCTTTACCGCCGCGCAAATCCGCGCGATAGCGTCCGCGTTCACGCCCGCGCCCTTAAGCGCGCCGTCAAGATCGACAACGTGTATATACTCCGCGCCCAGCGACGCCCATTTCTCTGCCATTGCCGCGGGATCGTCGCCGTATACCGTCATCTTGTCAAACTCGCCCTTCAAAAGCCTTACGCATCTGCCGTCCTTTATATCAATCGCGGGATATATCCTCATCATTCAAGTCCTCTTTTCTCAAGCTCGCGCTTGAATTTTTCAACTATGTCCATTATGCGCTCCGTCTGCATTTTCATGCTCACCTTATTTACGACAAACCGCGCGCTTAAAGGGCATACGATCTCCAAAACGTCCAGTCCGTTTTCTTTCAGCGTCTTGCCGGTTTCCACAATGTCCACTATAACATCCGAAAGCCCCACCAAGGGCGCAAGCTCCACGGAGCCGTTCAGCTTTATCATCTCCACCGTCTGCTTTTTGTCCTCAAGAAAGTATTTTTCCGCTATGGCGGTGTACTTTGACGCGACGCGCAGATTGTTTATCTTGTCAAGCCTTCCCTTAAGCTCCGCCGGACCGCAAACAGCCATATTGCACTTGCCGAAGCTCAAATCCAAAAGCTCATAAAGATCCCTGTTCTCCTCCAGCAGAGTGTCCTTGCCTACTATGCCTATATCCGCCGCGCCGTACTCCACATATGTCGGAACATCCGACGCTTTTACAAGAATGAATTTCATCCTGTTCCTCTCGTCGGTGAAGATGAGTTTTCTCGTTTTTTCTTTCATTTCAAGGCAGTCCATGTCTATCGCCGCGAAAAGCTCCATCGAAAGCTCCGCCAGACGCCCCTTCGCAAGAGCCACTGTCAGATAGCGTTCTCCGTTTTCCTTTACCATTGCGAATCCTCCTCATCCTCCGCGCCGTAGTCGTACAAGCCGATAAACTCGGCTACCGTTGTTTCGGACCTGTTGTTCTTTAAAATATCGTCAAGCACCAGTCTGCCGTCAGGGTACACCGTAAATACCGCGCCCGCCCTCGAAAGCTTCGCGTATTCTCCGACGCTCTCATCCGCCGAGGGGATAAAGCTCTCGGCAACGCAGCCGTTTACTCTTAAAACGTACATAAGCTTATAGGCGATAGCTTCCGCTCCCGGCTCTGTCACGACGATACTTACCGAAGGAGGCTCCTCTTTCGTCTCCGCTGCGCCTCTTTCCATCGCCGACATAACCTTCAAAACGTCTATAACCGCTCCGACCGCGCCCATAGGCTTGCCGAAGCGCCCCATGAGATTATCATACCTGCCGCCCGACGCTATCGGAAACGCCGCTCCGTAGGCGTAGCACTCAAAAATAAGACCCGTGTAGTAGTCTATGCTCTGCAACATTCCCAAATCTATCGAAACATACTTTTCAAAGCCGTAGCCGCACAGCAGATCATAGATTCTTTCTATATTGCCGAGCGCCGCCTTTGAAACGCGGTTAAGACCCGCGACCGCCGCTTTTTTAAGTATCTCCCTGCCGCCGAAAAGATAGGGCAGATCCTTCATTATATCCTTAACGTCATCCGAAAGCTCCAGATTCTCGGTGATCCTCTTTATGCCCCATTTGTCCTTGGCGTCGATGCGCGATCTGAGCTTTTCCGTTTCTTCCGCCTTAAGCCCCGCCTGAGCCGTAAGACCGTTGAAAAACGCCACCTGCCCTATATTTACCGTAAACTCCTCAAGTCCCGCCGCCTTAAGCGCCTCTATAACCGCGGCTACGACCTCCGCGTCCGCCTCGGGCGAGTGCGAGCCGAGAAATTCAATCCCCGCCTGGGTGAACTCCCTCTGCAAAGCGCCCTCCGTCTTTCCGGCGCGGAACACGTTTGATGTGTAGCAATATCTCCACGGGAGAGGGCAGTCGGTGTCCTTTGTCGCCGCCATTCTTGCGATGGAAGTCGTCACGTCAGGACGCAGAACCATCAGGTTGCCGTGTTCGTCCAAAAACTTTATCATCTTCGACTGGGCAAGCTCATCGTCGCCCCCGCCGTAAATGTCAAAATATTCAAATGTGGGCGTTTCAACCTCTTTGTAACCCATGGAGGTGAATACGTAATTGATAGTATGCTCTATGCTCTTTTTTTCAAAACACCTTGACGGCAGTATATCGCTCACTCCGCGCGGTGTATGAAGTCGTCTGTTCATTCCCCGGAATCCTTTCGCTCTGTATTTTTTTGCTTTAGCCTGCTGAAATAAATATATTAAATTATATTATACTATATTTCCCCGCCGCTGTCAATTGACGATATATATGAACTTAAGCAAATTCATTTTATGAAACTTATTCAGGTTTTTCACAATGACCGGCGCGCAGCCGCCATTTAGGGGGTACGCGCTTTTATTTTCGCGTTATTCCTCTGTTTCGTCATAAGGCGTTATATCTCCGGCGATTTTGCCTATAGTCCTTACGGGAGCGTCCTTGGAATCGCCCCACTCCATATCCTTGTTGCGGTAGTCGAATTTCAGGGTGAACCTGTGTATGTCGTCTTGTATGCGCGAAAGCTCCTTTGACTGCTTTTCCCAAAGCGCGGCTGCAAACGCGGACGCGTCCTTCGCCCCAAGACTCTTCTCCGCCATTCTCAAAAGCAGGCGCGAATGAGGTATGCACAATCCCTTTGATTTGTCAAACTTCCGCCTGAAATTCTCATCGTTCGCCCACATATACAGCAAAACATCGGCATAGCGCTCCATGGTGAAATTGATCTTGTCGCACACCATACAGCCCTGCTCTATACCGTCCATAACCTTATCGGCTTCGGCGGCGAACGCGCTTATGGGGGACTTCTTCAAAAAGCCGCCTCCGGCATTTTTCAGCGCCTCGGCCTTTTTATCCAATTTTGCAAGCGATTTCCTTATTTCCTCCAAATGCGTATCCAGAACAAGAGCAAGAGAAAGCTTGTTGGGTCTGTCGAACATCATCGAAAAATGCTTTTTGCAGTAGCCCTTGGCGTTTGAGGCGACTCTGTAGTCCGGCTCCATCATAGCCGCGCCCAAAGCATAGCTTATACCCTCGTTTTCCAGCTTTTTCTCCAGCTCGCACAACGGACATTCGCACTCCTTATCGTATGCCTCGCTGACAGGAATGGTATAGATCTGCTCTTTCATAAAAACAACATCCTTTCATAAACAGTTCACGTATTTCACGGCGCGCTTTTTGCAATAAAGCGCCGTCTTTCATTCAAATCGCGCGTCAAAAAACTCGTCTTTACCGTCTGCATTGCGTACAAATATGAATTTCGGGTAAATTTTTTGTGCAATATTATTATATACCATAGTTAAAAACTTGTCAATTATGAAATTTGTTATAAAATTATAAATTTTTCAAAATTACTCTTTAAAAACCGCGTAAAGTATGTTATAATAATATCAGTCCTTAACGGACGGCGCTTAAAATGACTGAACGCGCCGCGCCGTATCGGCGCGGCAATAATTTTGAAAAATTTTTTCAGGGAGGAAGAAAACATGACTAACAATAAGACAGTGCTTGCATGGCTTGACGAGATGGCAGCTATGTGCAAGCCCGCCGAGATCGTATGGATCGACGGCAGCGAGGAACAGCTTGAGGCTTTAAGGGCGGAGGCTGTTTCAACAGGCGAGATGATAAAGCTGAACGAGGAGAAGCTCCCCGGCTGCTACTATCACAGAACCGCCGAAAACGATGTTGCAAGAGTAGAGGACAGAACATTCATATGCACACCGACCGAAATCGAGGCGGGTCCTATCAACAACTGGATGGCTCCCGATGAGATGTACGCAAAGCTGACGGCTCTGTATACAGGCTCGATGGAAGGCAGAACAATGTACGTGATCCCGTATTCGATGGGCCCGATAGGTTCGCCGTTTTCAAAGATTGGCATTGAGCTGACAGACTCGATATACGTTGTTTTGAACATGGCTATCATGACGAGAATAGGTCAGAAGGTTATGGATCAGCTCGGCGACGATCCCGACGCTGAATTTACAAAGTGTCTGCACGCGAAGAAGGACGTTGATCCCGAGGAAAGATATATCGTTCAGTTCCCGCAGGACAACACGATCTGGTCGATCAATTCGGCTTACGGCGGAAACGTTCTTTTGGGCAAGAAGTGCTTCGCGTTGAGAATCGCTTCATACCTCGGCAAGAACCAGGGCTGGATGGCTGAGCATATGCTTATCCTCGGTCTTGAAAATCCCGAAGGCGAGGTTCGCTACATCTGCGCGGCATTCCCGTCAGCTTGCGGCAAGACCAACCTTGCAATGCTTATTCCTCCCGCATATTTGAAGGAAAAGGGCTACAAGGTATGGACTGTCGGCGATGACATTTCGTGGCTGAACATCGGTCCGGACGGCAGACTTTACGCTATCAACCCCGAAGCAGGCTTCTTCGGCGTTGCGCCCGGCACATCGGTAAAAACGAACTTCAATGCGCTTGAGTCTACAAAGAAGAACACTATCTTCACAAACGTTGCTATAAACAACGATGATATGACGGTATGGTGGGAAGGTCTTGACAAGAACCCGCCCGTAAACGCTACGGAATGGACCGGCAAGCGTGTCAACGGCGTTGAGTTCACGGAAAACGGCGGCAAGCTCGCTCACCCGAACTCAAGATTTACTGCTCCTGCCGTAAACTGTCCGTGTATTTCGCCGGAGTTTGAGAACCCGCAGGGCGTTCCCGTTGACGCGATCGTATTCGGCGGCAGACGCGCAAAGTGCGCTCCGCTGGTATATCAGTCAAGAGACTGGACGCACGGCACATTCGTAGGCGCTACAATGGCGTCTGAAACAACAGCCGCGGCCGCCGGCGCTGTAGGCGTTGTAAGACGCGACCCGATGGCTATGAAGCCGTTCGTAGGCTACAACATGGCGACATACTGGGGTCACTGGCTTGACATGGGCAAGAAGCTCGGCGACAAGGCGCCGAAGATCTTCCACGTCAACTGGTTCAGAAAGGACGACGACGGCAACTTCATGTGGCCCGGATTCGGCGACAACATGAGAGTGCTTCTGTGGATACTTGACCGCTGCGCAGGCAAGGTTGACGCCGACGAGGTAGCTATCGGCTACGTTCCGAAGCCGGAGGACATCGACATCACGGATCTTGATATGACCGTTGACGACGTTAAGGCGCTCCTTACAATCGACAAGGACGTATGGCTTGAGGACGTTGAGAATATCAAGGAGTACTTCGCGCAGTTCGGCGATATGCTCCCGAAGGAAATGGCTGACGAGCTTGTAAAGCTTGAGGCTAACCTCAAAAAATAAGATGATGAAGCTTTGGGACGGCGCTTTAAAAGGCGCTGTCCTTTTTTCATAAAAATTTTATATCCTGTGCAACTTTTTGCGGCTTTCGGACGTATTAATTATAGAACGCTTATACAAAAAAACTCTGTTTTACAAAGAAAGGACGGTTGTTATGAGAAAAACAAAATTCACGGCGCTGCTTTTAAGCGCGGTCACGGCATTGTCGGCGTTCGCGCCGCTTGCAGTCTCCTGTGAGGAGCCGGATACAGTGAATCACACCACATCGGACTGGTTTGCCGAGGAGTACGCCTCCGGCGGCGGTTCAAGCAGCGGAGCCGAAGCAGGATGCACCGGCACTTACGTAATCGCTCCATCCTTCAAGGCTGTTTCCGACTGGACAACTCCCGCGCTGCGAAAAGACTTCGCGGAGCAGATATTGCTGACAATGGACAGTATTGATGATTTCCGCGCCTGCGCAATGGTGCCGCTGCCTGAGGAGGACACGCCCATACTTTCTTTAAAGGCTCTCGGCATTATGATAGGCGATGAAAACGGCGATCTTCACGGGGAGGACTGCATTACCCGCGAGGAAGCTGCCGTTATAATGACGCGCGTGACGGACTTTTTCGGCATTGAGCGCGCATCCGCCGAGGCGGAGGACGATGAAATAAGCGGCTGGGCAAAGGACTCTGTCAGTCATATGATGGGTATGGATATTATGCACGGCGTCGGCAGCGGCTTTGATCCGCAGGGTACGTATACGGTGGAGCAGTCTGTGGCGGTGTCAAACCGCCTGATATCAAAGCTTACTTACGCGGTCTGCCTGATGCCCTCGCCGTCACCCGCGCCGGCGGAGGGCGAAAATCCGGCGGCGTTTGCGTCACGGCTAAACGCTCTTATGCCAGAGGATGAAAATTATATGTTCTCGCCGCTTTCGATAAAGCTTGCGCTCCTTATGACAGCCAACGGCGCGGAGGGCGAAACAAAGCAGGAAATGCTCGACGCCTTCGGCATTAAAGACCTTGACGCCTTCAACAAAAAGACTGCCGAGCTTATGAAGCTCTACGAGTCGGATGACGCTATTGAACTGAAGATCGCCAACGCGATATGGCACAACACCTCCATGATGTCCGACTCCTTCCTTCCCTCGTTCAAACAAACCGTAGCGGATTACTACGGCGGCGCCGCCGAGGAGGTCAGCAACACAGACGCGGTCGATCGCATAAACAGCTGGTGCGATGAGCATACAAACGGCAAGATCCCAACAATCATTGACAACTCCGATTTTGCCTATGCTCTTACAAACGCTGTGTATTTTAAGGGCGACTGGCAGTCTCCTTTTACGGCTGCGAATACGTCAAAGGGAGAATTTACCGAGCGCGGCGGCAGCAGCAAAACAACCGATTTCATGCATCAGACCGCGTATTTCCAATATGCGGAGTCAGGGGACACGCAGGTGCTGCGTATGCCATACAAACGCTCCGAGGGCAGCGAAAGCGCACAGACCGCTATGTATGTGATACTCTCAGGCGAAAACGAAAGACCGGATCTCGAAAAAATATTCGCTATGCCCTTTACCTCTCAAAAGGTCAGGGTCACAATGCCGAAATTTGAAAGCGAGTGGTCCAAGCTCCTTAATCCTTATCTGAACGCGCTTGGCATAAATACCGCCTTTGACACGCGATCCGCCGATTTTTCAAATATGTGTCCGAAAGCTTTGGAATACGGCGTTTATATCGAAAGTGTGCTGCATAAGACGTATATAAAAGTTGACGAAAAAGGCTCGGAGGCTGCCGCCGTCACCGCTATTGCGGTGGGCAGTTCTGCGGCTCCGAAACCCGAAACCGTAATCGACTTCACCGCCGACAGACCGTTTACGTATGTGATACGCGATGACTCCATCGGCGAGATCCTGTTTGCGGGCGAGTATGCTTATGTAAAATAATTCACCTTGTTTTTATGCCGCTGTACGGCATTTATGCGCGAATAATGAAAAATTTTTGTAAAATTGTAAAAAAAATATTAAAAAAGTATTGCATTTTGGTTTCATGTATAGTATAATATGTTTGTATAGTATAACATACTGAATAAATTTTTGAATGTAACAAGAAAATTTTTGGGTATTCTTAGGTGATTTCAAATGATTGACAAAACAGATGCCGTTTTAAGACCGAACGTCAAATTCGGTATATGCACCGCAGATATGACAACCGGCGGCACAATAACGGAAGCGGATGACAATTTTATAGAGATGTCAGGCTGTGATGCTGAAAAGATAAAAAATCACAGTCTTTGTTGTCGTGATCTTATGCATGACAGTTCCGTCGCGGATGAGCTTTTGAAGCACGGAACATATTTTACTTCCTGCTATATCGGCTCCGCTCCGGTCATGTGTTTTCTGTATATGACGGACGACCGTTATGCGCGGATGATCATCACCTACATAGGCAGCGTTGAAGATATTAAGCTCAAAAACGACTATGTCGCGGAGATTTACTCCTACGAAACGGCGCTTCGTATGTCCGAGGAGCTTTTGAACTGCGATCTCAAGCAATGCTCCTGCATACTTGTAAAAGTCAGGTACGCCGACAAAATCGATGCGCGATACGGCGTTTCCTTCACAAATACCGTGCTTGAAAACGCGGCTATATATCTGCGCCATTTTTACAGACGGCGCAGCGATAAATCCATTCTCGGCAGAGTCAACCGCGATACGGTGTTTATACTTCACGCAAACGAATCGCCCCAAACCGTCGAGTCCGGCATGAAATGGAATATAGAAGAGCTTTCCCGTTCGTACTGCGGCAGAGATGAAAGCTTCAGCGTCAGCGCAGCCGCCGGAATATATCATATCCCCGCCGGAGAAAAGGATATTCAAAAGATAATACACCGCGCCGGAGCCGCTCTTGAGGCGGCGTACAATTCAGGCGACAGCGTATGCGTGTACAGCGAGGACAAACATTCCGCAGCACACCTGCCTGATAACCTGTATAAGCCTGACAATATAGGCTCGCCGTCATGGAATTTGTCTTATGATACGCAGTTTGTGGCGTTTTCGGTCCGCCTTCTTGCCGGAGCTAAGGACTTTTACAGCTCCATAGATATTTTCCTGCAAAGAACCGGCTGGAGATACGACCTTACGGATATATATCTGTGCAGCCTTTCGGCCGGAAAGGATGTCAAGATCACAAACCACTGGAAAAACGGCAAGGGCGTTGTTATCCCCAAAAGCGATGACGCGAACGTTATCACGCAGGGCAGCTTAATCGGAGCTTTCGGCTCTGACAGCCGTTTGACGATAAAAAATACCGATAAACATGATTTGCCTGAAAGCATACGTACGCTTTTGAAAGAGCGCGGCATAGTATCCTCGGTTTCATATCTGCTTTACAACCAGAATGAGGTCATAGGCTGCCTGTCTTTCTGCAAAAATACCGCGGCGGATAAGTGGAACGAATACAGACTCAATACGCTTGCGCAGCTTGCGAAGATCTTATCGGTGTTCCTTTCCGTGCATATTCAGCGGGACAGCGACAGGATGAAGATTAACGCGCTTTCCACCGATGCCATGACGGGACTTCACTGCCTGCACAGCTTTCATGAAGAGATGCACAAGGTGCTGAAGAATTTCGATCCGGCAAAAGCTTATGCCATAGTATACTCCGATATTGACAACTTCTCGTATCTGAACGAAAACTTCGGATATAAGGAGGGTGACAAGGTACTGTGCCAATTTGCCGATACTTTGGAAAAATACCGCACTGCCGATGCGATCAACTGCCGTATAAGAGCGGATCACTTTGTGAGCCTCGCCATTGATGACACGCGCGAAAAGCTTGCCAAAAAGATAGAAATGCTTAATATATCATTCCAGAATATGCTTGCCAAGAAATATCCGCTGAGCGATCTTAGGATTTCTTCGGGCATATACTATATAACCGATCCCGACTGCGATCTCACCTATGCCATTGACTGCGCAAACCGTGTGCGCAAATCGGGAAAATCCGACCACTACCTGCCTTACATGGTATACACCAATGAGTTTCATAAGGAACGTCTGAGAAGGCTCTCCATTATAGGCAGCGTCCATCAGGCGATACAAAACGGCGCGATAGAGGCGTTTTTGCAGCCCAAGTTCTCGATGACTACCATGACCGTTATCGGGGCGGAGGCGCTTTCGCGCTGGCGTAACCCCGACGGAAGCATAAAGTTTCCGAACGAGTACATACCCATACTTGAGGACGTGGGATATATCGTGGATATAGACTTCTGTATCTTCGAGCAGTCGCTGCAGGCGCTTGCAAAATGGAAGCGCGACGGAAAGAAGCTGTTGCCTATATCGGTAAACTTCTCCAGAGTGCATATTCGCTATCCGAATTTTGTGCAAAGAATAGTGGAGCTTACAAAGCAGTATGACGTTGATCCATCATATGTGGAAATCGAGATCACCGAAAGCTGCATATCGCAAAACGAAGATCTTATGATAAAATATATGAATGAGCTTCAAAGCAACGGCTTTAAAATAGACATAGACGATTTCGGCACCGGATATTCATCGCTTGATATGCTTATGGACGTTCCCGCGGATATAATAAAGCTTGACAAGAGCTTTATCGACAATTACTCCACCGAAAGCAGAAGGGCGTATATAAATCAGATAGGAAACCTTGTACTTTCCGCCAATAAAGACATTATCTTTGAGGGTGTTGAAACTCAAGCGCAGGTGTCTTTCCTTACCTCATACGGCTATGACAGAGCGCAAGGCTTCGTATTCTCGCGTCCGATACCTATGAAGGAATTTGAGGAGAAATACGTTTATTGATTAATACGGGGATGTTAAAAAACTCCAGACCGCAAAAAGGCGGAAATATATAGAATGAGTAATAAGTAAATATTCAGCAGATAAATAAATCGGTAGAAAAATCTCAAATTTGAGATTTTTCTGCATTTAATGCCTTTTTGCTATGAACAAACCTCACCCTCGACGTACCCATGTACGACTTCGGGTAACCTGAACCCAAGGCAGAGCCTTGAGTTCAGTTCGGTTTGTCCATTCTGAAGCTTTTTTCCTATCCCCTAAAAAGGGGATGTTAAAAAATGACTTTTTTAACATCCCCTTTATTTTTGCGGCAAGGGTTCCTGCGCTGTTATCTGTTTAAAATATACACCGCC
>CAZCZR010000041.1:0-15335 GCA_964503455.1 uncultured Lachnospiraceae bacterium | reverse complement strand
CCCGATAATGATTATATCACATATTTCTTCGGATTTCAACACCTTTTTTGAAGAAGGCTTATATTTTTTGGATTTATCTCAAAAACATGATTGACACAGAGCAATAAAAATAGTATAATAAAGGTTATGATATTATAAAAGATCCGCCTACAGGGGCGAAAGCAATTATGACAACGACATATGCGGCTTGCCTTACGGATGACAATATCCGCATGAACGGCTTGCCGGTAGGAATTTATGCGCTTTTGGCGGAATATATTATAAATGCGGGGCGGCGAAGGCGTATCCGGACAAGGGTACTGCGGCAGTGAAGCGAACCCTGAGAATAAGATTTGCCGGAGGCTTTAATGAATTATAGAAAGGTAAAAAAGGAAAAGCTTTTTTTTGACAAGCTTACACGATTTATATGGGATAACGGTCTGTTCTTTGCCTTCGGACTGCTGCTCATACTGCAGCGCGGCTTCGGAGGATTCGGGTACAGAGCCTGCATAGACGATTGGTTTTTGTATCTGTCGCCATCGACCAACGGCAATATTTGGACGGACTACATAATCCCGAACAACAAGCTTGCGGTGCGCCCCTTTGCGGGATTTGCCGACTGCTATATCATAACACCGCTGGCGGATCATCTGGGCGCGGTAAATTCCGTATTGGTGATGATGACAGCGGCCGCAGCCGTTATGCTGTATATATATTTCAAGCGCAACAAGATAGAAGCGGGGGCGCTGTTTTTGCTTGCCGCCGCGATGTGTCCGCTTTTTATGGAGGCGATCTATTGGATATCCTGCGCGTCAAGGGTAGTGCCTGCGCTGTTTTTTACGGCTCTTGCCGGAACTATGCTGGATGTCTTTTTCGACAAGGGAAAGTTCAGATACTTTCTTATATACACGCTTGCGGGTATGCTTGCGGTGGGCTTTTACGAAACGATGATACCGGTGTACCTGATCATATCGCTTATACCCATAATGCGCAACTTTAAAAATCCGTCGGCTAAATTTGTGTTTTTTATACCGATCATCCACATAGTTGTGATAGCGTGCTATTATTTTGCAAATTCGGCGTACAGCGCGGATATTTCCGGCAGGGGAGAGCTTGCCTCGTTATCGGGACTGGCGGAGCATATGCGCAGCGTATGGGAAGAACTCAGGCGCTTCCTTACCGATACGGCTCCCGCAGTTATAAAATCGGCTGCAGGGGAAGGCTTTACGGCTGTATTTTCGAATCATCCGCTTTATGCGGCGGCAATCGGCGGCGTATCGGCTCTGTTCGGACTTTTCGCGGGCGCGAGCTACGGAAGGACGGAAAACGCCGTATGGACGATAGTGTCGGGAGTGATTTTAACGATCGCGGGCATCGTGGTTGTGTTCGCGCTTGAAAACGTGCGTATTCCCATAAGAGTGGTGTATGCCTGCGTACTTGGAGCCGCAATTGCGGTAAACGGGTTTATATCGCTGTTTTTGTGGGGAAAGCCCGGAAAGATTTTCTACGGCGTATTATGCGGATTGCTGGCGTTTTTCTTCACGGTTGCCGGTATAGGCGAGATAGAGTATTATCGCATAGCGGGGAAAGAGGATGTGCATATCGCGGCGTCGCTGCTTACAAATGAGGAGCTTGGAGATGAGATCGTCAAGCCGGAGTCGCATCTGTGGCTTTTCGGTACGCCGGTATATCATGCGAACGGCAGCAGCGTCAGGTATTACGAGCATATAAAGGCATCCGCCGAAAATTCCGCCGCGTTTACAGGCTCGCTGATCTATTACACCGGAAACGACGCTATCAATCCGGTGGTGACCGTGGGCGACGGCACCGAAACAAATCTTTACAGCGCAAACGACACGGAGAAATTTTACTACGCGGGTTTAGAGGAGGATTACAGCATATCCTCTCTTGCGATGGAGCCTTCGGGGAAGGATTATATCCTTAAAAGGAATGACGGCTCCGTGTACGGTACGCTTACGCATATGACTAAAAATATATACAGATTCGATAAAAACGGGGACGGATGATCGGCGTTTTAACGGTTTTAAGGCGAAAAAATTATTTTTGCCCGAAAACTATTGCAAAATCCCTGTAAAAGTGGTAAAATATAAGCGACAGTGAGGAAATGGCGGATCCCGCCGCGCGGAAAGGAGTTTATCATGGGATTAAACGAAACGACCAAAATAAAAATTGAGTTCGATAAGGAAAAAGAGGTCAGGGAGATACTTAAAAATGTATACGACGCTCTTGTTGTCAAGGGATATGATCCGATAAGCCAGATAGTGGGATACATCTTGTCGGGCGACCCGACTTATATAACAAGCTACAATAACGCAAGAAGCATGATAGTGCGCGTTGAGCGCGATGAGCTTCTGGAGGAGCTTGTGAAAAAATATATTAACGGTCTTAATTGAGCGTTTGATATAACTAAACGGTCCGCCGACGGTAATATACTGTGCGGACTTACACATCAAAAGGAGGATTTACAATGGGAAAATTGGAAACCTTTGCGCCTATCGTTGTTTTGATATGCGCGGCGCTTTCGCTGTTTTACGCGATGCATCTGTTCTATTCCGTTAAGAAGATGCCCGAGGGCACGGACGCGATGAAGAGCATCGGCGCAAAGATCAGAAAGGGCGCTATGGCGTACCTGAAGCGTCAGTACAAAACGGTAGGGATATTTTTTGCCGTTATGTTTGTGGTGCTGTGCATACTTGCCGCAACGGGATTTTTGAGATTTTTCGTTCCGTTTGCGTTTTTGAGCGGCGGCTTCTTCTCCGGTCTTTCGGGATTTGTCGGAATGAAGATCGCCACCTACGCGAATACCCGTACAGCCAACGGCGCGAGGGAAGGACTTAACAAGGGACTTAAAATAGCCTTTTCTTCAGGCGCGGTCATGGGTCTTACGGTGGTAGGACTGGGACTTTTGGACATAAGCGTATGGTTTATACTTTTGAGGACCGTGTTCGGCATATCGGATGTTAAAGAGGTAATGTCAATCATGCTCACCTTCGGTATGGGCGCAAGCTCTATGGCGCTGTTCGCGCGTGTGGGCGGAGGTATCTTTACCAAGGCTGCCGATGTAGGCGCGGACCTCGTAGGAAAGGTCGAGGCGGGAATCCCAGAGGATGACCCCAGAAACCCCGCCTGTATCGCGGACAACGTAGGCGATAACGTAGGCGATGTTGCCGGTATGGGCGCGGATCTTTACGAGTCATACGTCGGCTCGGTCATTTCGTGCGGAGCTTTGGCAGCCGCTGCGGGACTCGGCTTTTCCGGAGTTATAATACCGATGCTGATCGCCGCTATTGGCATAATAGCGTCTATAGTGGGTACGTTCTTTGTATCGACAAAGGAAAACGCGACACAAAAATCGCTTCTCGGCTCGCTCAGACGCGGCACGTACATAGCGTCGGCTGTTTCGGCGATAGCGTCGGCGGCGCTTATATATTTCCTGCTTCCGGGCAAATTTAACGTGTTCTGGGCGGTTATATCCGGTCTTGTCGCGGGTGTGCTTATAGGCTTCTTCACGGAGTATTACACATCCGACTCTTACAAGCCGACGCAGAAGCTTTCGGCGTCCAGCGAAACAGGAAGCGCTACTGTTATCATAGACGGTATAGCTCTGGGAATGTTCTCGACAGCCATTCCCGTTATCATCATAGGAATATCGGTGCTTGTCAGCTACTTTGCGGCAGGCGGTGCGCAGAGCTTTGAGGCGGGTCTTTACGGAGTGGGACTTTCCGCCGTAGGTATGCTGTCAACGCTCGGTATCACGCTTGCTACTGACGCATACGGTCCCGTTGCCGATAACGCGGGCGGTATCGCTGAAATGGCGGGTCTGCCTGAAGTCGTTCGCGAAAGAACAGACGCTCTTGACTCGCTCGGAAATACGACAGCCGCTACAGGCAAAGGCTTCGCAATAGGCTCGGCCGCTTTGACGGCTCTCGCGCTTATCGTTTCGTACACCGATAAAGTACAGGGACTCGGCGCCGAGCTGAAGCTTGAAATAACCAATCCGGCGGTGCTTATAGGCTTGTTTATCGGCGCTATGCTGCCGTTTTTGTTCAGCGCGCTCACAATGCAGGCCGTTGGAAGAGCGGCGCAGAAGATCGTTATCGAGGTGCGCCGTCAGTTCCGTGAGATCAAGGGACTTATGCAGGGCAAGGCGGAAGCGGATTATGAAACCTGCGTTGATATATGCACGCGCTCGTCATTGAAGGAAATGATAGTTCCGGCGGCGTTGGGAATAGTTGCTCCTATTATAGTGGGTCTTATCCTCGGCTGCAACGGTGTTGTAGGTATGCTTGCCGGCGCGCTTGTATCGGGATTCGTTCTTGCTATCATGATGGCGAACTCCGGCGGAGCGTGGGATAATGCCAAGAAATATATCGAGGCGGGCAACTTCGGCGGCAAAGGCTCGGATAACCATAAGGCCGCAGTCGTAGGCGACACGGTAGGCGATCCGTTCAAGGATACTTCCGGCCCGTCGGTCAACATCCTTATTAAGCTGCTTTCGATGGTATCCATCGTGTTTGCGGCGGTAGTCGTTTCATACGGACTGTTCTGATAATAGATCATTCAAAAGGCGTATACCCTGATTTTGAGGGCATACGCCTTTTTTGGTATAACGGGAAACGGCGGTCTTAAAGCCGTTTGGCAACGCCGCCTATCGGCCGAAAGCCGCTTTTTATCCCGAAAATCAATCCCGATAAGCGGCATAGCTTTGCATCAGGCGAACGGTCAACGCGAATCGCCGGACGGCTCCGCTGTCAAAAACTCATCTCCGGCGGAAACCTTGCCTTGAGCAAGGAGCGTTACTTCACTGTTGTCCGCGTTGCATATTACCATTGGCGTAGTGACTTTATACCCCGATTTTTTTATTTTTTCCATGTCGAAGCTGATTAAAAGATCGCCCTTTTTTACACGCTGACCGTCCTTGACGCGGGAGGTGAAATATTTGCCGCCGAGGTTTACCGTGTCGATACCGATATGCAGAAGTATCTCCGCGCCGCTGTCGGCGGTGATATTCACAGCGTGCTTTGTGTCGAACACGCTTTCGATTTTTCCGTCGCAGGGAGCAAAGAGCTTTCCCTCGGACGGCTCTATCGCCGCGCCGGGACCGAGGATATGCCTTGAAAACACCTCGTCCTCAACATTTTCAAGAGGTATCGCGACGCCGTTCATGTGGGCAGCCAATGTGATTTCGGCGGTGCTTTTTGTGCCTGCACCGGCTGTGTCGGAAACAGCGGATGACTCGGCATCATCAGTGAAAAGCGCGTCGCTTTCGGGACTGTCCATGAATGTGTCCAGATTTGATTTTATTATCGACACGCCGGGACCGTATATTACCTGAACGCCGCTGCCTTTTCTTATGACACCGGAGGCGCCGCTTTGCTTCAAGAGAGGCTCCGACACCTTCGTTTCGTCTTTTACCGTTACTCTGAGTCTTGTGGCGCAGCAGTCTATGTCGGAAAGGTTTTCCTTGCCGCCGAGACCTTTGAGTATAAGCGCGCTTGCCGGATCAGATGATGCCGCGCTTTTAGAGTTCATATCGCTTCTGGTATAGAGCTTTGTTTCCTCGTCATCAGCTTCTCTGCCCGGAGTTTTCAGGTTCAGCTTCGTTATCATGGTATAGAATATAAGATAATATATTACCGCATACGCAAGACCTACTATAACTATCCATATCCAATTTGTTTTGGCGTTGCCCTGAAGTACTCCGAACAGGAAAAAGTCTATCGCGCCGCCCGAAAATGTCATTCCGACGCCGACATTAAATATATGCATCAGCATATATGAAAGTCCCGCAAGCACACAGTGTACCGCGTACATGACGGGCGCGACAAACAGGAACGTAAACTCCAGAGGTTCCGTGATACCGGTGAGCATGGAGGTGATAGCCGCCGAGATAAGCAGTCCTCCGGCTGTTTTGCGTTTTTCGGGACGCGCGGCACGATACATCGCAAATGCCGCCGCCGGAAGTCCGAATATCATGAACGGGAATTTTCCCGCCATGAAACGTGTCGCTGACACGGAGAATACCTCGGTGGACTTAGAGGCAAGCTCCGCGAAGAATATATTCTGCGCGCCCGCGACAGTAACGCCGTCTATAACAGCTGTACCGCCAAGCTCCGTCTGCCAGAACGGCATATAGAATACGTGATGCAGTCCGAAGGGTATAAGGGCGCGTTCGATTATGCCGTATATCCATGTTCCCGCATAGCCGGATTTAAGCACCAGAGCGCCAAGTGCCGCAATGCCGCTCTGTACTGCGGGCCACAGAAAATACATCACTATGCCGACGCCGAGATATACCAGACTGCATATGATCGGCACAAATCTCGTTCCTCCGAAAAATGAAAGCACCTGCGGCAGACGTATCCTATAAAATCTGTTATGCAAGGCCGCAACGCCTAAACCGACTACTATACCGCCGAAAACTCCGGTTTGAAGCGTGGTTATTCCGAGTACGCTTGCCGTTGAGTTCGCGGGCATAGCGTCAACACCGCCGTTTGCTTCTATGAGGGCGCTTATCGTGGTGTTCATTATAAGAAAGGCGATAGCTCCCGAAAGCGCGGCAACCTCCTTTTCTTTTTTCGCCATGCCTATGGCAACGCCCATCGCAAACAGCAGCGCGAGATTGTCAAAAACGGCGCTGCCCGTCTTGCTCATTATATCGAGAACGGCGTACAGTATGCCGCCTTCTCTGATTATATTTGTAAGGTGATAGGTTTCCAAGGTCGTGGGATTTGTAAACGAGCTGCCTATGCCGAGAAGCAATCCCGCGACAGGAAGAAGCGCGATCGGCAGCATGAACGAACGTCCTACACGCTGCAGTACGCCGAAAATTTTATCTTTCATATGATCTCCTCCGTAATAAAACAAGTACATGAAATTGAATAGGCGCTCTATATCATTCTTATCGGGCTTATTCAATTTTCGGGCTTGCATTAAGTACCTTGCCTGATACGGATTACTTAACGCAAACCATATATATTCATATTCTTTGGGGAAATTACAAATAATATTCTCAAAATGCGCGAATTAGCGAAAAATGCCTTTGGAGAAGATCGCACAGAATAAAAAAAGCACGCGGAAACAGCCGTTCCGCGTGCGGGTAAGATCATATTTTAAGCTCTGCTCTGAGCTTGTCTATCATATCCTCGGATATTGTAGTCATTGGCGTGCGCGTACATTGCGCCACGGCGTCAAGCTGCTTTGCGGCTTCTCGGTCATCGCCGAGGTTATGGTATACTATCGCCGCGTGATAGCGCCCCTCGATAAACTGAGGGAATTTCTCGACGGTCTTTTCGGCGTATTCCTTGGCGGCATCGTATTCGCCGCGCATGATATATACGGTCGCGAGATTGTCCGTTATGTCGCGCTCGTCATTGTTATACTCATAAGCTTCCTTGCAGAACGCAAGCAGTTCATCCGAGCAGTCACCCTTAAGAGTACGGAAAAATCCTATCATGCTGTACAGAAATGTGTTTTTGAATCCGTCCGAGTACATTTCCTCGGCTTCTTCAAGCGCCTCGTCAATATCGCCCTTTCGGTAATTCGCCATACAGCGGTACTGCTTGGCAAGATTGCGCTGCTCCGGCTTTAGGTACTTGTTCATAAGCAGCGGATTCAGGATGTCAAGCGCCTCGTCGGGCTTGCCGATCCGCGTGAGCAGGGAGGAGTACATGACTTTTTTGTCGAACTTTGCTCTGCCAGTATCATAGCCTTTTTTGTAATAGGCGTAAGCGCCGTCGTAATCGTTTGCGGCATATGCCTTGTTGCCCTTTAAAAAATAGAAGTTCGGAATATTGACCCATACGGCATATGCAAGAGTCGCAAGCGCTATAAGCACACCGTACAACGGCTTGATCATAATGCCCACCAAAACAGCTATTCCCAAAAAAATCAGATAAGTTGACATAAAAACAGTCCTTTCGTTATTTGATCGGCGCCGGTTAAAATTCAGCGGTGCCGACTGTCCTCGGGAACGGCAGCACATCGCGGATATTGCCCATACCGGTGATATACATTACCGCCCGCTCAAAGCCGAGACCGTATCCCGCGTGTTTGTTGGTGCCGTAGCGTCTCAAATCGAGGTACCAGTCGTAATCCTTCGGGTCAAGACCGCACTCGTTCATACGCGAAAGAAGCACATCGTAGTTTTCCTCGCGCTGCGAGCCGCCGATTATCTCTCCGATGCCCGGCACAAGAAGATCCATAGCCGCAACGGTCTTTCCGTCCTCGTTCAGCTTCATATAGAACGCCTTTATCTCCTTGGGGTAGTCCGTCACAAATACAGGCTTTTTGTAGACCTCCTCCGTCAGATAGCGCTCATGCTCCGTTTGAAGATCCGAACCCCATTCAACGTGATAATCGAAATTATCATTGTTCTTTTTAAGCAGCTCTATCGCTTCGGTATACGATATGCGGGCAAAGTCGTTTTCAAGGATGTTTTGCAGCCTGTCAAGAAGCCCCTTGTCGATGAACCGGTTAAAGAAATCCATCTCCTCCGGCGCGTTTTCAAGACAGTATGAGATGATATACTTAAGCATAGCTTCCGCTGTGTCCATATCATCCGAAAGATCCGCAAAAGCCATTTCCGGCTCTATCATCCAGAACTCCGCGGCATGACGCGTTGTGTTGGAATGTTCCGCCCTGAAGGTGGGACCGAAGGTGTAAACATTTCTGAATGCCATACAGTACGTTTCGACATTGAGCTGACCGCTTACCGTAAGGTTGGTGCTTTTGCCGAAGAAGTCGTTTGAATAATCAACGCTGCCGTCCTTGTTTTTGGGAACGTTTGCCATGTCCAATGTGGTGACCCTGAACATCTCGCCGGCGCCCTCGGCGTCGCTGCCCGTGATTATCGGGGTATGCACGTATACGAAGTTGCGCTCGTTGAAGAATTTGTGTATCGCGTAAGCGATAAGAGATCTCACGCGGAACACGGCGGAAAAGGTGTTCGTTCTCGGACGCAGATGCGATATGGTGCGCAGATACTCGAATGAGTGGCGCTTTTTCTGAAGCGGGTAATCGGGAGCGGACACGCCCTCGATAATTACCGCGGCGGCGTGTATCTCAAACGGCTGCTTTGCTTCGGGAGTAAGGACCAGTTCGCCCTCGACCGTCACCGCCGCGCCGACATTGAGCTTTGATACTTCGGCATAATTTTCCATGCCAGCGTCTATCACTATTTGAATGTTTTTGAAAAAGGTTCCGTCATTAAGCTCTATGAAACCGAAGTTCTTGCTTGCGCGCAGGGTTCTGACCCAGCCGGACACGGTGACGGTTTTCCCGCCGAGCTCCTCCGCGCCTCTGAAAATTTGTTTTACTGTTGTTTTCATGATGTCCTCCGTTATTTGCTGCTGCTCCGTTGTATGATTTGAGAATTTTTTTAACAATCTACTGTTCGACAGTGATCGATTCCAGTGTCTGCCGGAAATTTTTCTTTATCGCTTCAAGGTACTCGCGCCGAAGCTCCGCCTGTTCACAAAGCTCCGCCTCCGTCAGAGGAGCGGTCCTCGATTTTCTCGCAAGCTCATTGATGCGCTCGATTTTTTCATGCGTCATTTTAGCCGATCCCTTCCATATTTAAAATTTACATTATATTATACCACAGGCTCCGCTCTTTTGCAAGTGCTTTTTTCATATGTAGGATTATTTATGCCGGACGATTTTTAAATACCGTTTATGCTGCGGTAGATCTCAAGGATACGGAGCGAATTTTCGGCGGGTGTTCTGTCATTGGTGACGTTCACCTTGTAATCGCAGTTGTCGTAGTACTTGCTCCTGTCGCAAAAGCGCTTGTATATATCGTCGATGGACTGCCCTTGAAGCAGAGGACGCGTCTTTGCCGCCTTCTCTATACGCTCCGCTATGACGCTGAAATTCGGGGCAAGATTGAAGATTATCCCGTTTTTGCGAAGCTCCGTCATATTTTCCGCGCACAATACCGTGCCGCCTCCCGTGGAGATGACCGTGCTTTCAAGCGCCGCCGCTTTTTTTACGGCTTCGCGCTCAAGACGGCGGAAGTGTTCTTCGCCGTATTTTTCAAATATTTCGTTTATGCTCATGCCGGCGGCCTCCGCTATCATATCGTCCGTGTCCGCCAGATCAAAGCCAAGCGCATTGGAAAGCTCCCGGCTTATCTTTGTTTTGCCTGTTGCCATAAAGCCTGTAAGAACTATATTTTTCATATTCCCTCCTGAAACGCGCCGCCCGAATGGGCCCTGATTTCGATTCTTACGCGCCGAACAGCTCGCGTTTGATTTTTCGGTACATATCCTCTTCAAGCGCGGCGCCCGTGAACAGCTCGTAAGCGCTCAGCCCCTGACATATAAGCATACCGAGACCGTTCATGATCCCGGCGCCCAGTTCCTCGGCGCGGCGCAGGAAAAGCGTCTTTTCGGGATTGTATATGATGTCGGCAGCAAAGGTGTCTTTATCAATGAAGCTCATATCCTCGATAGGGCATTTGTCAAGCTGCGGCTCCATGCCGGCGGAGGTGGTGTTGATCACAAGATCGTAATGCCCGAAAGGAGCCTTTGGCGCCGATGCCGCTTTAAAGCCTGCTGCCAAGCGGACGTATTCGGCTGTTGCCGCCGCTTTTTCATAGGTACGGTTTACTATATCAATGCTTTTTATGCCTGACTGCGCGAGTCTTACGCAAAGAGGCTTTGCCGCGCCTCCCGCGCCCAAAAGAAGCACCCTTGCCCCCGAAGGCGACACGCCCTCGTATTCAAGCGCGCGCAGGAATCCGTCGGCGTCGGTGTTATAGCCGATAAGCCTGCCGCCGCGGTTGACCACCGTATTGACCGATCCGAGCAGACGCGCCTGCTCCGACACCTCATCAAGATACTTCATAATCTCATATTTATGCGGCGCCGTGACATTTATGCCGGCAATATTCATCGCGCGTATGCCGTCGGCGGCTTCCCTGACGTGTCCCGGCTCCACGCGCCACGCGCAGTATATGTAATCAAGACCAAGACACTCCGATATGAAGTTGTGCATCACCGGCGAGAAGCTGTGATCCGCCGGACAGCCTATTATGCCGAGCTGCTTTGTTTTTCCGGTTACTTTATTCATTGCTGTCACCTCTTAAGTCCTTCAGGACCTTTTTCTCAAAATACCGCTTCACTTTAAAAAAACGTGTTTCTTTTCCGGGATTGACGGGAGTTACGAGCAGGGTTTTGAGTCCCGCCGCTTTTCCCCCGATAATATCGGTGAAGATCTGATCGCCGATAAGAATGGTGTTTTTTCTTGTGCCGCCCATCTTTTTGACGGCGCGGCTTATTCTGAAACCCAAAGGCTTGGCGGCGCGGCTCACGGCGTGCAGACCGAGATCTTTATTAAACGCCGCAACTCTGTCTTTGTTGTTGTTTGACACAAGGCATATGCCTATGTTCTCGCGCTTGAGACGCTCTAAAAAAGAGAAGGCTCTTTCGTCCGGCTCCGGCTCGTTGTCGTCAATAAGGGTGTTGTCTATATCGCACACAACGTATTTTATTCCGTTGCTCTTAAAAAAATCCCCCGGTATGCTTCCGACCGACTCAAAGCGGAAGTCGGGACTGAATATATTTTTCATATCATTTCTCCGTAAAGTCCTGATTTTACTTACATAATTATACTATACTTTTTGGCGTTTGTAAAGGTGTTTTCAAAAAAATCCCCCTGATTTGCGCGTTATTCTCCCCAAAATTTAACAGCGCGCAAAATTGCGAAAACAAAAAACGCCCTCCAAAAAAAGCTTGCCGGAGGGCGTTAGGATTCAAGGTCTGTTCACTTTTTCGCTTTCGGCTTGAAGATCACAGCCGCAAGAAAGCCGAAGATCAGCGCCGACGAAATGCCTGCCGCCGCCGCTGTTATGCCGCCGGTAAATATGCCGAGAACGCCTTTTTCCATAACCGCTTTTCTTGCGCCCTCGGCAAGCAGATAGCCGAAGCCGGTCAGCGGCACAGTGGCGCCGGCCTTGGCAAAATCGATCAGGTACTGATGTACGCCCAGCACATGAAGCGCAGCTCCGGCAATCACAAAGGTCACGAGTATTCTCGCGGGCGTAAGCTTGGTTTTGTCTATAAGTATCTGCCCGATGACGCATATCAGGCCGCCCACCGTAAATGCTTTCAGATAATCCATATCAGTTCCTTTCCATTATAACGGCGTGCGCCACCGACGGTATGCTCTCGCCCTGATTAAGCTCGGTGATGCTCATAAGCGCGCCCGTTGCCATAAATATTATTTTGTCATACAATTTATTTTTGAGATCATTGTATATTTTTCCGCACAGAACGCTTGCGCTGCATCCGCATCCGCTGCCGCCGGCGTGAACGTCCTGAGCCTCAATGTCGTATATCATCTTGCCGCAATCCATATGCAGTTCGCCTATGTCGTAGCCTTCCTCCATCATAAGCTCGGTAAAAATATCGCTGCCGACGACACCGAGGTCGCCGGTAAGGATAAGGTCGTAATCCTCCGGACGGGTATGGGTTTCGGAAAAAAGCGCCGTAAGAGTATCAGCCGCGGCGGGAGCCATGGCAGCGCCCATATTGTTCACATCGGTCACGCCGAAGTCTATCGCTTTTCCTATTGCCGCGCCGGTCACGCGGGCCGCGCCGCCTTGGTGGCGGCTTAAAAGCATAGCGCCGCAGCCTGTGACTGTCCACTGCGCCGACGGAGTCCTTTGCCCGCCGTATTCAAGCGGATAGCGGAACTGTCTTTCCGCCGAGCAAAAATGACTTGAAGTCGTGGCGATAGCCTTTTCCATAAAGCCGCCGCTTATATACGCCGCCGCCATTATAAGGCTTTCGGACATTGTGGAGCAGGCCCCGTAAAGACCGAGAAAAGGTATATCCAGATTTCGCATCGCGTAATGAGTACCCGCGCACTGATTCAGCAGATCGCCCGAAAAAATACAGCCTATATTTTCGCATCTTTCGTTCGCCTTGTCCAGTACAAGCCTTACGGTGTCCTCCTGCATACGGCTTTGAGCAAGCTCCCAGCTGTCCTCGCCGCACCTGTCATCGGTAAGCACCGCGTCAAATTCCGAGCGCAGAGGCCCTTCGCCTTCTTTGACTCCGGCTGTGGAAGCGGCCTCAAGGATGTACACTCCGTTTTTAAATTCTATTGTCTGGCGTCTTGATCCCATTTGCATAAGCAGTCCTTTCGGTAAGATATATCGCTATGATTTCCAAAGATAATGTTTTTATACATCGAGCGGCAAATATTATTAAATATAACGCCGCCGATTTTTTTGCCGGCAGCTGAAAAATATTGATTTTATTACTGTATCGGGGGTTGCGCTTTTGACGGTTTTGTGATAAGATATATTTACAATATATATTTGCGTCTTGTAAAGAGAAAAGGCATTTTTGTTTCTCTTTTTTACGGGCGCGGAAGGGAAGGTAAAATTTTATGAAATTCGATAAGCTGGTTACGGCAAGAAGAACCGTAAGAAAATACAACGGCGAGCCTGTGGCGGAGGAACAGCTTGAACAGCTTGTTGACTATGCGCGTCTGGCTCCGTATGGGGCGAATATGCAGCCGCTAAAGTTTCGTCTTGTGACAGACAGGGCGGAAGCCGGAAAGGTGTTTGAATATATAAAGTGGTCGGGGTATCATCCGGAGGACGGACCGAAGGAAAATGAGCAGCCGCCGGCATATATAGCTATCCTTGCGGATACGGACATCAAGTCCGGCTCCTGCGATGTGGAGCTTGGCACGGCGGGAGCGTATATTGTTTTGGGCGCCGCCGATATGGGCCTTGCCACCTGCTGGCTTGGGGCGATAGACAAAGAAAAGATAGGAAGGGTTTTGCGTCTTGCGCCGAATTTGAAGGTGTTGAATCTTATAGCTGTGGGACACTCGTCGCAGAAAAGCAGCGTTGAGGATATAAAAGACGGCGATGTGAGATATTCAAGCGATGAAAACGGCGATCTTCATGTGCCGAAAAGAACGCTGGAAGAGATATTGGTTTGAAAATCATAGGCGGCGCGGACGTTCAGGTATGAATTTGTCCGCGCCGCCTGATATTATTCAATTACATAAGCCTCCGCAAGACGGGCGGATATTTCCTCGTAGTTATCCGTTTTTGATGTGTGCAGCTCGGCAAGAACATCGCCTGCCGTTACACGGTCGCCGGGCTTTTTGCGTATTATAAGTCCCGCCGCGGGATCAATGTCATCGCCCTTTTCAAAGCGTCCCGCGCCGGTAAGAGCCGAGCAGCGGCCTATTTCCGCGCAGTCTACGGCGGTGATCATTCCGCTTTTCCCCGACAGAATGTCGAGCGTGTATCTCGCCCTTGGAAAGAGTGAGAAATCGTTTATAACCTCCGCGTTTCCGCCTTGAGCCTCTATACATTCACGGAACTTTTCAAGCGCGCTGCCGTCCTCCAAAGCGCGGCGCGCCTTTAAGCGGCACTCCTCTTTATCGGGCGCGATCCCGCATTGAAAAAGTATCTCCCCCGCGAGCAGTACGCACTCCTCCGTAAGATCGTCAGCCCTTGAGCGGTTTTTCAAAACATCTATGGCTTCCATGACCTCAAGCGCGTTGCCGACAGCGAAGCCCAAAGGCTTGTTCATGTCGGAAAGCACCGCCGATGTGCTTACTCCGGCGATAGTCCCTATTTTCACCATCATATCCGCAAGCTCTTGGGCGGACTCCTTCGTTTTCATAAAAGCTCCGCTTCCGTATTTAACGTCCAAAACAATCACATCGGCGCCGACGGCGAGCTTTTTTGACATGATGCTTGACGCGATAAGCGGTATGGAGTCGATAGTTTCGGTGACATCTCTTAGCGAATATAAAAGCTTATCCGCCGGAGCGATGCTTTCGGACTGCGAGCAGATCATTATATGAGTTTTTGAACCCGTTTTTACAATCTCCTCCGCCGAAAATTCCGTTCTGAAGCCGGGTATGGATTCCAGCTTGTCAACAGTGCCTCCGGTATGACCGAGACCTCTGCCGCTCATTTTAAGCATATTCACACCGCAGGCCGCCGCTATGGGAGCTACGACAAGCGTAGTCTTATCCCCGACTCCGCCTGTGGAGTGTTTATCCGCTTTTTTGCCCGCTACGCCGGAAAGATCGGCAACCGTTCCCGAATCGCGCATGGCAAGGGTAAGATGCACCGTTTCATCAACAGTCATGCCGCGAAAGTAAACCGCCATCAAAAACGCGGAGATCTGATAATCGGGTATAGCGCCCGACATACAGCCGTCTATAAAAAATTTTATTTCCTCCTCGCAAAGCTCCGAACCATCGCGCTTTTTGCGGAGTATATCGGTAAATTTCATAATTGTGCCTCCAATATTAAGCTCTCGGATGCGTCTTGGCGTAAACGTCCTTTATCT